>NZ_WTVE01000004.1:0-290873 GCF_022496685.1 Pseudomonas sp. B707 | reverse complement strand
CCCATTAGCCGGTCTCAAGTCAAGGTTAAAAGCCACCGCGCCCTGCAGTTTTCAACTGTAGGGTTTGCTCTCCCACTCAACCTGATCGGTTGAACCCGTCGAACCCGTTTCCTCTTCATTGGCTACGAACGAGTCGTGCCAGACACCCATTTGGATCAAGCGGTAGCGATACAACCTGCACCGCCCTGGCAGTTAACTGCCCCAGAGAAACGTTGGTGCTGCCAATGCGTCCAAAACGTGTCACAGAACTGTGGCTCGTGCAAAACACACGTCCAGTCCCAGCTGGCTCACCTGGCAGACGACCCGGTTACAACACACTCAGGCGGTGATGGTCGGTCGCCACTCAGATTTAGTGGTTCGAGCCCAGTCCCTTTTTGGTTGGCCAACCATCACCTCATTCGTCCCTCAGGCGAAACAGCGTCTGGCATCAAAAGGCTGTTTCTCCTTCAGGATGTGATAACTCGCTCGCGCCAGCTTGTGTGCCAGTGCCTTGGTAGCGACCACGGCATTGGTCTTGGCTTTCTTCTTCTCGAAAAAGCGTTTGGCATCCTCGCTGAAGCGCCGGGCGAAATTAGCCGCTTCGATATAAGCCCAGATCAAATAAGCGTTGCCGTTCTTGGCGTTGCCTTCACCTTTCTTTTTGCCGTTGGAGTAATGCGCACTTTTTACGCAGCGAGCGTAAGAGGCGAAGTGGCCTACGTCGGCAAAGCGCTCAATATTTCCGGTTTCCAGCATGATGACCGTGGCCAGCACTTCGCCAATTCCGGGCATCGTTTTCAACAAAGAAAACTCCGGGCGCAAATAGGCTTCGTGCAGTAATCGCTCTTCAAGAAAATCAATCTGGATCTGCAATGCCTGAACAATGGCGACATTCGCTTTCATTGCCAGAGCCACATCCGTCGGCAGGCCCAGCCTGTCGACGGATGTGGCTGACAGCCCTTTGACTTCATTGCAGCTCAACCGCTGGCCAAACTGGCGCGCCATGATGTTCTCGACGGACAGAATGTGCTGAGTCCGGCTGCGTACCAGTTGAATACGTTTGCGTGCCAAATCTCGCAGCGCACGTTCTTGCGGCGGATGGATATATCCGGTCGGTAAAATCCCGAGTCGCAGCAAATGAGCCAGGAAAGTCGCATCATCCTTGTCGTCAGAATGCTTCAAACCGTCGTAGCGTTTCATCGCCACGGGATGGGCCAGCTTCACCTCAAAGCCCGCTGCCTTGAGGCCATCGACCAACCAATACCAGTTGTAGGTGGACTCAACCACGACGCCAACCAATTCAGCACGGTGAGGCTCGAGCAGCGAAAGGATTGGCGTTAGCTGGTTGGGGCAACGTCGACTGACCAGTACTCGATCCGTTTCGTCGGTAACCACCACAACACTGTTGTTCGAATGCAGGTCTATGCCACAGAATTTCATCACGGCCTCCTACGCAAAAGACTAAGTTCGCACCTTGAATTTTGCGCCACCTCCGTGAGGTGGGGAGGCCGGCCAGATGATTCTCAGATTTATTTAAGCGAATAATCCGTCCTTCTCTATTCAGCTATTCAAACCACTCCCCCCGCTCGCTGAAAGTGCGCCTGATCAACTCAACCAGCACCTGCACCTCCCCCACCATCTCCGACTCGCTATTCACCGCCAACCAAGCCTGCAACCGCATCGCCTCCTCAAACAACCCCGGCAACGCCACCAACCCGCGATCAAACCGGCTCATGTACATCGGCAACAACCCAATGCACGCGCTGCAACGAATCATCTCCAGCATCAGCTCATAGGATTGCATCTGCACCACCCCAGCCAGCCGTTGTTCAACCAGCTCATTCCACGGCCGAAAGCTGTCGATCTGCCGATCGTGCTGCCATTGCACCAGCATGAAATCGGCGAGGTCATCCGGACTTTCCGGGCGTGCGGTGACGCGGGAGTAACGTTTGGCGATGTGCGGCTGATATTCCAGTTGTGCAAGGCGTTGCGGTTCGCTGGTGGCGAAGGTCGGGCCGGGGTGCGGGGTGTCGCCGTGGGCCAGCCACAGCACGATGTCGGCGCTGACGGCGCGCAGGGCCAGTTCGCTGTCGAGGGCGATGATCTCGAGGCGCACGCTGGCGTTGCGGCGCAGCAGTGCAATGAGGTCGCGGCCTAGGATGTCGTGCAGGATCGATTCGGCGACGGCCAGCCTGATCAGGGGTTGCTCGATCACCGGTAGTTTGCGTTCGTGGGCCAGGGCAACCAGTTGCGCCTGCAATTGCTGGCCTTCGCGGGTCAGGCTGAGGGCGCTGCCCTGAAAGCTGAACAACGCGCATTGCAGTTGCTGTTCGAGCTGCGCCAGTTGTTTGCGCAGCAGGGTCGAGCGCACGTTGAGGCTGCGAGCCGCCTGCATGAAGCAGCCGCAACGGGCGCTGACCAGAAAGTATTGGGCGACGTCGCCGTCGAGCGTCGCCGCTTGCGCCAGCCAGGGTTCGTCCTTGTCCCGGGGCCAGCGAAAATCGGCGCTGCTCTGTCGTGCTGCGGGTTCGGTGAATGACATCGATGACTCCCTGTCGATCTTTGTTTTGGTGTGCAGCGCTTAAGGTTTGCTCTCCAGCACCTTATTGAGCTCGGCCCCGTCGATACTCAGCGTCGCGGTATTGAGCATGCCGTCCAGATAGGCCTGGGCGATCTGTTCCTGACGCTGTGCCCGCAAGGCCTGGGTCAGTTGATCGCGCAACTCGTCGAGGGTCGCGGTGCGGGCCGGTTGTTGTTCGGTGAGTTTGATCACGTGAAAACCGGCGCTGCTTTGAACGGGATCGGAGACCGCACCAACCTTGAGTCGTGCCACGGCGCCACGTACTTCCGGCACCAGTTGCTGCAACGGTTGCAGGCCGGTGTCGCCCCCGCGTTCGGCCGTGAGGCGATCCTGAGAAAACTCCTTGGCCAGCGCTGCAAAGTCCGCCGGGCTCGACTGGGCTTTCTTGCTCAACTCCGTCGCCTGTTTGCGCACCACCTCAAGATTCTGTGGCTCATTCACCCCAAGGAAAATCTGGCTGACCCGATACAGCGCGGGCGTCTGCCAATTGGCCTTGCCCGCGTCATACGCCTGCTGCAACTCGGCAGCGCTCGGGTAATCCGCCGGCACCTGGCTCACCGACTGCAAATAGTCGCGAAACACGATCTGTTCGGTGGCGGCGCGGGTCTGCCGCACCACGTCCGGGCGCTGCGCCCAGCCTTGGGCATCGGCCTGTTCCAGCACGGCTTTTTCGGCCAGACGTGAACGAATCCAGCGCTCGAGCGCCTCACGATTACCGCGCAGTTGCTCGCGGGTTTGCGGTGGAACAGCCGCCAGCAACGCCTGCAATTCCTCCGGCGAAACCTGCTGCTTGCCTAATCTGGCTACTGCCGGTTCATTGTTCGCCGCAATCACCGGCGCCGGTTGCTGGGCGGCGACCGGGTCATTGCCCGGCCGCACCACCAGCGCCACGGCCACCACCAACAGCGCCACCGCAGCGGCGCTGATTACCATGGCAGGTTTTGTCACAGCGCGACTTCCTCTTGCTCAACTTTTGGTGCCTGGGCAACGGCAGCGCTTTGGGTGAAATCACGCAGGTAAACGATGAACTCCTGAAGCAGGCGATCCCACAATTCCAGGTTGCCGCGCAGGTGGTCATTGCTGACGCCGGCCGCTACCACCACGTCCATTTCCATCACCAGAAACTCGCCCTGCAACGACAACCGGGCAAACCGGCGGGTCGCGTTCCACTGCTCGGCCACACCGGCCGGCAATTCACCCTGCACGCGCAAGGCGCAGCTGAAGGTGAAGTCGACGTAGCTGCCCTGCTCCGCCACCGCCGGGTTGCCGAAACGCACGGCATAACCGATGCCCTGGCTGGCGCTGAGCAACTGGACGATGCCGTTCTGTTCGGTCTGGTTGACGCGGTAACCGGCGGCTTGCAGTACGTCGGTCAGGGATTGCGGGGATACGTGGGAGATCAATTGAGTCATTACTTCTTCCTTGTCCATGAGTCTTTTAATCAGTGCGCGATCGCGGCTTGCGGCGCATCGAATTGAGTCTTGTACAGTTCGTCGCCAAAGCCCTGAGCCAGTTCATCGAACTTGACCCGGGCGCTGCCGGCGAAGGGCTGGCGGATCTTCATCACCTCGGCCACATCGATGTTTTCGTAGGCGGTGAGAATCTGCTTGGCCACGCCGTACATCTGCTGATTCTTGACCGAACATTGCTGCACTTGTGTGTCACGTTCAGCCAATTGCGCTTGAAGCTTAGACCGTTCTGCCTCTTTGGCACGGGCCATGACCAACAACTCGTCATAGGCTTTCTTGAATTTGCCGGTCTGCTCGTTGCTGGCCGCGACTTGCGCCTGGGCCTGGCTGTGCAGGCTTTGCTGCTGCCCGGCCAGTTGTTCGGCGAGGCCTTTGGCCTTGGCCAGTTCGGCGGTCAATTGCTTGATTTGTGCCTGCGCAGCCTTGGCTTCGTTCTGCGCCGCCAGTTGCGCGGCGCTGGCCTGGGCCTGTTGGCTTTGCAGGGTTTGCAGCTGTTGGGTGGTGCTGCGCAATTGCGTGCGCAGGCGTTCTTCCATGCCTTCGGCGCTCGCCCCGGTGGCGATCAACATCCCGAGTCCAAGCCATAAAAAGCGGATTTTCATAACCCTCTCCCGGCGCTTAGAAGCGCGTGTTGATCTCAAGCTGCATGACGTCGATGTCGAACGGCGCGCCATACACCGCCTCCGAACTCAGCCAGCGGCCGGTGGCGTAGACGTTCTTCGCCAGACCGTAATTGCCGCCCAGGAAGTAGCCCTTGGCGTTGGTGCCGCCGAGGTGGAACGACGAGTCGTTGAAGCCGTCCGGCAGGGCATCCGGCTGGATGTACTTGTAGCCGGCGAACAGGTTCCAGTCGCCCTGCTTCTTCAGCTCCAGCGCATTGCCGAGAGTGAACTGGACCATCCACGCATTGGCGCCGCTTTCGATGTTGCCGTTGCTGTCGAGGTTGTTGACGATCTGCCCCGCCGCACGCTTGCGCATGTCGCCTTCGTCGTAACCGAGGTTGTGGATGTAGTTGCCCTGGCTGCGCAGTTTGAAGTCTTCCGGCAGGTCGGCGTCCCACACCACGTTGAGGTCGAGCAGGTTGAACTCGGACGCCAGGCCGACAAATTGCGGTTGCGCCGTGGTGGTCGGGTTGAGCGGGTTCGGCGTGATGTCACGCAGCAGGAACACGCTGTTGCCCTTCTGCATGAAGGCCGCGCGCGTGCCGTCGCTGTCGCAGCCCGGTGCGCCAGCCCACGGTTCGCAAGGGCTCGAGCGCTGGCCTTCGATGTCGTCGAAGCGGTAGTAGGCCAGCGCACCTTTCAAGCGATTGTTGCTGTTGATCGCCCATTTGGCGCCGATCTGCGCACCGTACAGCCATTTGTTGTCGCTTTCTTCCTTGTCGAAGCCGTTGCTGGTGGTGGCGTCGTTGGTGTAGTCCACCGGGAACGCGCCGACGGTGCCGAATACGCCCCAGTCGCGGCTGAGCTTGTGGTCGAAAATCGCCGCCACGCCGTCGAAGTTCAGGTCGTTGGAATACAGCATGTCGGTGGACATGAACGGATTGGCGAAGCGGCCACCGGTCAGGGTCAGTTCATCCGACGGCTTCCAGGTCAGGTAACCCTGATCGAGCCAGATGTCCTTTTTCGAGAAGCCGCCGCCGAGGTTCTGGGTGGTCGACACCGGGTTGTTGTCCGAGCCGGTGCCGATGCGGATGCCGGCGGTCCATTCCGGCGAGATCACCGCTTTCATGCCCAGCCGGGCGCGCAGGCGGAACAGGTTTTCGCGGTCTTCGCGGGTGTTGAGCAACGGCGGCAACGCGGTGCTGCTGTTGGGGTTCACGTCGTACGGGCCATTGTTGTTGAGCTTGGCGAAGTCGACGATTTCGTTGCTGTTGCTGCCCGAGTAGTAGCGCGATTCGTCACGCAGGCGAATGTCGCCGTCGAAGCTGATGCGCGACGCCCAGTCCGGGAATGTATTGGGCGCCGCCCAGTTTTCCTGCTTGGCGGTGGCCATGACCTCGGCCTTGACCTGATCACGGATCTGGTCGCGCACCGCGGCTGGCACGTATTGCACCCGCACATCGCCCGGCGCGGCGACCGGCCCGGCGGCCACAGCGGTAGACGCCGCAGCCTGTTTGGCCTGGGCCGCTTCGTTCTGGGCCTGGGCGATCAGTGCGTCGGCCTTGTCCTGTTTCAGAATGCCCTGCTCGACCAGCAAGCGGATCAGATTGATCGTGGCGTTCTCCGAGGGCGCAGGCGCTGCCGCGGCCTGACCGACCAGGGTCGCGATGACCATGCCGATCGCCAGGGACAATCGATTCACGTTGGAAATCATCTGCACACAACTCCTTTTCATACAGCTTTATGAATTCGGTTAACCCGGACGCCGCCCTTGCAGGGACATGCGCACAGGCAAGGTGAAGGAGGCCGGTGGCCGTTCGCTCAGGTGGGGCGCGTTACGCAAGGCGGCCAGCACCTGACTGTCAATCTCGGGGTTGCCGCTGGACTTGATCAGCTCGACCCGGGTGATCTCCCCGACGCTGCTCAGCCACACATCGGCCTGCAGCGAAAACGCCAGGTTGCGCAGGTCGGGGTTCTCGCGCAGCAGCTTCTGGAAGGTGAACGCGAGGAACTGGCTGTAGGTGCCGTTGCCCAGTCGCCCACCGCCGGAACCCGCCATGCCGCCGCCCTTGCCCGCGCCGATGTTGAAGGCGTCGCTGCCGCTCTGGGCGTCACCGTCAATCTGCATCGGGTTGGCCAGGTCGTCGGCCGGCGATGGCGGTGCTTCTTCCTCGGGCTTGACCTCTTGCGGCTCGGGCGCTGGCTCGGGCTCGACGATTTTTTCCTCGACCGGGGTTTCCGGCTCCGGCGGTTTTTCCGGCGGCGGAGGTGGAGGTGGCGGCAACGGGATGATCGTCGGCACCTTCGGCGCTTCCCGGCGGATGCCGCTCATGTCGTTGGCCCACTGCCACAACAGGAATGCCACGACGGCGCTCAACAGCAGCCCGGCGCCCCACTTCACGTAACGCAGTGGCGACTTCTTCACCGGCAAAGGCTCGATTGGCAGTTGTGCAGTCATCACTCAGCCCTGCGTCGGTTTGCCGGTAACGAGACCGACCTGGGACAGTTCGAGCCGGCGCAGCAGATCCAGCACTTCGATGACCTTCTGGTACTGCACCGTGGCGTCGCCGCGCACAATCACCGGGAAGTCCGGGTTCTGCGCTTTCTCGATGCGCAGGCGTTCTTCCAGCTCCGGCAAGGTCACCGGGTAGGCGTCAAGGAACACCTGGCCGCCGTCGTTGACCGAAATCGCCTTGGTCTTGGCCTCCGACAGCGACACGGCGGCGCTGGCCTTGGGCAGGTTGATCTGGATCCCGGAGACCTGCGCAGTAGCGGTGAGGATGAACATCACCAGCACCACCATCAGCACGTCCACCAGTGGCGTGATGTTGATGCTGTCCACTGCGGCATCTTCGTCATCGTCGTGGGAGGCATTTACGGACGCCATGTCAGTGCTCCTCAGGCCGGTACGGAGTGGTTGGCGTGATGACCGCGCTGATGCGCCGCTTCACTGGACTGGCCTTCGCCATGCATCTCCGCCAGACGAGTGATGAACTCGTCGACGAACACGCGCATGTCGGCGCTGACTTCCTTGTTGCGGGTGATCAGGCGGTTGTAGCCAAACAGCGCCGGGATCGCGACGAACAGGCCCATGGCCGTGGCCAGCAGGGCTGCCGCCATACCCGGCGCGATGGCGTTGATGTTGACGTCGCCGGCCATGGCCGTACCGAGGAACACCACCATGATCCCCAGCACCGTGCCGAGCAGGCCGATGTACGGGCCGCCGGCGATGGCGTTGGACAGGGTCGAAAGTTTCGAGCTGAGCTGCTGGTTTTCACGGGTGCGCACGCCGTCCATCGAGCAGCGGATGGCTTCGATGGTTGCGGCGGAAACGGACGAGGTATCGGCGCCCTGCTCGCGGCGGGTGCGGATTTCTTTCACCGCCACTTGATACAGGCGCCACAGCGGCGAGTGCTGCAAACGCTGGGCGAGTTGTGTGTCGTCGGCGAACATTTCCAGGCGGGTGCCGACCTTGGCGAATTGCACGCGGAAGTCTTCGTTGGCGGCGGTGACACGGCTGAGGGTGCGATTCTTGCGCAGCATGATGATCCACGACTGGAACATCATCAGCACCAGCACCGCGATGATCACCCAGGCATCCACCGGCACCGCGTTGAGCAGGAAGCCGAGGCTGCCGAAACCGAAGCCGGACTGTTCTTCATCGACGCCATAGGCGACCAGTTTCGACTCGGCACCCTGGGAAGTGGCGTCGGCCAAAAGCAGCGGCGCCGGGCGGGCGACTTTCGACAGCCGCAACTCGTCAATGGCGCCTACGAACGGCTGGAAAGGACCTTCATGAAGATCGGCGCCGATGGCCATGACCGAATTGAAGGCCGGCATCGCCTGAGCCAGTGCCGCGCCTTCGCGACCGTTGATGTACAGCGTCACTTTCGCGCCTTCAGCGGTCAGTGCGACGTGCTGCCATTGG
Organism: Pseudomonas sp. B707; assembly: GCF_022496685.1. Lineage (NCBI taxonomy): Bacteria > Pseudomonadati > Pseudomonadota > Gammaproteobacteria > Pseudomonadales > Pseudomonadaceae > Pseudomonas > Pseudomonas sp. B707. Next base: position 282,314 of record NZ_WTVE01000004.1, on the reverse strand, counting down.
CCCGGATTCAGTGGCTGCGTAGCGACGGCGCGCTGGCCATCGATTTCCACAAATGGCACGCCCTGATTCACACCAACCAGCAGGCTGTTGGAGCCTTCGCGGCGGGCCAGGATCAGTTGCTCGCCATTGGCCTGATCCAGACGCAGCCAGGCACTGAAGGTGAAAGCGCTGCCAGCGTTGTGCTGCAGCGACGGACTGGCCGGCAACAGCAGCGGCTGGCCGCTGAACTGCAAGGCACGCCCTACTACGCCGTCGATGGCGGCGCCGGTCGCGCTCTGCGCGGTGTTGCCGTAAGCGGTGGTGTCTTTCGCCGGGGTGCCAGTAGCGCCGTCGAAGTGATAGAGCGCGGTGTAATTCGGATCGAACGTCAGTTGGCCATTGCCGGTGGCCGGCGCCTTCTGGTTGCCGTAGTACATCCAGATGTCCTGACGCTGACCGCCCTCGACATTCGGCACATCAACCCAGATCAGCGCCATGCCCATCAGCGCGTCGAAGCTTTCGATCTGGTGGTTGAGCACGGTCTTGTCATCGGCGGCGACGAAGCGCAGGTCCGAGCCGTCCTCTTTTACGCCATCAAACGTGAAGTTGCCGGTGTGCAGGCGCACCAGCAGCGCGGTACGACCGAGGGCCTGATTGATCGCGGCGCCTTGCGGCGTGGTGTCGACGGCGATCTGTTTGCGGTAATGCCAGTCGTCCTGCCACCAGGCCTGAGCCGTGGCCGGGAGCACGAAGCCCAGGCAGATCAACAACGAAAGGAAAAGGCGCTGCATGGAAGTGCTCCTTGTTAGAAAGTGGCCTGAAGGTTGAAGTGCAGGCGCGATTCCTGTTTCGAGGTGTTCGGCCCTTCGAGTAGCGGATAGCCCCAGTCGAGGCTGCCGGACAGCCATTTGCTCAGGCTGGCGCGGGTGCCGAGGCCGACACTGGCCAGGGCGTAATTGGCGTCCTGGTCCGGCAGTTCGTCGCGCAGGTAGAGTTGCGCGCCTTCGGCGAAGGCATAGAAGCGCCAGTCCTGCATCCAGCCGCCGACGTATTTGGCCAGCGACGGTGTGCGCAGCTCTTCGCTCAACAGGAAGCCGTCATCGGCGGTGCGTTCGGCAGCCAGATAACCGCGTACCGAAGTGGCGCCACCGGCGGAGAATTGTTCGTTGGAAACCAGCGGCCCCGACGCCAGCTGGAACGCGGCTTTACTCGCGCTCTGCCAGTCGCTGTCGAAGGTCCAGGTAAAGTTGGTATCGCCCTTGAGCACGGCGAAACTCGGGTTGGCGCGGTAGCGTTTGTAGTCGAAGTCTTCGTCGGAACTGCCGTAGCCGAAGATGCTGCGAGTGGCCGCGACCAGGCTCAGGCCGAGGCCGAGCTGGCTCTTTTCGCTGTAGCGGTAGCCGTTGTAGGCAAAGGTGAACGGCGCGTATTTCAGCGGCACCTTGTCGCTCTCGCCGGACAGGGTCAGGCGTTCGTCGAAGTCCTTGAAGTCGATGCCCGCCGACAGCGAGTTCGACCAGTTGCCGCTGGACGGGATCGTGTAGATCGCCGCTACGCCGTAGGAATGGCCCTTGCCGAGCACGTTGCTGCCGCCGATGGTGGCGACGTTACTGTCGGACTGGTAACCGGAGAACTGCACACTCCAGCGCTCGGTCAATGGCGCGGTGTACGAGCCGGACCAGACCTTGGCGTTGTCGGTCTCTTGCGGTGCGGTGAAGAACGTCAGGTTGACGCTGTGCCCCAACTGCCAAAGATTGTTGTAGCCGAGGCTGGTGACGGTGCGCAGTTTTTCGGTGTCGGCGCTGTAGTCGTTGTTCAGCCCGACGCTGGCGGTCCACGGGTTCTGGTCTTCGACCTGCAGGTCCACGTCCATGGTGCCGGGGCGCTGGCCTTCGCGCACCAGCGGCATCACCTGCCGGCCCGGGGTCTTGTTGAGTTGCGCCAGTTCGCCCTGGACCTTGGCGAAGTCCGGCACCTCGCCTTCCTTCAGCGCCGGGACGTTGTCGCGAATGTCCAGCGGCGAATAGTGTTTGGCGCCGACCACACGGACCCGGCCGACCTTGGTTTCGCTGACTTGCAGGTAGACGATGCCGTCGGCCACCGCCTGCTCCGGCAGTTCGACGAACACCGATTGATAGCCACGTTCCTGATAGGCCTTCTGCAAGGCATCCCGCGCGCCTTCGATGTCGCTCAAGGCTTTTTGCGGGCCGAGGAACGGGTACACCGCTTCTTCGATCGCCCGCGCATCGAGCACGGTGTTGCCGCGCACGAAGTATTCGTTGACGTCCACCAGACGCTGCGCCGCTGCGTTCTCGGCCTCATCGGCGAACGCCGGCTGCGCGCCGGCCGTCACCAGCAGCCAGCCCCACAGCGCCAGCCGTGACGTGAAAATCTGATCCACACTACCCCCTGAAATTCGCGATGACCTGTTGGCGCTCATGCGCCTTGCGTGTGCGTCAGTTACTGGCGTTCTTGATTGCTGAAGTGCTGGCCCCGGTGTGCTTGCCCAGCCAGGTGTGCAGCAGCGCGAAGTTCAGCGAGAACTCGGGCATTTGCAGCAGCGCGCCGCAGAACACTTCACCGATGATTTTCTGGATGAGCTGCACCGCACGCGGCTCGTTGAGCAGCGTGGCGATGTCGCGACTGAGGACGTTGAAGCTCCAGACTTTCTGGTTCAGGCCCAGGCCAACGAACCAGCGGAACAGCAGGTTGTAATTGAGCTGTTCGTAGAGTTGCTGCTCGCTGGGCACCGAATACAGCAGTTGCAGCAGCAGGATGTGCATGACCGTCTGCGGGGCGATCAGCATGCCGGGCCGGGCATTGAGGTCGTGCAGGAGATCGCGGTGGGCATCGAGCAAGTCATCGATCTGCGGGCGCAGCAGCACCAGCGAATGCCCCGGCGGAATGTAGCTGGAGACCTCTTTCAAGGCGCCCTGCCAGTCATCCTGCGACACGATCCAGACCCACGGCGCGCCGTAGCGATACACCGAAACCGGCTTCTTGCGCGCGGCTTCGACGATCTTCGACAGGCGTTGATCGAGTTCCTGCATGCCCACTTTCGAGTAGCGTTCCATAGTCCCCATTGCCTCACTCCCGGCGTCCCGCCTCGGCTTGTGAAAAGCGCCCAAAGGGCCCCTCAAGCGCGTTACATAGGCATGACCGGACTGGCGATGTGCTACCGAACTTTTGTCATAAAAGCTTCATTACAGAAATTGATCGGGGAATTGCAGACAGCACAAATACTGTGGGAGCTGGCTTGCCAGCGATGGGGTCAGGTCAGCAACATTTACTTGGCTGACACACCGTCATCGCTGGCAAGCCCGCTCCCACAGGGTTATGGGGTGTTTTCAGAAAAACATTCCGTCAGGTGTAGACGGGCCAAATGTCGACGATCTTGCCGCCACGCACCGCCAGCAAGTCGCCGAATTGCAGGAGGACGGCTTCGGTCTGGGTCGGGCGCAAGAACACCTGATCCTCCACCGTCAGCCCAACGGCATTCGAGCCATTGACCATTTCCTGATTCGAACTGCGCCCGTAAACGCCATTGCTCTGCAATCCGGGCGGTGATTCGAATTCGGCCATCCAGTTACCGCCGTAGATGAAAAAGGTCTGCCGCTGGTTGGTGTCCCACCACGAAAACAGCCTCGACTTGTCATCTAGCGCCGGAATGTTCACCGCCCCGGTGCTTTTCAATACCGGCGTTGCAATGTATGCAGCCGGCTCGTGCTCGACCAGCGACGGCAAGTCGTAATGAGTCGGCTTGAGCATCGCCGTCCCCACCGACACTTCACTGCTCAGGCTTTCGTTTTCATGCATGCGATAACTCGGGCTGCCGGCCGTATTCAGGCACAAGCCGTCATGCCACAGCGCCGGGTATTGCTGTCGGGTGAAATCGACGCAGCGCTGATAAATCACCATCACCTTGGCGAACAGTTCCTCGGGCGAACCGAGAATCCCCGGCACGCCCATGCCCACGAACGGGTCGTAACCCATGAAGCCGGCGAACTCCAGGTGCTGCGGGTTGGCGGCGATCAGCGCGAGCATCTGCCCGAGCACGTTCAAATCGCTGACGCCGCCCCGGTGCAGGCCGACATCCAGCTCGATGTTGATCCGCATCCGCGTGCCCAAGCCCTGGGCCAGTGCGAGGTATTGCTGCAAGCGTTCGGGGTTGTCGATCAGCCATTGCAGTTGCTTCGTCGGGTCGAACGGGCCTTTGTGGGTCTGGTAGAAAATCTCGGCGGAGCGCACCGGCAACGGCTTGCCGAGCAGAATGTCGGACTGCGGGTAAACCTGTGCATCGTGATTGAGAAACGGCTGATGAAACGACATCAGTCGCTGCGTCCCTGCCCTTTGGCCGATGTAGCTGAGCAGGCCCGGCGATGGCAATGACTTCTCCACCAACCGCAACTGCTTGCCCGCGCGTTTGACCGAGCGCATCACCACGTCGATGTTGTGGTCGAGTCGATCAAGATCGATCAGCAACACCGGGCGCATCGGGCCTTTGGTCTTGAGTTCATTGTTCAGCGCCCGGAAGTATTCGCTGTAAGGCCCGCCGCGATCTCCCGGCCGCAGCCATGCGCCAACGCCCACCAGCAAAGCGCCGACACCCAACGTCCCGAGCACGAAATTACGTCGATTGACCGCCATCAGCTCACCCCCAGAATCGACGACAGATGCCCGTTGAGAAACTTGCCGCTCGGGTCCAGGGCCTGGCGTACCTGAATGAATTCCTGCCAGCGCGGATAGAGCGTTTGCAGCGTGCGGGCATTGAGCGTGTGCAACTTGCCCCAGTGCGGGCGGCCGTTGTACTTCCAGAAGATCGGCTCGACGGCGGCGAAGAAGTTGTGGTGGTCCATCTGGTAATGCTGGTGGACCGAGATCGAACAGCTGTCGCGACCTTCGAACATGCTCAGCGGAATGTCGTCGGCCTTCACGTAGCGATACTCGATGGGAAACCAGGTGCGCAGGTCCTTGTCGCGGATCAGCTTGAGAATCTCCCGCAGGCAGGCCGGGCCGTGTTCGGCGGGCACCGAATATTCCATCTCGTTGAAACGCACGGTGCGCACGTTGGCGTAGATGTCGAACGAGTCGCCGACCCGATCATCGAAACTCGCCAGATGCCGCAGGCTGTTGAGCAGCGAACTGCGCAAGTTCGGGAAATCGCTGCCGTACTTGTCGATCTTCTCGATCAGGGTCACAAATTCGTTGCCGCCCTCCTCTTCAGGCGGGATCGGCGGCGTGGGCGGGTCGGTGGTTTCGTTAAGGGCAATCGACAAGGCGTAGTCGGAATGGGTGACGACGAGCATTTCCCAGTGCTGGTTTTCGCTCGTGTTCTTGTCCAGGTCTTCGAGCAGTTCTTCGGTTTTGGCGATCCACTGGGTTTCCCGCAGGCGATAGGCCGGGCGGTTTTGCAGACGGATTTTGGTGGCCACGCCCAACGCGCCGAGGGATACCCGGGCGGCGTTGAATACTTCGGGATGACGCTGGCTGTCGCAGTCCAGCACCTCGCCACTGGCAGTCACCAGTTGCATCCCGCAGACGTGTGCGGAATAGGATTGGAAGGTTTTGCCGGTGCCGTGGGTCGAGGTGGAAATGGCCCCGGCGAGGGTCTGGTAATCGATGTCGGCCATGTTTTGCAGGGCCTGGCCGATGTCCTTGAGCGGCGTGCCCATGCGCGACATCGGCGTGCCGGCGGCGAATTCGGCTTGCAGGGTTTTCGGGTCGTGGTCGAGCAGGCCGTTGAAGTAGCTCAGCGACAGTAACGTGCCGTCGGTGGGCACCAGCGCGCTGAAGGAATGCGCCGAGCCGACCGGGCGAATCTTGCCCGGTGCCTGCTGAATCACCGCCGTCAATTCGTCCAGATTCTTCGGCGCCACCCGCGCCGCCGGAAGGCAACTCTGCCCGCCCGACCAGTTGCGCCAGGGAATCAGTCGCGGCGCGCGCATCAACTGGCCCAGCGCCGGATTGCAGGCCAGCGCGCTGAACGCGCCGACGATGCTTGCCCGTTGCAACAACTGCCGGCGTGTCAGATCTATCGGCATGCCAGGATCCTTATTGAGGGAGCGGCTGATCGGCCATGAAGCCGATCAACTGAAGAAATTGTTCTTCCGAGCACTCGACGCACTGACCCATCGGCGGCATGCCGTTATACCCATTGATTGCGTGGTCGAGCAGCGTGTCGGCGCCCTGCTGGATGCGCGGTTCCCAGGCCTTGCGGTCACCGGTCAGCGGCGCATTCGCGGCGGGGTTGGCGTGGCAGAGCTGGCAGCTGTTGGCGTAGATCTGCGCCAGCGCCGGGTCTTTGGGAATGGTGTTGTTGGTGCTGGCCGGGGGTTTGGGGTCTTCGCCGCAGCCAGGCAGCGTCATGGCCAACGCCAGTAATAATGTGAGTCGGATTGCCCGCATAACGGCCTCGCTTATTGTTGTGGTCACACCTTAAGGCAGGCGGGTCGGCGGGTTGAGGGCATTGCGGGACATTGAGGGGGGCAAACGGGGCCAGCCCATTACCTGAAGACGATCGTTCCCACGCTCCGCGTGGGAATGCAGCCCTGGACGCTCTGCGTCCGCTTGGAACGCGGAGCGTCCCTTGAGGCATTTCCACGCAGAGCGTGGGAACGATCATGTGTGGATGCCCGCTCTGCTGTGCGGTTTCGCGTGACATTCGCGTGACATTTGCGGGTTTAAATTTCCGCGCATTCAGGCGTATAACCTGTTGAGACTTTTTGATCTGCATGCGGACATCAACACGGGGTAGCGACATGACCACAGCAAACATCCTTGGCAACCTGTTCCCTTCTGTCAGCGACATCCCGGAAAAATACCGCCTCGACGGTCAGGTCGAGCAACGCGAATACCTGGTCGATGGCGAGTTGCGCCGCTGGGACGGCCCGCTCGCCACCGTGCGCAGCCCGGTCTATCTGCATGGCGACAACGGCGATGAACAAGTGATCCTCGGCAGCACGCCGCTGCTGGACGCCGACACCGCCCTCACCGCCCTCGACGCCGCCGTCCGCGCCTACGACCGGGGCCAGGGCCTGTGGCCGACCATGCGCGTGGCCGAACGCATCCAGCACGTCGAGGCCTTCCTCGGGCGCATGCGCCAGCAGCGCGACGCCGTGGTGAAGCTACTGATGTGGGAAATCGGCAAGAACCTCAAGGACTCGGAAAAAGAGTTCGACCGCACCTGCGACTACATCGTCGACACCATCAATGCGCTGAAAGAACTCGACCGCCGCTCCAGCCGTTTCGAGCTGGAACAGGACACCCTCGGCCAGATCCGCCGCGTACCGCTCGGCGTAGCGCTGTGCATGGGCCCTTACAACTATCCGCTGAACGAAACCTTCACCACGCTGATTCCGGCACTGATCATGGGCAACACCGTGGTGTTCAAGCCAGCCAAGCTCGGCGTGCTGCTGATCCGTCCTTTGCTTGAAGCCTTCCGCGACAGCTTCCCCACCGGCGTGATCAACGTGATCTACGGCAGCGGCCGCGAGACCGTCAGCGCGCTGATGGCCAGCGGCAAGATCGACATTTTCGCCTTCATCGGCACCAACAAGGCCGCCAGCGACCTGAAGAAGCTGCACCCGAAACCACACCGCTTGCGCGCCGCGCTGGGGCTGGATGCGAAGAACCCCGGCATCGTCCTGCCGGAAGTCGATCTGGATAACGCGGTCAGCGAAGCGGTCACCGGGTCCCTGTCGTTCAACGGCCAGCGCTGCACCGCGTTGAAGATTCTGTTCGTGCATGAAGATGTGGTGGACAGCTTCATCGAGAAATTCAACGCCAAACTGGCCAGCCTCAAACCAGGCATGCCGTGGGACAGCGGGGTTTCGCTGACGCCGCTGCCGGAGTCGGGCAAGGTCGATTATCTGCATGGGCTGGTGGCTGACGCGCAGAGCAAAGGCGCCCAGGTGGTCAACCCGAATGGTGGCGAGTCGCGGGAATCGTTCTTCTATCCGGCGGTGCTGTACCCGGTGACGCCGCAGATGCGCGTGTATCAGGAAGAGCAGTTCGGGCCTGTGGTGCCGATCGTGCCGTATCGTCACCTCGATACCGTGATCGATTACGTGCTGGAATCGGACTTCGGCCAGCAACTGAGCATCTTCGGCACCAACCCGGTGGCGGTCGGCCGACTGGTCGATACCTTCGCCAACCAGGTCGGGCGGATCAACCTCAACGCCCAGTGCCAGCGCGGCCCGGACACCTACCCGTTCAACGGTCGCAAGAACTCCGCCGAAGGCACGCTGTCGGTACACGATGCACTGCGGGTGTTTTCGATCCGCACCCTGGTGGCGACCAAGTTCCAGGAACCCAACAAGGATCTGATCAGCGAAATCATTCGCGGGCGCGATTCGAACTTCATCGCCACCGACTACATCTTCTGAGGAGGAATCAGCGCTGAGCACTTTCAGCCCCCACCGCTGGCCGCCGCTGTTGCGGCGGATCCTGCGGCCGTTGCTAGACCCGTATCGACGTTATCGCCATGCTCGAACGATTCACGCGGTGCGGGTCGCGTTGGGGTTGCTGGCGACAATCCTGCTGACCACCGGCATCAAACTGCCCCACGGCGAATGGGCGTCGGTGACCATGCTGGTGGTGATCGGCGGTTTGCAGCATCACGGCAACATCGGCAAGAAAGCCGCCGAACGCGCCACCGGCACCTTGATCGGCGCCGGCGTCGGTTTGTTGATCGTGGCGCAACAGGCGTGGCTGGGCATGCCGTGGCTGACCTATTTTGCGATGGCGGTGGTGTGCGGATTCTTCTCGTATCATGCCATCGGCAAGGGCGGCTACACCGCCCTGCTCTCGGCCATCACCGTGTTCATCGTCGCCGGGCATGGCGACAACCCGATCACCGACGGGCTGTGGCGCGGGGTCGATATCCTGATCGGTATCGCCCTGGCCCTGGCCTTCTCGTTCGCCCTGCCGCTGTACGCGGTGTACTCGTGGCGCTACAACCTGGCCGATGCGCTGCGCGATTGCGCGACGGTGTACGGACGGATTATCGGCGGCCAACCGGTGACCGCCGACGAACACTTGAAGTTGATGAACCGGCTGAACGCGGTGATGGTGCAACTGCGCTCGCTGATGCCGTCGGTGTCCAAGGAAGTCAAAGTCTCGATGACCGAACTGGACGCCATCCAGCGCAACCTGCGCATGTGCATCAGCACCCTGGAAATCCTCGGCAACATCCGCCCGGACGCCAACGACCCCGACGCCATGACGCACCTGCAAGCGGCGCTCAAGGCCGAACACCGGCACATTCGCGTGCAATTGATCGGCATGGCCCGAGCGTTGAAAACCGGTGCGTCCGGTCGATTGGGACGCCCGGTGGAATTGCCGGACGCCAGCCTCGACACGCCGGTCTACAGCCCGCTGGACGGCTACCGTTTGCTGACCCGGCAACTGGCGGCCAACATCGGCGAAATGCGCCAGCGCCTGGCGAAGACTGCGCCGCGCTGGAACATCTGAGATTTACTGCGCGGCCAGGCGCCGCGCCTTCAATCCCCAACCCTGTTGCATGCCGGCAGCGGCCAACAGGATCGCTGCCACGCCGATCCATTGCAGGGTTTGCAGTTGATGACCGAAGGCAAACCAGTCGACGAAAATCGCCGCAATCGGGTAGATAAACGACAGAGCGCCGGTCAATGCAGTCGGCAGTTTCTGGATCGCACCGTAAAGCAGCACGTACATCAGACCGGTGTGGACGATGCCCAGCGTCACCAGACTGGCCCAGGCACTTGGCGCCTCGGGCATTGCTGAAAAATGCGCGAATGGCGCGAGCAACAGCACGCCGGTGCAGACCTGGATCAGCGCAATCAGATGCGGCGGCGTGCCGGTCAGGCGCTTGATGATCAACGCAGCTATGGCGTACAGAAACGCCGCCCCCAGCGCCAGCGCGATCCCCATCAGGTAATCACTTCCGCCCTCGCCCTGCCCGCCGTGGGCACTGACGATGGCCAGCATCCCCATGAAAGAAATCGCCAGCCAGAACAGCTTATGCAGGGTGATCTTCTCGCCTAGAAATAGCGCTGCCAACCCCACCAACATGAACGGCTGCACGTTGTACACCGCCGTGCCGATTGCAATCGAAGCCCGTGAATAGGAGGCGAACAGCAGCACCCAGTTGCCGACGATTGCCACCCCGCTGAGCACCGCTAGCAGGAAGGTGGTGCGGGTCAGAATGCCGGGGCGCAGAAAGCCGAAGGCGGCGCAGATCAGCAGCAAAGTCCCGGCGCCGAACACGCAGCGCCAGAACACCACGTCCAGCACCGGTTGCCCGGACACCAGCACGAACCAGCCAATCGTCCCGGATATCAGCATGGCGGCGGTCATTTCAAATGAGCCGCGACGGATTGTTTTGTCCATCATCAATCTCCTTAATGTGTGGCAAAAGTATGCCAAGCGTGACCGGGGCTTCTCCAGCGCAAAAAGCAGGCTAAACTCGATTTCTACCTTTTTTATCGAGGGTTATTTGCGTTATTCGCCTAATGAGGAGTTTTTGTATGACCGATGATATCGACCAGATCCTGATCGGGGCACTGATGGAGGATTCACGGCGCTCGCTCAAGGCGCTGGCGCAGATCAGCGGGTTGTCTTCGCCGAGCGTGGCCGAGCGTTTGCGCCGCCTGGAAGAACGCGGTGTGCTCAAGGGCTACACCGTGGAGATTGACCCGAAGTGCTTCGGTTATCAGTTGCAGGCGATTGTCCGGGTGCGGCCATTGCCGGGGCAATTGCAGGAAGTCGAGCGGCAGATCATGTCGATTCCCGAGTTCACCGAGTGCGACAAGGTCACCGGCGAAGACTGCTTTATCGCCCGCCTGCATGTGCGCTCGATGGAACAGCTGGACACCTTGCTCGACCGGTTGAATACGTTGGCAGAAACCAATACAGCGATCGTCAAGAAGACCCCGGTAAAACGTCGATTGCCGCCGATGGCGTGAGCGGCGTAGATTGAGTTTTTTCCGGCGAAGGATTGGCGGCATGAAAATTCAGGCAACGATGCTGGCAGCGTTGATGCTGGCTGGGTGCGGGACGGTGCAGACCGTAGCGTTCAGTGACAAGCATTCCACGGAGCAGTTGAAAGCGAACAAATCCTACTGCGGCGCTGTACCGCGCATCTACAGTGGCGTGACGTACGACTTCTGCATGCTGCACGCCGAAAAGCCGGATGACGTCGATGCGTTCAACTACAAGAACGCGACGCCGGGTCTGCTGGTGGACGCGGCCGTGTCGGGAGTGCTCGATACGTTGCTGCTGCCCTACACGATCTACAAGCAACAGGCCGATGGCAGCATCGTGATCAATTGATCGCTGCTCTCTTTTTCGCAGGCAACAAAAAACCCGCTTTCGCGGGTTTTCTGTTTATTGCAGTGCAGCGATCAGTCGTCGCGGCTCATGATGCCGAAGATCTGCAACAGGCTGACGAACAGGTTGTAGATCGATACATACAGGCTGATGGTCGCCATGATGTAGTTGCGCTCGCCGCCGTGGATGATGGCGCTGGTCTGGAACAGGATGCAAACCGAGGAGAACAGCACGAAACCTGCGCTGATAGCCAGTTGCAGGCCGCTGATCTGGAAGAACATGCTTGCCAGCGTCGCGCCCAGCAGGACGAAGAAACCGGCGGTGATGAAGCCACCGAGGAAGCTCATGTCCTTGCGGGTGATCAGCACGTAAGCCGACAGACCACCGAACACCAGTGCGGTCATCGCGAACGCGGAGCTGACCACTTCAGCGCCGCCCTGCATGCCCAGGTAACGGTTGAGGATCGGGCCGAGCAGGAAACCCATGAAACCGGTCAGGGCAAACGCCGACACCAGGCCCCAGGCGGAATCACGAAGCTTGTTGGTGAGGAAGAACAGCCCGTAGAAACCGATCAGCACCACGAAAATATTCGGGTAGCCGACCCGCATCTGCTGGGCCACGAACGCCATCACACCGCTGAATGCGAGGGTGAGCGCCAGTAGACCGTAAGTGTTGCGCAGGACGCGGCTAACCTCTAGCTGCTCAGCCTGCACGCTGTTGTGAACTGCGTAATCCTGTTCGCGCATGGCGACACTCCTGTTGGTTTGAAACGTTCAGTCGCAAAGATCATAACAGACGCTCTGTAACAAGCCATGCACAGAGTTTGACAGTGTGTTTCATTCAGGTATTATGGCGCCCGCAACGCAACGGAGGTGTGGCCGAGTGGTTTAAGGCAACGGTCTTGAAAACCGTCGACTGTAACAGGTCCATGAGTTCGAATCCCATCGCCTCCGCCATATTTGATACGACAAAGCCCTGATTATTCAGGGCTTTGTCGTTTCTGGCTTTCAGGAGTTTTGCTCTTCTCTTTATAGATCGTTTCCGCATCTTTTCGGCCATTTCCGCGACCCTACTTTTCAGACCGCCCTCCTCCCGTCAATTTCAATTGCCAAATTTAATGCGACAGACGAATTTTGAGTGGAGCAGTAGGCTGCTTTCGGCCAAAAGCGGACGCTAACTGCCATTCCTCATCCAGTGCTCCCAGACAGGAACCTGAACCAGTCATTTCAATGGGTCATAGCTGATCAACGTCTTTGGCTCCAAATACGCGCTCATCCCCCACCTGCCCATTTCGCGCCCAAGGCCTGAATGCTTGAATCCACCGAAGGGGGCACGCGGTTCGTGGGCCAGGGTGTTGATGAGCACGCGTCCCGAATCGATCTGACGGGCGACGTTCATACAACGTTCGGAGCTTTTTCCCAGCACCAGGGCGCTCAGCCCATAGTCCGTATCGTTGGCAATGCTGATCGCATCGGCATCATCCTCGTAGGGGATGATCGTCAGCACGGGGCCGAAAATTTCCTCACGCGCGATGCGCATCCGGTTGGTGGCATCAGTGAAGATCGTGGGCTTAACGAACCATCCGGCATGCAAGCCTTCCGGGCGACCTTCGCCACCCGCCAGCAACCTCGCGCCTTCTTCGTGGCCGGTACGGATGTAGCGCTGCACCCGCTCCCATTGTTTCTGGCTCACCATCGGACCGATGTCGGTGTCGGCGCTGCGTGGATCGCCCGATTGAATCTGTGAGACACCCTCCTTCGCAATCCGCTCAAACTCTGCCAGCCGGCTGTGCGGCACGAGGATGCGAGTGCCCGCGATGCAAGCCTGGCCGCTGTTGAGAAATCCGGCTTGCAGCACCAACGGCATGACCGCTTGGAAATCAGCATCGTCAAGCACTACGGTGGGGGACTTGCCGCCCAATTCGAGCGTCACGCGCTTCATGGTGTCGGCACCGGTTCTTACCAGATGCTGACCGACAGCGGACGAACCCGTGAACGAGATCTTGGCAACGTCGGGATGACGGGCGATCTCCTCGCCAACCACATCGCCCCGTCCGTTGACGACATTGAATACACCCGGTGGCAGCCCCGCATCGTGCAACGCTCTGACCACGACCTGCGTCTGCAACGCGCTCATCTCGCTGGGCTTGATGACCGCGGTGCAGCCTGTCGCCAGCGCAGTGGCCAGCTTGTTGCAGATGAAGCCCGCATTGCTGTTCCAGGGTGTGATCAGACCGGTCACGCCCACGGGCGTCAGAATGACCCTGGCCACGCCGACCTGTTCCTCGAAATCGAACGCCTCCAGTGCATCGATTGCTTGCGCAATCACATCGGCCGGATAAGTCGCCATCCAGCGCCCGCGAACCGCAGGCGCGCCGTATTCCACGAGGATGGCTTCCAACAGTTCCTCCTCCCTTGCCGCCATGGCCCGGTGCATGCGTTGCAGTGCCGCAATGCGCTCCCCCCGGCTAGTACGAGCCCACGCCGGGAACGCAACCTTGGCGGCTGCGATCGCACGCTGTGCGTCCAATGCATCGCCCAGCCGAACCTGACCGATGACTTCCTCGGTGCTCGGGTTATGAAGGTCGAACCATTCCTGACCGTGCGGAATGACGAACTCGCCGTCGATGTAGATATGTTCAATGAGTTGCATGGCGACTCCTCGCTCAAAAACGACTCGCCTGAATCGAGCCTCTGTGATGAAGTCTAAGAAGGGTTCATTATTCCGATAAGCCACCTTTTGGCTTATGAAGCATCCGCATATTCAGGACAATCCATGCACAGAACAGGAATGACCGAGCTGGAAGTGATTCTGGCCGTGGCGCGCCGCAGCAGTTTTCGCGGCGCGGCACAGGAATTGGGCATGTCCACCACCGCCGTGAGCAGCGCGGTGGCCGGCCTGGAAGCACGCCTGAAAGTGCGCCTGTTCAATCGCTCCACGCGCAGCGTGGCCCTCACCGACATTGGGCAACGCTATGTGGCACGTATCGCCCCTGCATTGGCGCAGATCAAAAGTGCCGGCGAAGAAGCCAGCCTCGGCCCCGATGAACCCAGCGGCACATTGCGCATCAATGCACCGCATGGCGCGGCCTACCTGCTGTTGGATCCGCTATTGAAGCAGTACGCTCAGCGCTATCCCGAAGTGCGCATCGACATCGTCAGCGAATCAAGCATGGTCGACATCATCGCCGGTGGCTTCGACGCCGGGATCCGCCTGGCGGAGTCTGTGCCGCAAGACATGATTGCCGTGCCACTGTCAGGTGACATCCGGATGCTCGTGGTAGCAACGCCCGAGTACCTCGAACGCCACGGCGTGCCCGAGCATCCGCGAGATCTGCTTACCCACCAGAGCATCTGCATGCGCATGGCCCACGGTGGCCTCTACCAGTGGGAATTGGAGCGCGATGGCCAAAAGCTGCAGATGGATCTGCCGGTGCGCTTCGCCTCCAACGAGTTGCTGGCCATCAAACAGGCCGTGGTGTCGGGCCTTGGCATTGGTTTCATTTCCGAGTGGTTCATCCAAGAAGAACTGGCGAGCGGCGCCCTGGTGCCGGTGTTGATGTCATGGTGCCCGTCGTTTGGCGGGTTGAGGCTCTACTACTCGGGCCATCGCTTCGTGCCGGCGCGATTGCGCGCACTGATTGAACTGGCGCAAGAGTTGCGGCCCACGGTGGTTTGATAATGTTCCGCCGCCTTTTTTATCGTCCCCCTTCGGCCAAAAAAACACCCATCAGAAAGGACCGCTTTCGGCCAAAAGCTGCCATTCGTGATCGGCAGCAATCCGCAAAGGGGGGGGGCTTGGAACACCCTCACCGATCACTGCGGCTCCTACTCGCCGAGCCGCAGCTGCCTCGTCAATAGCCTGGTACAACCCATTGAGAGTGGCCGCGTCCCGCACTTCGACCATCTCCAGTCCGATTACAAATCCGGCGGCACAATCGCTGGCACTGCACATACCGCCGGCACTGGCGGAGGTCGCATTCATGCGCACATCATGGTCTAGAAGATGTGCCGTGATTCCAGTTGGCCGGGAGATGGTAGAACAACACGGGCCGGCGTGATCGCCAGGCGCGCAAGAAAAGGCCCACGCACAGGAGCTAGGTGTGGGGGCCGATTGAACATAGGCTGGAATTCTACGCGTTAGCCAATGATGAACTTATCGCGGTGTTGGTGAATGAATTGGTCGAGAGTCGTCAGTTGAACGCCCCAGGTACGAACGGCATCGAGATCGACCTTATAGCCCTCAACGTTGTTCCATGACTCGGCTTGGGAGTACAGCTCGCCATAGGGTCTAGAGAGCGCCTCCTCTTTCGATAAGGTGACAGCCGAAACCGACTTGCCAGTGACCTGAGTTATCTTGGCAGCGACCTCGGGCAAAGTGAATGACTCTGCGGCGAGGTCAATTTCATGGCCATGGAAACGCTCGGGCTCTGCAAAGGCAGCCGCCGCAAAGGCACCGATGTCCTCCACCGCGATCCAGTCAATGAGAGTGTCCGATGCTATTGCAGTTTCAAATCGACCCCGTTCGCGAAGTGTGGGGAATTGTAAATCCGCCTGCGGCGGCACAATGTCCTCCATGATCATAGCCGGCTTCAGAATGACCCAGTGAGTGAAGCCCTGTGTCTTCACCATCTCGTTCACCGCCGCCTTATTTAGCCAGTACAGCGGCTCCCAACGCCCCTCATTCCAGCCGACAAAGCTCTCATGATCGCCAGCACGAGCGACCGAAGAGTGGACGATCACACGTACGCCTGCCCGATGAGCGGCCTCAACTAGAGCCTTGCCGGCCAAAACTTCAGTATGTGGATCACTAGGCTGTGATCCCATTTGCACGGAAAAAACGCCACCCACTCCTACCAATGCCGAGTCGAGGCTAGCCGTATCGGTGAATTCACCCTTTACAACCTCGACGCCCTGGGCTGCGAGTGCTTGCGCCCCAGAAGAAGAAGGATCGCGTACAAAAGCGCGCACAGGGTGGCCCGCCCGCAGCAGCGCGCGGACAACTGAGCCACCTTGTTTGCCAGTGGCGCCCATGACGAGAATTGGGGAAGTAATCGGAGTAGACATAAGCAGCCTCTCAAAAAAGTAAGCGCGCTCAGCGCTGGAAGAGTTCAGCCATGGTAGGATTGTCCAATACGAAACGCAACAGTTTCGGAAATCGTGTGTTCCGTAACAATTCCTCTATGATGACTTCCATGAACGATCAAGCTATTCACCATAAGCGTCGCCTGCCTCCCGCAGAACGGGGGCGCGCTCAAGACAAAAGTCGGGACGGTCTCATCATCAAAGCGGCACTTGAGCTGCTATGGGAGAAGGGGTATCACCACCTGACGATGACAGATGTGGCGACGCGAGCGGGAGTGTCGAAAGCTACACTTTACCGGCGATGGACAGCTAAATCGGATCTCGTGACCGATGCCTTTGATACGTTGGATTTACTGAGTCCGCCTGAGTATCCAGGTACGTCACTACGAAGCGATCTTATCGCCTTAATGGAGCAAGTCAGTAGGTGTGAAGACCGTCCAAAAATCGTAACTTCGACGATGGAAATGGCTCGGCTGCACCCTGATCTTTACCTGTCTTTAACCGAACGCTTTAGCGCGTTTCTACAAACAGAATTGGGCAAGCTCGCTAGCCACACGAATGATGCGAGGAGCGCACCCTTGGCTGAGAATGAGCTCAAGGTGATGGGTGATACGGTCGTCGCGCTTTTGGCCTACTACGCTGGCCCTACAGGTTCACCAATCTCGCGTGAGCAACTGATTGGACTCGTCGACCATGTGTTGATGGTGCTAATGACGGGGGCAAGTGTCGCAGGGCAGAAGATCTAAGCCGCGGCGTGCTTCCTCTGCCACGGCTTATCAAAAACCCATTCCGTCTACCGATAGATCACTACGATTTTCTCAGCAGCATGATCGCCTCAGTAATCGCTTGCGCATTTTGATCCAGCGTACCCAGCGCCGCCACGGCATTCTCGGCCACATCTAATGCGCCAGATGTGGAAAGCTATACGGTGACCTCTACTATTGCCGCCGCCAGGGCATGCTGGTTGTGCAGAAGCAACGTCAGCGCATCAGCAGTGGCGATGTTGGAGGCTGAGTTATCTGACAGGGGATCCATCCTGGAAATGAGTGGTTTGCAAAGCCTAGCTTATGCGGCAGCACTCAAGGGCCGAGATAGGCACACATAGCTCCATTATCCGCACCAGAACAGTGCGCCATCTCAGTCTCATATGGCCTTTTTTAGACGTCAAAAACCGCAAGCCCCCGACTCTCTCTAAAAAAATTAGCGGGTTGCGTTTACTGAATGTGGCGGTGAAGGAGAGATTGAAACCAAAAAACTTTTGCCGCCTTCAATCTCCTCAAGATTCATCATTACAGTCCTATTATGGCCGATAGCAGTCGCTTCCGAGCGTCCGCTTATGGACGAATGCTGCCTGTCGCGAAGGGCTGAAATCGGCCAAAAGCGGACTCTCACGATAGCTGCTTTTTGGACGCCAGCGCACGACGCGGCGTCTGACCCAAAATGGATCTCAGTCGCGCGCTAGCTGTCGAGAAATTCAAACGACGAGTTTTAGCAGATTTTCCAACAGCTCTTTAAACTCAGCGCGATCTGTATAATTTTCCCGATGCGTAGACCGGTGGAGGATCTGCTCAGCCGTCATCAGCGGCCAGAGTTTGTCGATCACATCGTCCGCTTTGATGTTCTTATCTCAGAACCCAATCTCAACGACGGCTTTTTTCTCCTGCTCTGGCGATTGCTTGACTCGTAGAGTGTTGAAGGAAGAGATTTGCAAAAAAATATTCGTCATTTACATGTACCTTCCAGCAGCAAAGGACGCTTGATGAGAACCCCGCTACTCGCCCTTACCCTCGCAGCTCTATTGAGCGCATGCGCAATCCCTTACGAAACCCCGGAAGCCCGCGCCAATATTGAACGCGATCTGAAGCTCAGCGCAGACGAAATCGTCACTATCACCGAAACCAACTGGTGCTTATCTCCCTATGGTGATTTGCAAGTGTGCAGACCCAAGCAAGGCCTGGGTGTGCTGACCAAGAGCAAGCTAGTGCTGGCCTTCTATAAGGGCGGCATCTACCAGCAAGCTGAAGTCATCAACGCCAGCGATGTGCAGTGTGCCCACCTGCAAAGTGGCAGAGCCGCAGCCGATACCTTCTACCTATTCAGTGAACGTTGGGCCGCCATGCTGGCGCCAATTACCGTGGGAGGTGCTTTGGCCCTCGACAAGAAAGCCCAGTTCCTGAGCGTGCTAGTGCCGCCAAACACTGAGAGCTTCACGGCTGCGCAAGGAAATTTTATTCAGGTCACCGATCGCAAGAATTACTCGGCTGTGGCGGTACCAGGTACCAAAACCTATGTAGGAACCAGCGAGAGTATTCGCCAGATTTTTAATCCGTGTACGCAGGGAAAGAATCGCTCAGCCGCATCCTAAGTCCTGACCTGACCTTTCGAGTGAAACAGTCCCAGCAGCAATTGAAGCGCAAGTAGTTCAATGCAAGCCCGATGCGCCGGGCCTGTCGAGAGCCGACAGTCGGCTGCCGACAGTTACAGACACAACGAAAAAGAAGGGCTGCATTGGGTCGTTTTCTGCCTCTCGCGACGGGCAGAAAACGGCCAATAGCGGCCGTTCTGGAATGGCAGGAAACGACCGATAACTGCCTTCGATACGCGACTTTCGCCCGTCAGTGGCTCGATTGTAAGAATATGGCGGAGAGCTGCAAAACCGCCTACGCTTATAAAATGATTCCTCGAACGCCTTGCCCATCTGGTGGTATAGAGCTGAGAGATCTGACTTCCTTTGACCGTCCGGTTAACCCCCACCCGGACCAACCCGCGCCTATCGCCAGCAACTGTCCCCTGAGTCCGGTCCACACGACCAGCAGTACGGCGCAACGGGTAAAAGCCAGACCCAGTCCCTTCACCTGCCGTTCAAAAGCGACCGATGCCGCAGCACCTCTGGAAACGGGGGCGCTGTTAACGTTCTGCCATGAGGTCAATCCGTATGTACCGGCCGAGCACGATTCCTTACCAGCAGCATCGAGGGTTCAGCCGAACCTTCACTCAGGGGCATTTGAGCCTTGGATTATTCTTTCCCATGGAGGCGTTCGACGGGGACACTCCGAGCATGCTCAACCAGGTCACACTGGCTAAAAAAGCCGAGGCGCTGGGCTTCTGCGCGCTCTGGTTTCGCGACGTGCCGCTTCGCGACCCTGGCTTCGGCGATGTCGGCCAAGTCTTCGACCCCTGGGTTTACCTGGGTTATATGGCCGCCCATACCTCGGAGATTGCACTTGGCACCGCCTCCATCGCCATCCCGCTGCACCATCCCCTGCACACGGCCAAGGCGTCAGCCAGCGTCGATCAGTTGAGCACTGGTCGCTTGATTCTGGGGGTTGCTTCGGGAGATCGGCCAGTGGAGTTTTCGGCGTTTGGCGTCGATCCCGAAAGGCGTGGAGAGATCTTTCGAGAACACTACGAAGTGATTCGCCGCGCCCACAGCACCAGTTTTGAGCCCATCCACTGGAGCACTGGTGAAATGCAAGGCGCAGACCTGATTCCGAAACCTACCACCCAATTCATTCCAATGCTCGTGACCGGCAACAGTCGCCAGTCACTGGATTGGATCGCGCGTGAGAGCAACGGATGGATCAACTATCCACGCATTCCGAACATGCAGCGGCTGGTCGTGGAAGATTGGCGACTGGAGGTCACGAAACAATGTGGCTCTGTGTACAAGCCCTTTACTCAGTCGCTGTACATCGATCTCGATGAAAATCCGTCCACGCCCCCCACACGTATCCATTTGGGTTTCAGACTGGGACGTTACCATCTACGGTTTTTGCTGGAGTCGCTTGAGGAAATCGGCGTGGACCACGTCATTCTCAATCTCAAATATGGCAAGCGCCCTGCGGCGGAGGTTATCGAGGAATTGGGTACGCACATCGTTGCGCAGTTCGGAGTGCAGCCGCGTCCGGCAGCGCATTGAACATCGGTCACTGCTACGCCGACGAATGCTCACTTGACGAAACCATAAGGTGTCACGGCGCGGATGACCTCCGGATCTACATCAATGATGGAGATCTTCGCGCCATGAGCGACCGGTGCCCGGCAAGCAATCTACCCTACCCAGCCTAAACCCGTGATGAGCACATTGCCTTGCAGATTCTGTGCGGCTTCCACGCCGTCCATGGACACGATTTGCGCGCGTATCCTTTCAGGGTAGCTTGGCCGCAAGGACGTCAACCTTCTCGATTGATGGCGGTTCGGCAAACAGCTCGGCAGCGTTTGTCATAAGCGCCGCCGCGACCTTGCCCGAAAGATGAGCCTGCCGGCCCGCTTCATCCGGGAATGCGTCAAAGATGCCAAAGGTAGACGGCCCCAAGCGGATTCCAAACCAGGCTGTAGTGCCTGGCTCCTCCTCCACTAAAGGAAGGCCGCTCAAGAGAAAGCGCTCCACCTCTTTCTCTTTCCCAGGTTTTGCTTCCAGACGAACGAACAACGCTACTTTGACCATGACGTGGCTCCTGTTGTTACGATGCGGCTGGTGCTATCTGGTCGCAATAGCTAAAAGGGGCATCCGGCAATTAACTATGGTCGACGACACCAGGATTACAAACCCAAAGAGACCAAGGGTAGCGTCGCATGTCGCTTGGACACTGAGAATGACGTAGTAGGCAGCGCGCAAACCGCAGACCAGCCGCTTGATCACTTTTCCCGAGCTGTGGCCTGATAATCAAGACTCAACGATATCTGAAATTCAGGAGAACATAACAGATCATGGTGACTGTCAAGCCGACCAATATGTACTCGACACGCGGTAGAAATATAACTAACCCACCTAAAGAAAACACGATCAAGGTGTTTTGCAGTATGTATTTCCTTATTCGACTCACAGCTATGAAATAGCCATATTGCTTCCCCAGGAAAAACAAGACCATGCCGGTGATCGACATAATCTGGAAATCGCGCATCGCAATGTCGTTCAGGATCGCATGCCTGATCAAATTTGCCAGAAGTGCCAGCCCCATAAAAAGAAAAAGGTGCGAGTAGATTAAGGCGTGCCCACTCATACTGCTTTGATGTTTGTTCAATAAGTAAAAACTATCAAAATAGATCCACCAGATACTGCAAATCATGATAAATCCGGTGATGGCCGCCATCACATTATAATAACCCCATTGAATGTTAGACAGGCCTCCGGAAAGGCTAATAATTGACTCCCCCAATAAGATTAGGGTGAGTAGACCTATGCGCTCAACCAAGTGTTCCGTGTGTGCTGGCAACGGTTTTAGTTTAGTCCAGAAAAATACAGGAAACAGAATATCAAGAATAATCCCAATATAAGCAACAAGGTAACGCAAGGGCGGGTCAAAAATAACGGATGAAAGGCTAATAACTGCGCTAACTAATAGGGCAAAACCAAGCCTTGAGGAAAGTTCGCCGCGAGAATCGAGTTTACTAATGGATGAAATATACATAACACTGATGATCGCTCGTATTCCAAAATAGCAGGCAATAATAAGCGGGTAGTTCACTTCCAGGTCTTCTCCGATCCGTGCCGATAGCACAATGAGCAGGAGCATTATGAATAATGTTGCCAAACGGTGAAGATTGCTGTCTGTATCGAACCTGTTGGAGTAAATCGTGTGACTGGACCAGATCCACCACAACGGTACAAAAAGCAGTAAGAATGTCCATAATTGCTTGTGTTCAAAGTGGCCGTCATGAACATGTCCGAGAGTGTGCGTAACCTGGCCTATCGTAACAACGAAAGTCAGGTCAAAAAACAACTCCAACCATGTGGCGTGTCGATTTTCTTCATAATACTTCAAAGATTTCATTAGTTGCCGGCTCCGTGTCCACCTCTTTAATGTAAAAGGAAGCTAACGTTGGTTTTTCCTCGGCTCCGATGTGGGTGATGCCAAGCCGATTTGGCTCTCTAGCGATTTCGTCCACGCACTAACAAAAGCTCAATCATCTGACTCATCCCGATGAACTCTGGAACTCCGTCATAGCGAAGCCCGTCAATGTAAAACGCTGGGGTGCCATTCACGCCGCTGCGTACACCGCCGTTGAAATCGGCTTGTATTTTGGGAATGTAAGTATCCTCTTGCATTGCAAGATCGAATTCCTCCTTGGGAAGGCCGTGTTTGAGAACGATCGCGCGATACAGCGGCAGGCCCAATCGATCCTGATTTTCGTACAATTCGTCGTGGGCCTCCCAGAAGAACCCTCGACTCCCGGCATACTCCGCGGTGACCGCTGCACCCAATGCATGCGGGTGAGCGGTGGTCAGAGGAAAGTTACGGAACACGAACAGCAAATCATCGCGAAAATGCTGCTGCAGATTCTTGACCATCCAATAAGCTTCACCGCAATAGGGACATTCATAGTCGCCAAATTCCACCAAGGTGACCTTGGCATGCGCACTTCCCTGGCGATGGTCGTTGGCACTTACCGGGACTTTGAGAGTGGCCATGTAATCACCTGTTAATTTTTGGTTGGCGTGCTTTGTGGCGAATTCACCAGAGCATCCAGCGCATCCAGAATGCCGTCCGCCCCAGGGTTGATTGCCATTGGTGAGACGTAGCTCCAGGCAACCACCCCCTCCTTGTCAATCACGAACAGTGCCCTCTTACAAACTCCGAGCTGGGACTCGTACGCTCCATACTGTCGTGCCACCGCCCCTTTGGGCTCGAAATCGGCCAGCAGGCTGAAGTGGAAATTTCGATCTTTGGCAAAGGCCTGATGACACCAGGCGCTGTCAACCGAGATACCCAATAGCACCGCACCGTATTCTCTGAAGGTGGGTAACAACTGGTTGTACAAGGTCAGTTGGTCACCACACACCGAAGTCCAGTCAGCGGGATAAAACGCCAGTATCACGGGATTTCCCTTTAGCTCACGCAGCGACAACTGTTGATCAGGGGTTGCGTGAAGAGTGAAGTCGGGCGCGACAGTGCCGGCCGGCAGCGGACCCTGAACCAGGTCGCCATTGGTTTTTTGTGCATCATCGAACTCTAAAGTATTCATTGCTTGAACCTTGATAGATGGGTGGTTGGGACGTGCTCAGTGGGATGCGACGTGCCCGACGGGATAACTCCATCCACCATCAAGGGGTTCAAAAAAAGACAACGCTGCCTCGATCTCAGCCTGAGCCTGAGTGATTTCGGCAGCGAAACATTCACGTTCCGCATCAAGGAACACAAGAAGATCCGCCGTGTAATCGCGGAATTGGATTAGGCCAGGTTGGCAGGGGAATGGTCAGATTCGCTCTGGCTCACCAATGACTATAGTCGTTGATGACGCTTGCCGTAGTCGCTGAACGAATTTTCGGTACCCTCAAGTGCCAACAACACTTACGCGCTTATCTAGCTGCCATTTCAGGCGGCGCTTTAACACGATGATTTTGGCAGCTATTTCGCCACTTCAGACAAATCTACATCTGCTTTCTGGACGACAACGGCTGCCCGTTACGACAAGCAGAAACCGACCAGAGGCAGACGACTCGGCCCCTTACCTCCAGCAGCCAGTCAAATCGTAAACATAAGTCTGTAACCAGCAGCTGGCTCGTCATGACCCGAGTCGGGCTGACGGAGTAGGTAAACCAGAGCTATTTATTCACCGGATGAGGGTTGGCCATCGCCAGCGAATATAGGGACTCGAGTCCGTCCCTTTTCGGTTCCACTGAGACAACGGCAGGGGCTGCCAGCCAATTCGTCACGGTTTAACGAAATGATGACGGCAGAAAGCTATTATTGTTAAGTTTTCCAACCCCAAGCCGATAATCGCCGGGAGGCACAACTCGTACCCCGGAGTGGAGAAGTCCGAATGTTGTCCAGCAGATCCAAGTCGTCAGAAGATTCCCGAGACGAGCGCTTCGACGGCCTGCTCCATATGGTCAGGCGGCAGTTCGGTGTCGTGGCCGTCCTGCTGACAACCGGCGCACAGGATCTACAGCGCTTTTGCGCTGGCGCCGGCCCGATTGTGCGCGACACACTGCCAGACCTCCGCATGCCGCTTCCCTCCGATGCCAATGCCCATACACTTCTGCTTGTACCCGATATCAGCCGCGACGAGCATCTGCGCAATCACCCACTGACAAAAACGTTTCCCTCGCTGCGCTTTCTCGCCGCCTGCCCACTGCAGGCGCCAGGTGGAGGGCAGCTCGGCCTTCTCTGTCTGCTTCACGACCAACCGCGCGAGCTCGATGCCGAGCAACAAAAAGGGTTGCAGGAGTTCGCTCAATTGGCAGTTGGGGCGCTGCTGCTGAAGGATTCGGATCGAGCGGAGTTTGAGCTTCCAAGCGAAAACGATCGACGTAAGGCGCTGGCCATCGCCACTAGCGGCACCGGTGTTTGGGACCGAAACATGCTCACCGGCAAAGTCAACTATTCCGATAGTTGGAAGGCCTTGCTGGGCTACACCAACAACGAGATCGGCAGCGACCCTGCCGAGGCCTACACCCGCATCCATCCTGCCGACTTCGCATACGTGCTGGCCGTCTACCAGGAGGCCATCGACGGGCGCACCGAGGTTTTCGAAGTCGAGCACCGATTACGTTGCCGGGACGGCAGTTACAAGTGGGTCTGCAGTCGCGGCAAGGTGGTCGAATTTGACGGTGCCGGCAAACCCTCGCGCATGGTCGGAACCACCACTGACGTCACTGCAATGTACGCCCTGTCGGAACAGATACAGCTGAACGCCGCTCTGCTGACCGACCTGACCAACGAAATCCCCGGCATGGTTTTCCAGAGTCTGCGGCAGTTGCATGGACAGTACAGCTTTTCCTTCGTCAGCATCGGGGCCCGCGACATTTATGGAGTGACGCCGGAGCAACTGATGCAGGATGCCGACATGCTGCACATGATCATCCATCCGGACGATCTGACTGCCTACCTCGGCTCCCTGGAAGCGTCTGCGACGGATCTCAATCCCTGGAACCTAGAATACCGGGTACTGCTGCCCGGTGGGGGCGCCGCTTGGCGTCATGGTGCTGCGCGTCCCAGGGCACTGGCGGACGGGAGTGTGCTCTGGCACGGCATCATCACCGATGTCACCGAGCGCAAGCTAATCGAAGCAGAACTGCAGGTGCTCGCCAGCACGGATTCCTTGACGCAACTGTCCAATCGTCGCCACTTCATGCAGCACCTCGAAAGCGAGTTGGCGCGTGTGCAGCGCTCTGCCGGCTATCCCGCGGTAATCCTGATGTTCGACCTTGACCACTTCAAAGCCATTAATGATCGCTGGGGACATTCGGTAGGTGATCTCGCGCTTCAGCACTTCTCGGCCATTCTCTGCACACAGCTGCGCAGAACCGATGCTGCCGGTCGCATGGGCGGCGAAGAGTTCGCAGTGGTGTTGAGCGATGCTTCCGTCGACGAGGCCAAAATCTTCGCCCAACGAGTCCAGGATGAGCTGGCCAGTGCGCCACTAGACCACGGAGACGAACGTCTGACACTGGCGGTCAGCGTAGGTATCGCCGCCCTCCATTCAGCCGATGTCAGCGCTGAGGCCAGCCTGTCGCGCAGCGACAAGGCGCTCTATTGCGCAAAGCGTGCCGGGCGCAACCGCATCGAATGTTATTGAAAGGTCGGGAGGGATTCAGACCTCAAAGCAGCGACATGCCAAGACGCAATGAGCCTCCAACGCCGCCTGAACAGCGACGATGATCATAATTTCAGCATGATTGGAAAAGCATCTAGTCTGTAGCGTTCCAGCGATCGTCTGCTTTTGGACGTGTCCTGCCTGTCACGACTGACCAGGTTGGCTGCGAAAATCCCAATTCAGATGAAAGTCGCTTTTCCATCAAGCGCAACCACTCGATTGCAGCTATGAAATTCAGGGCGATCATGAGCCTACCCAGAACGCCAGATAACCGGACAACTTCGTTTCCGCAAATAAGTATCCACCCCTTGATTTCAGAGGCTTCCAGAGCATTAATCAATACTGCCTAGCGGAAACGAATACAAGTTAAGGCATTGAAATATATGGATTAATCTTCGGACTTGAAAGCCGTCGACTGTTCTGGCCGAAACCATTTCATCTCTCACGACTGCCTTTGGACCGTAGCTGCCGCTCAATAATGGATAAGCGCGTCATCAAAGGAACTAGCCCATTATTGAAACGTCTGTTTGAATAACGGCATGATGCCAGCCAGCAAAAAGGCCGATGGCGCAGCTGATAACAACACAAGAATGGAGTGCGCGATGAGCCAAACCGACCAAATTTTTTCCTATTGGTGGAATACATCAGGCCCTTGGGTAGAAGAACCCAACGTACGCAGGAGTGGCACGAGCGGAGTGCAGCGAGTTCTGCATAACGGTGCGACTGTGTACGTTAAGCGTCAGACGGGTCATTTGTTTCGCAGCCTGAGATATCCTCTGGGGCGCCCCACTACCTTGCGCGAAGGCCGCGCGCTCACAAAGTTACTCCACCTTGGGGTCAACGCCCCTCAACCGGTTTACTACGGTGCGCAAAAAATCAAAGGGGTCTGGCACGGCATCTTGGTCACCAAGGACTTGAACGGTTTCCAGGATTTGGAATCCTGGTACAACGAAGGTGCAAAAAACCAATACACGCCCAAGCAACTGGACAATGTGCTCGAAATACTCGCGTCATTGATGGCACGAATGCATCTCGGCCGCTGGCAACATGGCTGCATGCGCTCAAAGCACATTTTTATCAAAGTTCGCAATTCGTCGAGCGATCCCGAGTTCGAGCTTGCGCTGCTCGATCTCGAGAAGTCCCATGGGCGAATCAGCTCATTGCGGGCAGCTCGGCACGACATTTTGCAACTCAGACGCCATTCCTATTGGAGCGAACCGGAGTGGCAACACTTTCTTCGTCATTATGAAAAGCACCTGGGTCGACCAGTAATCACTCAGGGCCGTTCTTGAAAGCCCAACGAAGGCGGTAGGCGCTCACATCACATGAATGTCTGCATCGATCTGCCAGGTGAACCCAGGCCTCGATTTTCAGCACTGATGGCTACTCCGGTTTGACTGTTGCAGCCGGCGGCCTGGCGTCAGGACCGATTTTGAACCAGATCGAGTACATCGCGGGCAGGAACACCAGCGTCATGATGGTGCCGACGAGCGTGCCGCCAATCAGGGTATAGGCCAGCGTCCCCCAGAACACCGAGTGTGTCAGGGGAATAAACGCCAGGATCGCCGCCAGGGCCGTCAACAGGACCGGTCGCGCACGTTGCACCGTGGCTTCGACGACCGCGTGAAACGGATCCAGCCCTTCTTGCGCGTTGTGATGAATCTGGCCGATCAAAATCAGCGTATTGCGCATCAGGATCCCCGACAGTGCAATCAACCCGACCAGCGCATTGATGCCAAACGGCTGATTGAAGATGAGCAATGTCGGCACCACGCCAATCAAGCCTAACGGCGAGGTCAGGAACACCATGATCATCGCCGAGATCGAACGGACCTGCACAATGAGGATGACCAGGGTCATGGCGATCATGATCGGCAACAACGGCAGGATCGCCTTGCCGGCCTTGCCGGACTCTTCAATCGCGCCCGCCTGCTCGATCCGGTAACCGGAAGGCAGCTTCTCGATGATCGGCTGCAGTTGCTTCAGCAGCGCACTGGAAACATCCGGTGGCTGCAAGTCTTCGGCAATGTCGCCGCGCACGGTGATGGTCGGGGTGCGATCACGCCGGCGCAGGATCGGATCCTCCATGCGCACATCGACCTCGCCTATCTGCGACAACGGGACCCGCTGCCCCGAGGCTCCGACCAAGGTGAAGCCTTCGATTTGCTGTGGATCGAGCCGGACATCGCCCGCTGCCCGCCCCATGACCTGTACTGAACGAATATCCTCACGCACCGCCGTGATCGGTACTCCGCTGAGCAGGAACTGCAATTGTTGTGCAACCGCAGTCGATGTCAGCCCCACTGCCTGCAGACGATCTTGATCCAGGTTGAAATGCAACGACGGAGTCAGCGGCCCCCAATCGGTGTTCACGGTTCTCATCATCGGGCTGTCCTGCATCACACCCCGCACCTGCTCGGCGATCACGCGCAACTTTGCCGGATCAGGCCCCATCACCCGGTAGGCCACCGGAAAAGGTGAATAAGGACCAAACACGATTTGCGATGCCCTGAGGCGCGCTTCCGGGGCGAGCCCTTGAGCCACCGCGTCACGAAAACGCAATTTGAGGGTTTCCCGTGCTTCCTGACTGTCGGTCAGTACAACGATCTTGGCGAACGACGGATCGGGCAGTTCCGGTGCCATCGCCAGGAAGAAACGCGGTGCACCCTGGCCGATATAGGCCGTGACGATTTTTGCCTCATCCTGCTGGCGCAGCCAGGCTTCGACCTTGGCGGCCGTGGCGCTGGTCTGCTCGATGGAGGTGCCGTAGGGCATTTGCACCTCGATCATGACTTCAGGACGGTCAGAGGTCGGGAAGAACTGTTTTTTCACCAGGCCCATGCCTGCCGCCGCAACGAAGAACAGCGTAATAACCATACCCGCGACCCACCATTTGCGCGCAATGACCCGAGTCAGAATCCTACGGAAGCGGTTGTATCGCGGCGTGTTGTAGATCGCCGCATGTCCACCCTCGACTGCCTTGATGTCCGGCAACAGTTTCACGCCCAGATAAGGGGTGAACGCCACTGCCACGACCCACGAAGCGATGAGAGCGATGCCCACGATCCAGAACATGTTGCTGGTGTATTCGCCGGCCGTGGACTGAGCAAAACCGTTCGGCAAAAAACCGATCGCCGTCACCAGGGTTCCGGACAGCATCGGCGCTGCCGTGTGGCTCCAGGCATAGGCAGAGGCCTTGATGCGATCGTAGCCCTCCTCCATTTTCACCACCATCATTTCAATGGCAATGATCGCGTCATCGACCAGCAGCCCGAGCGCCAGAATCAACGACCCCAGGGTAATACGGTCAAAGTTTTTGCCGGTGGCCGCCATCACCACAAACACGATCGCCAGGGTCAACGGCACCGCAGCGGCGACCACCACGCCAACGCGCCAGCCCATGCTCAGAAAGCAGACGAGCATGACCACCAGCAGCGCGACAAAGAACTTGACCATGAACTCGCCAACGGCGGAGTCGATATTCACCGCCTGGTCGGTGACTTTCGAGAGGGTCATACCCAAGGGCATTTCCTCGTTGATCCTGACGGTCTCGGCATCCAGCGCCTTGCCCAGATCAAGACCGTTCCAGCCCTCACGCATCACCACACCGAGCAACAGCGCCTCTTCGCCGTTATTGCGCACCAGGAAGGTAGCCGGGTCTTCATAACCGCGTGCGACAGTCGCCACATCAGACAGCTTGAGTGTCCGCCCTTGCACGACTACAGGGGTGTCACGGATTTTCTGCAGCTTGTCGAACGCACCATCGAGGCGCAGAAAAACCTGTGGCCCGCTGGTGTCGATTGATCCGGCCGGGGTCAGTGCGTTCTGACTGTTCAGCGCGGCGAAAATGTCCTGCGGTGACAAGCCCAAGGTCGCCAACCGGTCATGCGAGAAAGAAACAAATATCCGTTCGGCTTGTTCGCCGATGATGTTGACCTTCTTCACCCCCGGCACATGCAACAGGCGCTGGCGCATGGACTCCGCATCGCGGACCAGCAGACGCTGCGGCTCGCCCTTGGCTTTCAGGGCGAACAGCGCAAAGGTCACGTCCGAATACTCGTCGTTGACCATCGGCCCGATGACGCCCGCTGGCAACTTGATCGCTTCATCGTCGAGTTTTTTACGCGCCTGATAGAACTCTTCCTGCACTTGCGAGGGCGGCGTGCTATCGAGCAACGAGACCATCGTGAAAGCGAGCCCTGGCCGCGTATAGGTTTCCGAGCGGTCGTACCATTTGAGTTCTTGCAGGCGTTTTTCCAGTGGCTCCGCGACCTGATCCTGCATCTCCTGTGCGGTCGCCCCCGGCCAAGCCGTGATGACGGTCAACTGCTTGACCGTAAACGGAGGATCTTCAGCACGCCCCAGCTGGAAGAATGCCAGGGTGCCGGCAACGGCGATCAGGAAAATCAGAAAGACCGTGATCGAACGCTCGCGAACGGCGATGGCAGAAAGGTTGAATCGTCCCTCGCTCATGGACGACTCCCGGCAACGGTCGCCGCATCAGGCACGGGCATTCTTACTGCTTCGCCTTCGCGCAACAGGTGAGCGCCCAGCGCCACAATCTGTTCGCCGACCCGGAGATCGCCAGCGACTCGTGCCGAATCGTCGCTCAACCCCAACACCTGAACCGGTCGCCAGGTCACGGTTGGCGGTGTACCGGCGATGACCCACACGCCAGGACCTTTACCGGCGTCGTAAAGCGCAGCGATGGGCACTTGCAAGGATGCGGCAGGTGTCGAACCCTCGGCGATTCTGAGGGTGACTGTCGAACCTATCGGCGCATTGGCCAACGCGCCTTCCAGTACATAGCGCGCCTCGAACGTACGCGTCGTGCGGTCCGCCGAATCCGAAAGCAACCTCAGTTTCGCGGTAACAGCACCCGAGGCGTCGCCATAGAGCGTGGCTTGCGCGGTGGATCCTGCTGCGGGGCGCAACGTCTCGGGCAAGTGCACGATGGCCTCGCGCTGCCCTGCCCGCGCCAGCCGAACCACCGGTTGTCCAGGGCTGACGACTTGTCCGGGTTCGGCGAGTGTTTCCACCACAACGCCGTCGGCATCGGCAACCAGCACCGCATAACCGGAAGCGTTGCGGGCAACGTCCGCCTGCGCTTCAGCGGCGCTGAGTTGCGCCTTGGCGGTATCTGCGGCGGCTTTGATCTGATCGTAGGCCGATGCGGAAATGGCGCCGGCGCTGACCAGAGTGCGATAGCGGGCTTCGTCATCGGCTGTCTGCCTGGCCCGGGCCCGTGCGGCGATGACCGACTCCTGCTGCGCGCGTGCCTGCAACCCCAGGTCGATGGGGTCGAGCCGCATCAGCGGCTGACCGCGTTTGACGCTCTGCCCCGTGTCAACCAGACGCTCGAGCACCTTGCCCGAAACGCGAAACCCCAGATCGCCCTGAATGCGCACCGTCACCACCCCCGTAAAAGATCGGGAACCGTCGCCCGCAGCCTGAACGGCGGTGAACCTGACCAGAGGCGCCTGTGTGCGCGGGTCTGCAACGGATGAGGAATCACCGCACGCCGCCAGGGCGAGTGGCAACAGGCATGCGGCAATAGGGGAAATTCGAAGCCGGCGCATAGGTTCACTTACTGAAATAGGATGACCATCATATTCTCATCTTTGTGACCAATATCGTCAACAGTCACATTCCATGAGATATTCGACGCTCCATTTTTTTCATTAATACCGTGATTGCCTTTTCAAGCCTTAATTGACACGTTGTGACCATTACGTAATATGGTCACGAAAATCTCGTTAAGGAACGCCGATGCCTCCCCTGCGCCCGATTGCTCTTTTGGTTACCGCCAGCCTCATGGCAGGTTGTGCGGTGGGTCCGGATTACCATCGTCCGGACGCCCCGCTTTCAGATCATTACCTCGGGCAGTCTGCTGTCGAACCGCGATCAGGATCGACACCGGACAGCCTTGCCGCCTGGTGGGAAAGCTTTAACGATCCGCTACTGAGCAACCTCATCGACCAGGCCTTGCAGCAGAATCTGGACCTTGCACAGGCATCAGCGCGCGTCACCCAGGCCAGGGCCGGCCTGGGCGCCGCCAATGCAGCACTGCTGCCCTCGGCGAATATCAGCGCACAGGCGGCACGCGCTTATCAGTCCGTCGAGACACCACTGGGCCAAGTCTTGAATTCAACACCCGGCTACGACCGTTACGGCAATGCCTACGAGGCCAATCTCGAGGCGGGCTGGGAAGTCGATGTCTTTGGCGGACTGCGCCGCGGGCGTGAGGCGGCACTGGCTGAGTATCAGGCCTCAGCAGCCGGTTTCACGGCGACGAGGCTGGCAATCGCTGCGCAAACAGCCGATATCTACATCACCCTGCGCGGATTACAGGCGCGGCTGGACATCGCCAACCGGCAAGTCGACACCCGGCGCGCATTGCTGGAGAAGGTTCAGTTGCTTTACGGCAAAGGGCTGGCCGCGGAGTATCAGGTGCGCCAGGCCGAGGGTGAGTTGTCGCAAGTCCAGGCGAGCGTTCCGGTACTGCAAAGCGGTCTGGAGGCGGCCATGAATGCGATGGACGTGCTGCTCGGCACGCCTCCCGGCACTCACCGCACGCAACTGGCACGTGAGGGCGAGATTCCCGATGTGCCGTCGCTGACTGCGCTGGGCACACCGGCAGATCTGCTGCGGCGCAGACCGGACCTGATCGTCGCCGAACGCCGCCTTGCGGCCTCTAACGCGCGTATAGGCGAAGCGATTGCCGAGTACTACCCGAAATTTTCCCTCAGCGCCTTGCTCGGCAGCGCGACCGCCGTCTCCGGCGGCAATCTTTTCACCAGCGGCGCGAGCCAGTCGAGCGCTGTCCTGGGTCTGCGCTGGAGGCTATTCGACTTCGGACGCATCAACGCCCGGATCGATCAGGCCAAAGGCCAGGAATCTGAAGCATTGGCCGCCTATCGCCAGTCGGTACTGCGCGCCACCGAAGATGTAGAGAACGCGCTTTCCTCACTGGTGAATCGGCAAACTCAGACCACCACCCTTACCGGCGGCGAAGCCGCGCTGACTCAAGCTCGCCAGTCCTCGTTCACCGCCTATGAAAAAGGCACCGCCAGCCTGATCGATGTCCTGCACGCCGACGAAACACTGTTGCAGGCCTCCGACGCCAGAGCGCAGGCGCGGACCGAATCGGCCCGTGCGGCGGTGGCGGTATTCAAGTCGCTGGGCGGGGGCTGGCAACCCACTGAATCACAACCTGTAGCGGCACGCTGAGCAGCACCACCAGATCGCTTTCAGGTCAGGGCATCAGGCTGCGCAGAATGAGGTTGGAGGTCAGCGTGGGCGCTACCTCGATAAAACCCAGATTGTGCTGCAGCAACAACGGATTGACGAAGGGACGCAGGGCCAGATGAATCGCTTCGACGGTCTCGTCCAGCGGGGTCTTGCGCTCGAACTCTCCGAGCTCTCGCCCTTCACGCACGATGTCGAAGATAAAGCGCTTGATCTGCTCCTCATACACCTGAGCACATGGCCAACGCTCCGCTGCCGAGAATGCCGCGATGTCGTAGAGCTTGCGATCATTGAAGAACAGGTCCACACCCGTGGCAATCACGGTCTTCACCAGCCGGCGGAAACGCTCGGTCGGCGAAATCCCCTCTGCGTTAACAGCCTGTTCGACCGCTGCAACCATTTGCCCCAGACAATTCGAGCAGATCGCTTCGCCGATCGCCTGCTTGGAATCAAAGAACTTATAGATGTACGCCTTGGAAAAACCGATGGCCCTGGCCAGATCGGAAACCGTGGTTTTGCCATAGCCGTTTTGGCTGAAGTGTTCATTGGCTGCCGCGACAATCTGATCACGAATCTCGTGATCGACTGGGCCACGTGGGCCGGGCGAAGATATGGATGGCTGATTCATGGGCGTAGCTTACTCACCCTGTCGAGGTCTTACAAATCGTGACCAATAGACTACATATTCACGAAAAACGGCTGTCTGAAACGGGCTGACGTTCAAGTCATCGAACAGGGTGGATCGGCCCTTCTACGGCGTTTCCACTTCATCGACCGGCAACACCGGCAATGAAGCAAACATTTCGGCGCGGCATACCTCAAGGATTTCATCCGCCAAGGCGGAATCATCCGGACAGGCGCGCGACAGGATGATTGCGCCGACCGCACGCGACAGCAAGTCGATCATTTTCCTTCTTCCCTCACCCTCCGCGGCATCCGGCCCTGTCGGATATTTTTCCCCCAGAGTTTGCAGGGTGCGTTCAATGCCTTCGGCAAACGTGGCTTTCACATCGTCCGACTGACGCGCCGCGTCGCCACACAGTGCGGCCATCGTGCAACCGCTGCCGCGTCCGTCGCGATGTTCTCGATTCACGTAGACGTTGATGAAACCGGGCACGTCGAGCGCCTGGGCGCCGGTCAACGATTTGCCAAGACTGCAGGCCGAGGCTTCGGCCATCAGGTCAGCCTTCGAGCCGAAGTGCTTGTAGAAGCCTCCATGGGTGAACCCGGCAGCCGCCATGAGATCGGCCACACCGACGCCGTCAAAGCCACGCTCACGGAACAGCTCTGAGGCCGTCTCAACGATGTGTTCTCGATTGGCCTGCGCCTGGGCCTTGGTCACTCTCACGTGCAATACCTCGCGTTTAGCGGTAATTCCTGCGTCCGATGATACATAGATGTCGGCCATAATCAAAACCGTTGACAGTTTAGATTTCGATCATCATCCTAATTTCACACCCCACCGATCTCCATCAACGGGCACGGAAGATTCATCAGATGACCAAACAGACTCTGTTCACCCCTTACACGCTAGGCAGTCTCACGTTGTCGAACCGCGTTGTTCTCGCACCGCTGACACGCAACCGCGCAGGCCAGGGCTTTGTCCCCAGCGAATTCGCGGCCGTCTATTACAGCCAGCGCGCCAGCGCCGGTTTGCTGATCAGCGAAGCGACGCAGATTTCCCGACAGGGCCAGGGTTATCAGGACACCCCCGGGATCTACACCCAGGCACAGATTGACGGTTGGCGCACAGTCACTGATGCCGTCCACGCCAAGGGCGGAAAAATCTTCCTGCAGCTGTGGCATGTCGGCCGCGTCTCACACGTTGACCTGCAAGAAAACGGCGCCGCACCGGTGGCCCCTTCTGCGCTGCGTGCCGCGACCAAAGTGTTCGTCAACAACCGCTTTGAAGACGTCTCGGAACCCCGCGCGCTGGAACTCGACGAACTGCCGGGGATCGTCTCCGATTTCCGCCAGGCCGCGGCCAACGCGGTCGCTGCCGGGTTCGACGGCGTGGAGATTCACGGTGCAAACGGCTATTTGCTGGATCAATTCCTCAAGGACAACGCCAATCTGCGCACCGACGCTTACGGCGGTTCGATTGAAAACCGTGCGCGTCTGTTGCTCGAAGTGACGGCGGCGGTCGTCAATGAGATCGGCGCAGATCGCACCGGTGTGCGTCTGTCTCCCGTGTCGCCGGCCAACGGCGTGGCCAGCAGCGATCCGCAGGCGCAATTCAATTACGTCGTCGAGCAACTCGATGCCCTCGGCGTGGTTTACCTGCACGTGGTCGAAGGCGCGACCGGCGGCCCGCGCGACGTGGCGCCCTTCAATTTCGACGCCCTGCGCCAGCGCTTCAAAAACACCTATATCGCCAACAACGGCTATGACCTGGACCTGGCGACTGCGCGGCTGGCCGAAGACCAGGCCGATCTGATTGCCTTCGGTCGCCCGTTCATTGCCAACCCGGATCTGGTGGAGCGCCTCAAGCAGGGTGCGCCGCTGTCCGCGTTCAATCCCGCCACCCTCTACGGCGGCGACGCGGCGGGCTACATCGACTACCCGACGCTGGCTGAATCGAGCGTCAGCGCAAGCTGAGCGCGTTCCGTTTCTCACCTCCTGAAAGAGAGATACCCCATGAGCACTCGCCCTACTGTTCTCATCACTGGCGCCTCCACCGGCATTGGCGCCGTCTATGCCGAACGCTTCGCCAAACGTGGTCACGATCTGGTACTGGTCGCCCGCGATCAGGCTCGCCTGGACGCACTGGCAGCGCGCTTGCGCAGCGAGCACGACGTCGCCGTCGATGTTATCCCGGCGGACCTGACCCAACTCGCCGATCTGACCACCGTTGAAAGCCGCCTGCGCGACGACGCCCGCATCGGCATTCTCGTCAATAACGCCGGCGCCGCGCTGTCCGGCCACTTCGTCGACCAAAGCACCGACAGCGTCGCGCAACTGGTTGCCCTCAACACCACGGCGCTGGTGCGGCTCGCCAGCGCCATCGCCCCACGCCTGGCCAAGGCCGGCGACGGCGCAATCATCAACATCGGTTCGGTGGTGGGCCTGGCGCCGGAGTTCGGCATGAGCGTCTACGGTGCGACCAAGGCCTTCGTGCTGTTCCTGTCCCAGGGCCTGAGCCTGGAACTGTCGCCGCAGGGCGTCTATGTGCAAGCCGTGCTACCCGCCGCCACTCGCACGGAAATCTGGGATCGCTCCGGCGTCGACATCAACACCCTGAGCGAAATCATGGAAGTGGGTGATCTGGTGGATGCTGCACTGGTCGGTTTTGATCGTCGCGAACCTGTGACCATCCCGCCGCTGCACGAAGCCGAGCGCTGGGATGAACTGCAGGGCGCACGTCAGGGCCTGCTGGGGCAAATCCGTCAGTCTGCGGTTGCCCAGCGCTATCAGACGCCACAGTGATTTTTTGCTAGCGAGCATTCGCGCCGGATTCGATGCAGGCACAGGGCATTGCATCGAATCCTGCTGGCTTGCCGGAGTGACAATGAGTTCAATACAGACAAATTCCCGCTCGGGTTCGCCGACGTCATTCATCGACGCGGCGAACCAGTCGATCACGGTCAACGGCATTCCCTTCGCCTACCGCGACACCGGGCCCGCAACCGGCGTGCCCCTCGTGCTGTTCAATCATTGGGGCGCGGTGCTGGACAACTTCGACCCCGCGATCATCGATGGCCTGGCGCAAACCAGACGCGTCATCACCACCGACTATCGCGGCATCGGCAACTCGGGCGGCACCGCGCCACTGACGGTGGGTGAAATGGCCGACGATGCCATCCAGCTGATCAGGGCGCTGGGGCTGAAAACCGTGGATGTGCTCGGTTTCTCCCTCGGAGGTTTCGTCGCTCAGGACATTGCCCTCAAGGCGCCTGACTTGTTACGCCGGTTGATTCTGACCGGTACTGGACCGGCGGGCGGCACCGGCATCGACAAGGTCGGCACAGTGTCATGGCCATTGATCCTCAAAGGCTTGCTGACCCTGCGCGATCCCAAGTTCTACCTTTTCTTCACCTCGTCGGCCAATGGACGACGGTCTGCCTCGCAGTATTTAAGGCGCCTCAAGGCACGCAAGAACAATCGCGACAAGGGCCCGACGCCACGCGCCTTCCTGCGGCAATTGAAAGCCATCACGGCGTGGGGCAAACAACCGCGGCAAGCGCTTGGACGCTTGCGCACACCGACGCTGGTCGTCAACGGCGACAACGACATCATGGTGCCCAGCGTTAACTCGTTTGAACTGGCCAGGCTTATCCCCGACGCACAGTTGGTGATTTATGAGGATGCCGGGCACGGCGGGATTTTCCAGCATCACGCCGACTTTGTGGCCAAGGCGCAGGCGTTTCTCGATGCTTGATCACGTCACGCAGCAACACGGCAACCCACCGACTACCCTCCGTACAACCAGCAAGAGCCGCACCACGATGAAAGCATTTCTGATTGATGGCTATGGCAAGAACCCCGGACGCATTGGCGAAGCACCCGCCCCTGCAGTCGGTGCCCACGACATCTTGATCGAGGTCCATGCGAGCAGTGTCAACGTGCTGGATTCGAAGATCAGCAAAGGCGAGTTCAAGCTGATCCTGCCCTACGCCTTTCCGTTGATATTGGGCAATGACCTGGCGGGTGTCGTGGTTGAAGTCGGCCCGCAGGTGACACGCTTCAAACCGGGAGACGAGGTATACGCTCGCCCGCCCGAAGCGCGGATCGGGACGTTCGCCCAATTGATCGCCGTGAACGAAAACGCGGTTGCCCTGAAACCCGCCAATACCGACATGGCGCAAGCCGCATCCCTGCCCTTGGTTGCACTGACCGCCTGGCAAGTACTGGTTGAAACCGCCCGGCTGCAAAAGGGCCAGAAAGTGCTGATTCACGCAGGCTCAGGCGGCGTCGGCACCATTGCCATTCAGCTTGCCAAACACCTCGGTGCGTTTGTCGCCACAACCACCAGCACCGCCAATGTCGAATGGGTCAAGGCGCTGGGGGCCGATCTGGTGATCGACTACACACAGCAGGACTTCGAAAATGTGCTGCAAGACTACGACGTGGTGCTTAACAGCCTCGGCGCCGACGTGCTGGAGAAGTCACTCAAGGTCCTCAAGCCCGGCGGCCAACTCATTTCCATCTCGGGCCCACCCACTGTGCAGTTCGCGAGGGAGCAAGGATTGTCCTGGCCATTGCAGCAAGTCATGCGCCTGCTGAGCCTTGGCATTCGTCGCAAAGCGCGCAAGCAGGACGTCAGCTATGCGTTCGTGTTCATGCGGGCCAATGGCGCTCAACTGCAACGCATCACCGCGCTCGTTGAGGACGGAATCATCAAACCTGTGGTTGATCGCTCCTTCCCCTTTGAATCAACGGCCGAGGCATTGAAGTACGTTGAGCGGGGACGCGCCAAGGGCAAGGTCGTTGTTGCGCTCAAATGACCACGCCGCCTGTTCCTGAATCGAACGTAGACACTGCACACCCTTTACTGCTGGAGCGGCCCTCAGCCGAAGTGATTTCGCCAGAGGAGCAGCAAGCGCTTCAACCGGATGATGTGCAGGTTCAACCGCCCGTTATCGTTTGGCGCAGTTTGATGCTTGAGCCATAAGGAAGGTTGCAGGTGATCTCGTCAGGCTGTCGCGCTCGACTCGACAAGATGAATTTGCGTGGCATTGCGTCCGGCCAGCCAGGCCAGCACGGAAGCGGCGACCAGGACAGCGGCGCTAAGCTCGAAGGTGGCTTTGTAACCGCTCAAATCAAAGGCCAGACCGCCAATGATTGCGCCGCCTGCGATCGCCAGTTGGACGATGGCTACCAGCAAGCCGCCTCCGGCTTCCGCATCATCCGGGAGCGTCTGCGCCAGCCACGTCCACCAGCCGACCGGCGCGGCCGTGGCAACCAGCCCCCAGAGTCCGAGCAGCACGGCGGTCAGCACCGGCGATTTGCCGAAGCTGACCAACGCCAGCGCGATCACCGCCATGATCAGCGGAATGGCGGTCAACGTGCGGTAGAGGCCGCGCCCCACAAACCGTTCGATCAGAAAGGTGCCGATAAAACCTGCCACTCCAAGCCCCAGCAGCATGAACGACAAGGTTGAGACACTGACGCCCGTCACGCCCTCAAGAAATGGTCGCAGGTAGGTGAACAGCATGAACTGGCCCATGAAAAAGACGCTGACGGCGACCATGCCCAAAGCTACTGGCAATTGCTTCATCAGACGCAGAACGTTGCCGCTACCTGCCTGGCGTTCGGCCTTGAAGGACGGCAGGCTGATCAGCAGCCACACGGCGGCAAGCACCGCGACCGGAACCACACAGAAGAATGCACCGCGCCAGCCGATCAACGAGCCGAGAAAGCTGCCCGCCGGAGCGGCGATGACCGTGGCCAAAGCGTTGCCGCCATTGACGATGGCCAGCGCACGGGAAACCTGTTCAGGCTTCACCAGGCGCATGGCAGTCGCCGCCGACAGCGACCAGAAACCACCAATCGCAATCCCGATCAACGCACGTCCGAACATGAACGACGGGTAGCCCGGGGCGAGTGCGACGACCGTTCCGGAGACGATCATCAACAAGGTCAGGCAAAGCAGAAGCTTCTTGCGTTCGATGCGAGCGGCGACCGAGGCAATCAACAGACTGGTGATCAAGGCAAAGGCACCGGACACGGAAATCCCCTGCCCGGCCTGACCTTCGGTGATATGCAGGTCCGCCGCGATAGGCGTCAGCAGACTGACGGGCATGAACTCTGAAGCGACCAGGGCGAATGCGGCCAACGACATGGCCAGCACGGCGCTCCAGCCGCCCGTTCTTTTAGAAGGTTTTGTAGAAGGTAACGTCATGAAAACTACCTGTGGTGCGAAAAAACGTAGGGGGGTGATGCGCAGGGGCAAGCAGTTTGTCGCCCGTCCGGGCACTGCCCCTGTAACAGATAGACACATTCTCCCGGTCAATCCGGTGCTTCCCTAGTGCATTCCTCTTGAATGCTTGCCTGATCCTCTGGGGATGCAGGGTGATGGATAGGAAACGTCGCGCGCGCGCATTAGAGTCCGGTCAAAGGAGTGAGCCCACATGATCCCGACCCCTCTGCCCCAGGAATCACCTTTGGCGCGGCACATCGACCCGCGTGTGAACGCGCCGGGTGACTTCGCCACGTCGATACCCGGGCTGTCGCTGTTTCGTCGCGACCAGCCGGCGCCCCCCGTTGTGTGCATGATCGAACCCAGCCTGATTCTCGTGGGTCGTGGCGAAAAGCGCTTGTGGGTCGGCGGTGAGGGCTACAGCTATGACCCGTCGCGGTTTCTGGTCACGTCGCTGGACCTGCCCGCCAACTCCGAAGTGATGCTCGCCACTCCCGAATGGCCCTGTGTCGGCCTTGTGCTGAAACTGGATGTCAGCATGCTTGCCGAGGTCATTACCAAGAGCGGCTTGCCCTCGAAACGCCAGCCATCAACGGGTACGGGCGCTGCGATTGGCAGCCTGTCGTCAGCGTTGGAGGACGCGCTCGATCGCCTGCTGGCATTACTCGATGAACCCGAGGCGATCCCGGTCCTGGCGCCGCTGATTCTGCGAGAAATCCACTATCGGCTGCTCCACACCGACCAAGGCCCGCGACTGCGGCAGATCACTGCCGTCGACGGTCAGGGTTATCGCATCGCCAAGGCCATCGACTGGCTCAAGGTCAACTACACCGATGCCCTGCGCATCGATGATCTGGCCGCGCGGGTGCAGATGAGCGCGCCGACCTTTCACCATCATTTCCGCCAGCTCACCGGCATCAGTCCGCTGCAGTACCAGAAATGGCTGCGGCTCAACGAAGCGCGCCGACTGATGCTGGTCGAGCGCCTGGACGTTTCGCGCGCGGCGTTTGCGGTCGGCTATGAAAGCCCTTCGCAGTTCAGCCGCGAATACGGCCGTCTGTTCGGCACCGCGCCGAGTCGTGACATGGCCCTTTTGCGCGGGCAGCCCTTCGAGGCAGAAGCGCTCGGCACAGTCGCGAATTGAACGAAAACCGGTGATGCGCCTCGCCGCGTGTCACCGCTCATAACAATGCACGTCAACCGATGATCAAGCGGGTGAACCATGGAACTACGAATCAACCAGAAGACCTATCAGGTCGATGCCGACGCCGATACGCCCCTGCTGTGGGTGATCCGCGATGATCTGGGCATGACCGGCACCAAGTACGGCTGCGGACTGGCGCAATGCGGCGCCTGCTCGGTGCTGGTGGACGGCAACGTCGTGCGCTCGTGCGTCACGCCGGTGGCGGGTGTGGTTGGTCGCGAGGTCACCACCATTGAAGCCATCGAAACCGACGACGTGGGCAAACGAGTCGTCTCGACCTGGGTCGATCTGCAGGTCGCCCAGTGCGGCTACTGCCAGTCCGGGCAGGTGATGGCTGCCACCGCGCTGCTCAAGCAGAACCCCAAACCGAGTGATGCGCAGATCGAGGCGGCGATGGTCAATCTGTGCCGCTGCGGTACTTACAACGCCATTCATGCCGCCGTGCATGAACTTGCCGGCAAGGGGGACGCGTGATGAACGTTCGTATCGACCCTTCACAACACGCTTCACTACTGGATCTGCACGAACCGATCAATGTGTCGCGCAGACGCTTCCTGACCGGTACCGCCGTCGGCGCGCTGGTGCTCGGCTTCGGTCTCCCACTCGGTTCGACACGCGTGCAAGCTGCAGCGGCGACGACGGCCGAGCGTGGCACGCAGGTCCCGGCGTTTCTCGAGATCCGTCCGGACAACCGCGTGCGTCT
The DNA here is from genome assembly GCF_022496685.1 of Pseudomonas sp. B707. Classification (NCBI taxonomy): domain Bacteria; kingdom Pseudomonadati; phylum Pseudomonadota; class Gammaproteobacteria; order Pseudomonadales; family Pseudomonadaceae; genus Pseudomonas; species Pseudomonas sp. B707. Next base: position 240,390 of record NZ_WTVE01000004.1, on the reverse strand, counting down.
GCTCTGCCCGTTCATGGAAGGCGGACAAGGGACGTTCACCGCCATGGCGCAGATCGTCGGTGAAGAACTGGATGCCGATCCGGCGACCTTCCTGGTCGAAGCCGCCCCGCCCGGCGAGGCCTACGTAGTCATGGAGAACGGCATGCGCATCACCGGCGGCAGTATGTCGGTGCGCATGAGTTACCCGGTCATGCGTCGCCTCGGCGCCCTTGCCCGCGCCATGCTGTTGCAGGCCGGCGCGCAGCAACTGGGCGTGCCGGTAAGTGAATTGACCACCGAGCCTGGCAAAGTCGTGCACGCCAAGTCGGGCCGCTCGCTGGCCTACGGTGAACTGGCCGAGCGCGCGATGGATCTGCCGGTACCCGATCCGGCCTCGGTGAAGCTGCGCGATCCGAGTCAGTTCCGCTGGATCGGCAAACCGGTGAAGCGTCTCGACGCTTACGACAAATCCACGGGCAAGGCGCTGTACAGCATCGATCTGAAAGTCGACGACATGCTGCATGCCGCCGTTCAACATGCCCCGCGCCTGGGGATGACCGTGGGCAACCTGCGCAACGAAGATCAGGTCAAGGCGATGAAAGGCGTGCATTCCGTGCATCGTCTGCCGGGTGCCGTGGCGGTGGTTGCCGAGCGCTGGTGGCACGCCAAACGTGCCGTCGAGGCGATCCAGGTGGACTGGCAAGAGCCGACGGCCGACAGCAAAGTGCGGCCGATGCCCGCCGACTTTTCCAGCGATGCCTGGTTCAAGCGCCTCGCCGAAGACAAGGGCCCGGCCAAAGATGATGAAAACGAAGGCGACGTGGCTGCGATGCTCAAGGGAAGCAAAACCCTGATCGATGCCACTTACCACAACCAGTATTTGAACCACGGCCAACTGGAGCCTCCGTCGGCATTGGCCCGATTCAATCCGGACGGTTCGCTGGAAGTCTGGCTGCCGAATCAGGCGCCGGACATGTTCCGTGCCGACATCGCCAAACGCACCGGGCTCGATCCGTCACGCATCACCTTGCATTCGCCGTTGTTGGGTGGGTTCTTCGGTCGGCATTTCCTCTACGACTCGGCCAGTCCCTACCCTCAGGCCATCGCGCTGGCCAAAGCGGTTGGGCGCCCGGTCAAACTGATCTGGAGTCGCGAAGAAGAGTTCCTGCGTGACGTGCTTCGACCGGTGGCGGCGGTGAATTTCCGTGCCGCGCTGGACAACGACGGCTGGCCGCTGGCAATCGAAGCGATCAGTGCCACCGAAGGCCCGACCGAAGCCCTCGCCGGCAAGCAAGGTGAAAAGCTCGATCCGACGGCGCTTGAAGGCTTGTCGGGCAAGTCCTATGCGATCCCCAACAAGCGCATCGCACAGATCTACGTCAAGGGTCCGGCGATGCTCGGCTACTGGCGTTCGGTGGGCAATTCCCTCAACGACTTCTTCTATGAATCGTTCCTCGATGAACTGGCCGACAAGGGCGGCAAAGACCCGTTCGACCTGCGCCTGCATTTGCTGCGTGACAACCAACGGCTGACCACACTGCTGCAAGCCGTGGGTGAACTGTCGGGCGGCTGGAAACGTGGGCCGTTTACCGCCGAGGATGGCAGCAAACGTGCGCGCGGCGTGGCCATGGCTTCGCCGTTTGGTACGGAGACGGCGGTGATCGCCGAGGTGTCCATCGAGAACGGCCAGGTCAAGGTGCATGACATCTGGCAAGCGATTGATCCGGGTAGCATCGTCAACCCGGCGATTGTCGAGGCTCAGGTGAACGGCGCCGTGGCGTTGGGACTGTCGCAGACGCTGGTGGAAGAAGCCGTGTGGATCGATGGCAAACCCCGGGCGCGCAACTACGACTTGTATCCGATCCTGCCGCCTGCGCGAATGGCACGGGTCCATGTGCGCGTGGTCGAGAGCGGGGAAAAAATGGGTGGCATCGGTGAGCCGCCGTTGCCTGCCGTCGCACCTGCTGTCGCCAATGCGGTGGCAGCGCTGACCGGTCAGCGGGTGCGCAGCCTGCCCATGAGCCGACACACCTTCACCTGATCAGCGCCGGAGCGTTCATGAATAACAGCCGATTTGCAAGAACCGCTGGCTGGCTGGCGGTGCCGTGCCTGCTCGCGGCAGGCCTCCTGGCCTGGTACGTCACCCGCGAGCCAGTCTCGCGCCTGGAGAACCATCAGATCGCCGTGGCCGACATCGACCCGGCGCTGGTCGCCCGTGGCGAATACGTCGCCAGGCTCAGCGATTGCGTAGCCTGTCACAGCGTGCCGGGCGGTGCGCCATTCGCCGGTGGGCTGGAAATGGCCACGCCGCTGGGCGCGATCCATGCGACCAATATCACCCCGGACACGGAAACCGGCATCGGCCACTACAGCCTGGCGGACTTCGACCGTGCCGTGCGCCACGGCGTGGCGCCCGACAGTCGCCGTCTGTACCCGGCGATGCCCTACCCGTCCTACGCCAAGCTCAGTGATGAAGACGTACGAGCGCTGTATGCGTTTTTCATGAAAGGCGTAGCGCCGGTCAAACAGGCGAATATCCCCAGTGCGATTCCGTTTCCGCTGAACCTGCGTTGGCCGATTGCGCTGTGGAACGGCGTATTTGTTGACGCCGAACCTTATGTGACTAAACCGTCGCAGGATGAACAGTGGAACCGTGGCGCTTACCTCGTTCAGGGCGCCGGACACTGCGGCAGCTGCCATACGCCGCGTGGCTTGGCGTTCAACGAAAAAGCACTGGATGAGTCCGGCAAACCATACCTCGCCGGCGCCTTGCTCGATGGCTGGTACGCACCGAGCCTGCGCGATGACCACAACACCGGGCTGGGCCGCTGGAGCGAGCAAGAGATCGTGCAGTTCCTCAAGACCGGTCGCAACCAGCACGCGGTGGTCTACGGCTCGATGACCGAGGCGTTCAACAACTCCACGCAGTTCATGAGCGATGACGATCTGACGGCCATTGCCCATTACCTGAAGTCGCTTCCCGGGGATCGCGAACGGGATGGCGCACCCTGGCAGTATCAAGCGGTTTCGGCAGCGCAACGTCTGGACTCGCCCGGTGCGCATACCTACGTGACGCGCTGTGCGTCGTGCCACGGTCTGGACGGCAAGGGTCAATCGCAATGGATGCCGCCGCTGGCGGGCGCCACCTCGGCATTGGCCAAGGAAAGTGCCTCGGCAATCAACATCACTCTTAATGGTTCGCAACGAGTGGTGGCGGCCGGCGTACCGGATGCCTATCGCATGCCGGCCTTCCGTGAGCAGCTGTCGGATCAGCAGATCGCCGAGGTGCTGACTTTTATGCGCAGCACCTGGGGCAATCACGGCAACGCTGTGGATGCGAACACGGTTGGCAAACTGCGTGAGCACACCGATCCGGCCAGCAGCAGTCCGATCATCCTGCAGATGCGTTAAGAGGAAAACCCGACGAGAGCCATCGACTTGCGTGTGGAAACGCCCTTGCGCCGTACCACATTCCACACCTCGTCGAATGAACATACATTCATCTAAAACATCGCTCCAAGCGTCTAGTCTGCGGGTTCCGACATAGTGACTACAGGAGTTACCCACCATGTTCTCGCATGAAAGCATCCCGCTGATCATCATCTTCACCATCATGCTGCTTGGCGTTCTCGTCGCCGTCCTCCACCCGGTACATGCTGTCATCACGTGGCTTCGCAGGCCCCGCGAAGCATCTGCAACGCAACGTACGCGAAATGCCGATTCGCGCTGAATATGTCCATCATCCGCCCGGCAAGGTCCGGGCTTTCGGCTCCCCCCCTGCGCTGCACCCGGTTAAAAACGGCCAGGTGTGAATACGAGATCAACCGCCAGTCAACTCTATCTGTTTCACTCTGGACTAACGCCACCTGCAAGTCCTCTCCCACATGCATCCAGCCTGGTTGCGCCCTTGACCCCTTCCACGCCGATACAGGCTACAGAGCGATACAAAAACTCCGCTGCACGACACATCTCGGGTACATGCCAATGCAAAAGTGTGAGCCATCGGAACCTCCGCTGTCCGACATCCCCCATCACTCAGGCAGGTATTTCCATGATCAATCAACTCGACACCGTGCTGTACACCGGCAAGACCCGCACCACCGGCGGGCGCGATGGCGCATCGCGCAGTTCGGACGGCAACCTGGACATCAAGCTCTCGCCACCCGGTTCAAATGGCAGCGGCACCAATCCCGAACAGCTGTTGGCAGCCGGTTGGTCGGCCTGCTTCATCGGCGCCATGGGCAAGGCAGCCGCGGCACAGAAGATCAGGCTTCCGGCGGATGTGGCGGTCGAAACCGAAATCGATCTGGGCAAGGCCGGCGATGCATTCTTTCTTCAAGCGCGCTTGAGTGTCAGCCTGCCGGGGCTGGAGCCTTCGGTCGCTCAGGCGCTGGTGGACGCTGCGCATCAGACCTGCCCTTACTCAAAGGCCACTCGCGGCAACATCGACGTCACCCTGCGGCTGATCTGAATCAGCCCTGTTTGATCCGACAAACCGCCCGATGCACGGCTTCGGGCGGTTCTTTTTACAGGGTTGGAGCGATGCCGTTCCTCCGGTTCAAACAACCAGAGGAGCGAAACGGTCATTCAACGATTTACGCAAACGACGTCTCGTGCTCGCTTTCGTGGACGTAAATCCACGAGATTCCCGATGGCGAATCCGGGTCGAGGCGCATCAGCGCCGAGTCGACTTTCTTCTTGGTGATCCCGTTCTTGACCAGGTCGAAAACCGTCAGGAAGCAGTCACCGGGAAGTGGCGTGATCGAGAGATTGATGATGTGTGATTCGGGGCTTCCGGCACGTTTGCCGTGCAGCCCCCAAAGGCGTTCCCAGTAGTTCTCGCGGTCCATGATCTGACCGTCCGTGAGCACCACCCGGAAATCATTCGCCAGGGCATCGTACAAAGGCTTGATCGCCTCTTCCGACTGGGAAGCCACGCCGCGCGACCACGGGAAAAAGAGGTTGTACCAGCGGTACACCTCGGCTTGCACCAGCGCTGTTTTATCGGTTGTTTCGGTGACTCGGCTGATTGCCATCTGCGTTCTCCTTAACGAGTTCAAAGGCGCGGGTTTCCGTTAAGCATCGCCGGAGCGACGCTCCGCGCCTCATTCAAGATCCATCCTGAAATCAACGTCACGGGGCCAGTTCGAATTCGCTTCAATGACTTCAGAATTTCGCCTGTCATTTGGCTGACCCGGCCACAAAAGTAGACGCCAACCTGCTGGATTGCATAGGAAGCTGACAAACGGCTTTTCGGTTGGCTGTGCTGCAACGTCCGTGCTTGAGCGGTTCGGTAATGACTCAAGCCTACCGCCCTCTCCCATTGCGCAATTTCACATTTTTTTCACGAAGCGCTTTGTTGCGGTAAAAAACCCTGACACAATTATTGTCAATGATTCTCAACTGCTCTTTGTTTGCTATTTAAAATCAGGAAGCCTCAATGTCGCGCCCAACCTCGCCGCATCGTTTCAACCCGTCACGCAACCTCCTGTCCATGGCCATCTGCATGGCAGTCATGACCCCGGCGCTGGCCGAAGAAACCCGCGAGCTGCAGGACTCTGCCCCACCCGCCACCCTCGAACTCGGCGCGACTGCAATCACATCCACCCAACTGGGCAGTACCACCGAAGGCTCGGAGTCGTACACCACCGGCACCATGGCCACCGCCACCAAACTGCCGTTGACCCTGCGCGAAACACCGCAAGCCGTGACCGTCATCACCCGCCAGCGCATGGACGATCAGGCGATGACCAGCATCAACGACGTGGTCAACGCCACGCCTGGGCTGTTCCTCGACTACTCCAACGGCCCAGGCCGACAGGCCTATAAAGCCCGGGGTTTCAACATCGACAACCTGATGTACGACGGCATTCCAAGCGGCTACGACGGCGTGAACGTCGGGTCCCAGCCGAATCTGGCGATGTTCGATCGGGTCGAGGTGGTCCGCGGTGCGACCGGTCTGGTCACCGGCGCCGGCAACCCTTCGGCGGCGATCAACCTGGTGCGCAAACGGCCATTGGCCGAGCAGCGCGTCACCCTGACCGGCGCCGCCGGAACCTGGGACAACTATCGCGGCGAGCTCGATGCTTCCAGCCCGCTCAACGACAGCGGCACCCTGCGCGGCCGGGTGGTCACGTCCTACCACGACGCCAACAGCTTCATCGATGACGTCGACGAGCAACACAACCTGTTCTACGCCGTCACCGAAGCCGATCTGAGCGACGACACCACCCTGACCCTCGGTTTCTCGCACCAGAAGGACAGGACCAACTACTTCTGGGGCTCGTCGATGATCGGCCTCGACGGCCATCACCTTGATCTGCCGCGCTCGTATAACCCCGGCACTTCCTGGGAGGACAAGGATCAGGAAATCAACACCGTCTTCGCCGAGATCCGTCAGCAACTGGCCAACGACTGGAAGCTGCAGGTCAACGCCAACTATTCCGAGCAGAACGCGCTGTTCTCCGGCTCGTACCAGTCGCGCTGGGTCAACGACACCCTGGCCCGCACGGTTTACCAGTCCAAGGCCGATGAAAACCAGGCAGGTCTCGACGCCTTCTTCAGCGGCCCGTTCGAAGCCTTCGGACGCAGCCATGAACTGGTGGTCGGCGCCAGCAAACGCATCTACGACCTGACCACCCACAACTACTCGCCGTACGACACCAACTGGCCGATCAACGCCGGCAAGCCGGACTTCGTCCACACCAACAACACACGTGAAGTCACCACTCAGGACGGCGTGTACCTGACCACCCGCCTGAGCCTGGCCGACCCATTGAAGCTGATCCTCGGCGGGCGTCTGGACTGGTACGACTACGACAACCGCGATGGCGACGGCGATTACAAAGTCACCCGCAACGTCACCCGCTATGCCGGCCTGATCTACGAGCTGGACGACCATCATTCGGTGTACGCCAGCTACAGCGACATCTTCACCCCGCAGAGCAACAAGGGCACCTCCGGTAACCCGGTCAAGCCGATCGTGGGCAAGAACTACGAGGTCGGCATCAAGGGCGAATACCTGGGCGGCGCGCTGAATGCCAGCCTCGCCGTGTTCCGTGTCGATCAGGAAAACCGCGCGGTGCAGGTGTTCGTGCCGAACTGCCCGCAGTCTTCCTGCTATGACGCCTCCGGCGAGATCCGCAGCCAGGGTATCGACCTCGAGCTGCAAGGCGCGCTCACCGACAACTGGCAGATCGGCGGCGGCTACACCTACGCCCGCACGCACACCATCAAAGACGAGGCGAACCCGCAGAACGTCAACAAGCAGTTCGACACCGACACCCCGGAGCACCTGTTCAAGCTCACCACCCGCTATAACTTCCAGGGCCCGCTGGAAAAACTGCGTGTGGGCGGCAACATCTCCTGGCAGAGCCGCATGTACAACGACATCGAACTGCTCGATGGCGGCAACTACCGCCTCAAGCAAGGCGCGTACGCCGTGACCGACCTGATGGCCGGCTACCGGGTCAATGACAACCTCGACCTGCAACTCAACGCCAACAACATCTTCGACCGCAAGTACTACTCCACCATCGCCAACTCCGTCAGCTACGGCGGCGACAGCTATGGCACGCCGCGCAACATGATGCTGACGGCCAAGTACACCTTCTAGGTCTTCTGAGCGCAGGGACGCGCCAGAATGTCTTCCAGAAAATCAATGAACACATTGATACGACTGGAGCCACGGTGATTGGGCAGATACAACGCATTGATGCAGCAGCTCGCATTACCGGGGTTGACTTCATACCCCTCCAGCAGCCGCATCAACCGACCCGCCTCAACATCAGCGCGCACCAGCCAGTCCGCCAGCAGGGCCACCCCGCGCCCCGCCACCGCCGCTTCGCGCAGGATATCGGCATTGTTGCTTTGCAGGCGGCCATGGACATTGAGCTGGATGGTTTCCTCGTCGCCCTGGAACGTCCAGTGCTGGTGCGAACCACCGTAGTCGAAGCGCAGGCATTGATGCTCAAGCAAGTCACGTGGATGCGCCGGCACAGCGTGACCGCTCAGGTAATCCGGACTCGCCACCACCCAGCGCTGGAAGCCGCCCACGCGTTTGCTGACGATATCGTCACTGACCACCGACGATCCCAGGCGCACCGAGACATCGATCTGCTCGCTCAGCAGATCGCTGACCTGATCGCTCAACGACACACTGATTTCAAGCCCCGGATGGCGGTCGAGCAATACCCCCAGTTGCGGCGCAATGATCTGTCGGCCGAATTCCACCGGCACGCTGATGCGCAGGCGTCCTTGCGCCTCGCTGCCACGGTCGGCAACCACCGCGTCGGCCTCATCGATGGCATCGAGAATGGCCACCGCTTTCTCGAAATAGGTTTGGCCGGCGACCGTCACGCTGGTGTTGCGTGTGGTGCGGTTGAGCAGGCTCGCGCCCAACTCGTGTTCCAGCCCCGCCACCTGGCGCGTCACCGAAGAGGTGGAGATGCCGAGTTTGCGCGCCGCCGAGGAGTAACCACCGCAACGGACGGTTTCAACGAACATCTTCAGTGCCAGCAACTTGTCCATAAGTGGAGCCCGATCGAAAGGAAACGGTGATGATTGTGCATCACCGTTCGCCGATCGTCTTGTAAGACCGTGCTTCATCGGACTCAGCGGTGCCTGAGGTTCAGGCATCGGCCTTGCGGCTCAGGAACAGCGCCAGAGCCAGGGCCGGCAGCAACGCCACGGTCACGGCGGACAGGTTCCAGCCGAAATGCTCGTAGAGCGGACTGGCGACCAGCGATCCCAGAGCACCGCCGACGAAGATGCTGGTCATGTACACGGCATTCAGGCGAGCCCGGCTGTGCGGGTCGATGGCGTACACCTCGCGCTGGCCCAGCACCATGTTCAGTTGCACGGCGAAATCCAGCAGCACCGCGCAAACCACCAGCCAGATATAGCTGCTGCCCGGCAGCGCGGCGATCAGCAACGAGGCCGGCGCCAGCAACAGTGCCACGAGCGTCCCGCGCCGACCGTGCCCGGCATCGGCCAGCCGCCCGGCAATCGGCGCTGCGACCGCGCCGACGGCGCCGACCAGGGCAAATATCGCCACCTGTGCCTGACTGAAACCGTGGTGCCGCATCAACTCGATCGGTGCGAGGGTCCAGAACAGGCTGAAGCTGGCGAACAGCAAGCCCTGATACAGCGAACGCTGACGCAGAACCGCGTGCCGACGGGCCAGCGCAAACACCGAGCCAATCAGCGCAGCGTACGTCGCCTGATGGCTCGGGACGCGGCGCGGCAAGGCAATCGCCATGATCAGGGCGATGACAGCCATCAGCGCCGCTGCGCTGAAAAACACCCCGCGCCAGCCGAACACTTCCACCAGCAGACTCGACAGTGGCCGCGACAGCAGAATGCCCAGCAACAGGCCGCTCATGATGTTGCCCACCACCCGGCCACGGGTTGCCTCGGGCGCCAGATGCGCGGCCAACGGCACCAGAATCTGCACCGCCACCGAAGTCAGGCCGATCAGCAACGACAGGACCAGGAACATCGACGGCGAATGCGTCAGACCGGCGCACAACAGCGTCACGCTCGCCGCCAGGGTGAAGCCCACCACCAGCCGGCGGTTTTCCATCAGGTCGGCCAGCGGCACCAGCAACAGCAGGCCCAATGCATAACCGAACTGCGTGAGTGAAACGATGAGACTGGCATTGGCACTGGACAGGCCGATCTGCGGCGCGATCAGTTCGACGATCGGCTGAGCGTAATAAAGGTTGGCCACGACCGCGCCGCAGCAGAATGCCAGGAACGCGACCATCAGGCCGGAAAGAGAAGCGGATGGTTCGGCCTTGGCCGCCGCTGCCGGATTGCCCGTAAGCATGATGACACCTCAATGAGTTGGGAAAGTGACGCCAAGGCTAGGGGCTGTGCGGGCGTTCGAGTATCCATCCCTCGGGCAATTGAGTGATGCGCCAAATGCAACGACCCTCGGCGTTGCACTTGGCGCAACGTGCTATTGCGCGGTCCAGCAATACTCGGACGTTTGCACCTTCTCTACCCTTGGGCACCAGGCGCAGGGCTTTGCATCGGCGCCCTTCCCCGGTCGTTCAAGGAGTTGTCGAAGATGCCGAATCCGTCCCTCACGCCCACCGCGTGCCGCTTGGGCAGCCGCTCATGAACGGTCATTTCATGAGATCCAGAGCGCTGTGGATCAGCGCGGCAGCCCTCGCGTCGATCGGTGCAATCGCTGCCCTGGCGCTGATGTGGCGGCCGGCAATTGCGCCGGTCGAACGCCCGCAAACCTTCGACTCCGCGCAACTGCAACGCGGCGCACGAGTGGTCGAGGCTGGCGACTGTGCGGTGTGTCACACGCGGCCCGGTGGCCAATACCTGGCCGGTGGACTGCCGCTGGTGACGCCGTTCGGCACCCTCTACAGCACCAACATCACCCCGGATCCACAGACCGGCATCGGCCAATGGTCGCTGCCGGCCTTCGAGCGGGCGATGCGTGAAGGGATCTCCCGCGATGGCCACTTCCTGTACCCGGCCTTCCCTTACGTTCATTACCGGCGCATGAGCGAAGACGACATCGCCGACGCCTATGCGTACCTGATGAGCGGCCCGGCGGTGGACTCGCCGCCACAACAGAACCGCATGAACTTCCCGATGAACATCCGGCCACTGGTGTCGTTCTGGAACCTGCTGTTCCTGCATGGAAAACCGCTGACGCCACTGGCGGAGCAATCGCAGATGTGGAATCGCGGGCGTTACCTGGTCGAGGGGCCCGGTCACTGCGCGGGCTGTCATTCGCCGTTAAACCTGATCGGCGCCGAGAAATCCGGCGAAAACCTGGCCGGCGGCGGCGTGGATGGCTGGGACGCGCCGTCACTGCTGGGCATGGCGCACCGGGCAAACCCGTGGAGCAGCGAGCAACTGGTGAGTTACCTGCGGGCCGAAGTGGTCGACGGACACGGCACGGCAGCGGGCCCGATGCGCCCGGTCAGTCTCGGTCTGGCGCGCTTGCCCGTGGAAGATGCACAGGCGATTGCCGAATACCTGCTGAGTCTGCCGGCGAAAACCGCGATCAACGAAATTCCGAGCGCCAGCGCTGAATCTGCGGATCGATCCTCTGGCGCGCTGCTGTTCGCCAGTGCCTGCGCCGGCTGCCATGCCGAAGGCGCGCCGATGCGTGACATCGACGGCCGCCCGGCACTGGATGGCACCTCGGCGCTGCAGGCCGCCAGCCCGCGCAACTTTGTGAAAACCGTACTCGAAGGCATCCCGGCAGAACCCGGCCAACCGGGACCGGTGATGCCCTCGTTCGCCGCCAGTCTCGATAACACCCAACTCAACGCCCTGGCCGTCTACCTGCGCCATCAGGCCAGCCCCGATCAACCGTGGACCGACCTTTCCGCCACCCTCGAAGCGCTACGTAAGGAGACGAAATGACTCAGATCACCCTCAACGTCAACGGATCTTCCCGGGCTCTCGAGCTGGAACCCGACATGCCGCTGCTCTATGCGCTGCGCAATCACCTGGGCCTCAACGGCGCCAAGTACGGGTGTGGTCTGGGCCAATGCGGTGCCTGCACCGTCATCGTCGATGACCAACCGGTGTTTTCCTGCCTGACACCCTGCGCCGGCCTTGAAGGCAAAAAGGTGCGGACGGTCGAGAGTCTGGGAACCGCCGAACGCCCCGGCGCCCTGCAGCAAGCGTTCATCGACAAACAGGCCGCTCAATGCGGTTACTGCATCGCCGGCATGTTGATGCGTGCGCAGTCACTGCTCGAAAGCAATCCGCATCCCGATGAGCAGACCATTCGCGAACACATGTCCGTCAACCTGTGCCGCTGCGGCACGCATTTGCGCATCATCGAGGCGATCAACCTTGTCGCCCGGCAAAACGGGAGTGCGCAATGACAACGATCAATGAGGTCGATCAGAGTCGCCGTGCGTTCCTGCGCGGGGGCGCCCTGCTGGTAGCGTTTGCTTTGGTGCCGGTCTCACGCCGCGCCCTGGCCGACACCGAAGTCGATACCTTGGGCACTGTGGTGCTGGCACCGGACCTGCCCGGCAGCCTGCGCACCAACCCCTGGCTCGATGCCTGGATCCGCGTCGGCCCCGACGGCATCACCGTCTACACCGGCAAGGTCGAACTGGGCACCGGGGTCAAAACCGCGTTACTGCAAATTGCCGCTGAACGCCTGGAGGTCGCCCCGACCGCGATCAACCTGCTCACCGCCGACACCGCACTGACGCCGAACGAAGGCTACACCGCCGGCAGCCACACGATTTTCGACAGCGGCACGGCGCTGTTCAACGCGGCGGCGCAAGTGCGCGAGATGCTGCTGGAGTCGGCCGGGCGCAGCTGGAACGTTGCGCCGGCGCTGCTGACGACTCGCGACGGCAGCATTCTCGGCCCGACCGGGCAACGCATGTCCTACGCCGACGCCGTGCAGCATGTCGATCTGCACCACTATGCAAAATCCGAGTCGCCCTCGATGCCGCCGGCGTCGTTCAAGCTCATCGGCCATTCGCTGCCACGCCTGGATATCCCGGGCAAAGTCAGCGGCGGCGCGGCGTTCGTGCAGGACATTCGCCTGCCGGGCATGCTCCACGCCCGGGTCATCCGCCCGCCGCGTCCCGGCTGCACGCTGGAAGCCATCGATATTGAATCGATCAAGACGCTGTCGGGGGTGGTGCAGGTGATTCGCGACGGCAATTATCTGGCCGTGGTGGCGCGGGATGAATGGCAGGCGATCAAAGCCATGCGTCATGGATACGCATCGGCGCGCTGGAGCGGCGGACAGGCGATTCCCGAATCGCGCGACATCCACACCTTGCTCGAACGCCTGCCTTCACGGCGTTATCCGATCAGCCATGAAGGCACGCCCCAGGGCGCGACCGACCACGAATATCGCGCCCGGGTGACCAAGCAATACCTGATGCACGGTTCGATCGGTCCGTCCTGCGCCGTGGCCTGGTTCAAGGACGGCACCCTCACCGTCTGGACCCACACCCAGGGCGTGTATCCGCTGCGAGCCGGGATCGCCGAAATGCTGCGGTTGCCGCCCGAGCGCGTGCGCTGCATCCACACTGAAGGCTCCGGCTGTTACGGCCACAACGGCGCAGACGATGCCGCGGCTGACGCAGCGCTGATTGCCATGCGCGTACCGGGCTCGCCGGTGCGGGTGCAGTGGATGCGCGAGCAGGAAAACCTCTGGGAGCCCTACAGCTCGGCGATGGTCACCGAAGTGCAAGCCAACCTTGACCCACAGGGTCGGCTGCAGGACTGGAACTATGAGCTGTGGACCACGCCGCACAACGAACGCATCGTCAACGCCGGGCGCTTGCTGCCTGCACGCCTGCTGGCCCGGCCTTTCGCTTCAGCACCCTCGGTGCCGATCGCCCAGCCTGAGGGCGATGGCGATCGTAACGCGGTGCCGCTGTACACCGTGGCCTCTTCGCGGATCGACATGAACTTCGTCACCGAAATGCCGTTCCGCACCTCGGCCATGCGCTCGCTGGGCGCCCACATCAACGTCTTCGCCATCGAAGCCTGTATCGACGAACTCGCCGCCAAGGCCGCAGTCGATCCGGTTGCCCTGCGTCTGGCGCACCTGACAGACCCTCGGGCACGGGCTGTTGTGGAAAAGGTTCGCGATGCCGTCGGCTGGCCGCAAAAAAGCAGTGAACCCGGCGCAGGCCTTGGCTTCGCCTTCGCGCGTTACAAAAACATCATGGGCTACTGCGCCATTGCCGTGCGTCTGCGGGTGCATCCGCAGACCGGCGAAGTGCAGATCGATCACGTCGTCACGGCGGTCGACGTGGGACAGATCGTCAGTCCCGATGGCCTGCGCAACCAGGTCGAGGGCGGGATCGTGCAGTCCACCAGCTGGACGCTGTATGAAAAGGTCGCCTATGACGCCGGCGGCATCCGCAGCTACGACTGGAGCGGCTACCCGATCCTGCGCTTCTCGCAAGTGCCCAAAAAGGTCGACGTTCACCTGCTCGACCAGCCGGGGCAACCGTTTCTCGGGGCCGCCGAAATCGTCCAGGGCCCCATGGCCGCCGCCATCGGCAATGCCGTGGCGAATGCCACCGGACGGCGCTGGCTGAACCTGCCCCTGACCCGCTCGCAACAGCCTGCCTGAACCGCGCCACGTTGCATTTCACGCAATGCAGCGTGGCGTCGCGTGTGGATTATCAAGCGCCGGACAGCCGCTTAACGTAGGGCCATCCGGTGTCGGGACAAATGTCCCGACACCGCCCTGCCGACCCTTTTCGAAGACTGGAGAACCCCCATGACACAACATCTGTTCCGCCCCATCGCCCTCGGCCCCTACACACTTCCCCACCGGGTGGCGATGGCACCGTTGACCCGCTCCCGTGCCGGGCAACCGGGCGACATCCCGACGTCCATGAACGCCGAGTACTACCGCCAGCGGGCGAGCGCCGCGCTGATTATCACCGAGGCAACGCAGATTTCCCGTCAGGGCCAGGGTTATGCGTGGACGCCTGGCATCTACAACGATGAACAAGTGCAAGCCTGGCGCGAAGTCAGCCGCGAGGTACACGAGGCTGGCGGGTTGATCTTCATGCAGCTGTGGCATGTGGGCCGCGTATCGCACCCAAGCTTTCAACCGGACAACGCACTGCCGGTGGCGCCGAGCGCATTGCCTGTACCGGGCAAGACTTTCATCGTCGATGCCGAGGGCAACGGTGTCTGGGGTGACGTGCCGGTGCCGCGCGCACTGCAAACGTCGGAAATCGCCGACATCATCAACGACTACCGCCGCGCCGCACGCAATGCGCTGAACGCCGGGATGGATGGCGTGGAAATTCACGCGGGCAACGGCTATCTGCTGGACCAGTTCATCAACAGCAACAGCAACCAGCGCACCGACGGTTATGGCGGCCCCCTGGAAAACCGTGCGCGTCTGTTACTGGAAGTGGTGGCCGCCGTGGTCGACGAAGTCGGCGCCGACCGTGTCGGCGTGCGCCTGACGCCCATGGGCCGCTTCATGGGCATGGGTGATGAATCGCCGGAAGCCACGTTCGGCTACATCGTGAGTTCGTTGAACCGCTGGAAACTGGCCTACCTGCATCTGGTCGAGCCCGCCGTGGTCGGCACCGTCAAGGATGAAAACTTCGATCCGCGCTGGGACGCGATCATCGCTCAGTTGCGTGATGCCTGGGCTGGCGTGTTGATGATCGCCGGCGGCTACGACCCCGAGTCGGCGGAACAGGCGCTGGCCGACGGTCGCGCCGACATTATCGCGTTCGGCCGACCGTTCCTGGCCAACCCCGATCTGCCTCGGCGAATCCGCGAAGGCCTGACGCTCAACGCACCGGACCCGAGCACGTTCTTTGGCGGCGATCAGCGTGGCTATACCGACTACCCGGTGCACGCCCACTGATGCGCTGAACAGCGGACGCAAAAAGGCCTGTCACATCGGCAGGCCTTGTTCGTTTTCGCGGAGCATTACTGCTTGAGAATCAGCAGCGGCTCGCCCTTCTTGACGATGTAGGTCGCCAGTTCCGAGCCCTTCTCGTTGCCGACATTCTTGGCGATATGCGCCACACCCGCCGGGATGAACAGCGAATCACCCGCCTTCAGCGTCACCGGCGCCTGCCCTTCAAGCCGATACTCGAACGTGCCGCTGATCACGTAAGCCACTTCCACACCCGGATGCGCATGGTTGGGTGACGTGACGCCCGGTTCGAAGTCGACGCGAGCCTGGATCACCTCGCGATCCGCAGCACCCAGATCCTGACGGACCAGATCGGTACGGCTCAGGCCTTGTTGCCAGTTCTTCGCCGGGGCGGCAGATGGGGTGTCAGCCGCCTGTGCGAGGCCGGTCAGCGAAACGAATACGGCGGCAGCGGTCATCAGAAGTGTGCGGCGCATGGTGTTGCCCTCTTGGAAGTAGTGATGTGTTGACGACTACTTTGGCCGAGGCCTGTATGCGGGATGTGTCCTGATGACGGGGTTTGTTACCCGTTTGTGTACGGCGGCGCGATGGATACACGCTTATACAAAGGGTTTGGCCAGCACCTGCGATAGCCAGCCTCTGAACGCCACGATCTTTTTCGATTCGGCCTGATCGTGGGGCGTGACGAGGTAAAAGCCGGAAGCGGATTTCAAGCGCAAATCAAACGGCGCCACCAGCCTGCCCGCGCGCAGATCGTCATCGACATAGGTCGAGCGACCGATGCACACGCCCTGACCGTCAATCGCCGCCTGCACCGCCATCATCGCCAGGTCGAAGGTCAATCGCGGGCCCTTGGCCGTCAACGGTGGCTGGCCTGCCGCATGCAGCCAGTCGTTCCAGTCATTGGCGGTCACGCCGCTGACTTGCAGCAAAGGGTGACGGGCCAGGTCCACCGGCGTATTCAACGGCTTGTCGCCGGTCAGCAAGCGCGGGCTGCACACCGGGAAGATTTCGTCGGACATCAACCAATCGGCCCGCAGCCCCGGCCAGTTCCCGTCGCCGTAGCGGATCGCCGCATCGATGCCGCCCTTGCGAAAGTCCACCCGCTCGATGGAGGCGCTGATCCGCACATCAATCTCGGGATGCGCCTTGCGAAATGATGGCAATCGCGGCAACAGCCATTTGGACGCCACCGACACCAGGGTGCTGATGGTCAGGACACTGTTGTTGCTCGATTCCAGCAGCTTTTCAGTCGAGTAGCGCAATTCAAGAAACGCCGAACGAATGCCGGGCAAGTAAGCATTGCCCTCCTCGGTCAACGCCAACCCGTCCTTCAAGCGCATGAACAGACGCACGCCAAGCTCATCTTCAAGGCGCCGGATCTGATGGCTGATCGCGGTTTGCGTGACGTTCAGTTCTTCGGCGGCGCGGGTGAAGCTCAGGTGTCGGGCGGCACATTCGAAGGCTCGCAATCCATTGAGCGATGGCAGTCGGGGGAGCATATGACCTCTTCAGTCCATGAGATTTTGTCATACGCTAGCACTGCATTTGTCGTTTGCGAAGCGGCGCGGCGATAGCGGATTCTGAGGCTCTACCTGCAAGGAGATCCCATGAAACTGTACTTCGCCCCCATGACCTGTTCGCTGTCGCCGCACATTGTGCTGCGCGAGCTGGAGCTGCCGTTCGAGCTGATCCGCGTCAACAACCAGACCAAGCAAACCGCCGACGGCCGGGACTTTCGCCAGATCAATCCGAAGGGTTACGTGGCCGCGCTGATGCTCGACAACGGTGAAGTGCTGACCGAAGGGCCGGCCATTCTGCAATACCTCGCCGACCTCGTACCTGGTCATGCGCTGGCCCCGGCCAACGGCACCTGGGAGCGCTCGCGCCTGCAGGAATACCTGAACTTCATCAGCTCGGAAATTCATGGGGGCAGCGCGCCGTTGTTCAGCGGCGAAATCCCGGAAACCACCAAAACGATCTTCAAACACAAATTGTTCAAGCGACTGGATTACCTGAACCGCCTCCTCGCCACCCAGCCGTTTCTGATGCAGGCGTTCGGCGTAGCTGATGCCTATCTTTTCACGGTGCTGAAGTGGTTGCCGACTTTCAGTATCGCCATTGAGGACTGGCCAGCGCTGGCGAGCTATATGTCGCGTATCGCCGAGCGGCCTAGTGTGCGGGCTGCCATCGCGGCAGAGGAAGCCACGCAACCGGTCGTCTGACATGACCGGTTGCGCCAAGCGCCCTTAATGGGCCGTCGCGCAGTCAGGCGCCCGACTCCGGATCACTTGCCGGCAGGCCCCGCGCTTCTCGGTCCTCATCATCCTTGGCGGTGCTCTGCGGGTTGGCGTCGGTGCTTCCTGAGCGGTTGCCGTCCTGCGGATGCTCGGATCCCACCGAATCGTTGGCCGCCACATCGCTCATGTCTTCTTCCAGTGGCGCTTCATCGTCCGGCGGCAAGGGGACTGGCGACTCATCCTTGCGGGGATCATGGCCGGTTTCATTGTCGGTGGTGCGCGTCACGGCCTGTTGTGACTGGTTACCGGGTGCATTTTCATCAATGTCCATGGGGTTCTCCGTTCTGCTGCGGGATAGGGGTACCTGAACGTGTGAAACAAGCGCGTGCGGGTAAGTGCCCGGTGTTGGACGAATGGCGCCCCGGTTGCCGAATGCCCCAGCGCTTCTATAGTGAAGGGGTTCAAGCCCTCCTCCGTCGAGCGCCCCATGGCCAGCACCGATCAACTGATCATCTGCGAGCATTGCGACTGCGTGTACGAAAAAGTCGCGCTGGCCAAACACCAGAAGACCCTCTGCGTGCGCTGCGGCGCCGTGCTCCAGCGCTACAACAACCTGAGCGTGGAGCAACGGCTGGCCCTGAGTTTCACGGCGGCGATGCTGTGGCTGTTCGCCAATTTCTACCCGGTGATGAGCATCAGCATGAAAGGCCTGAAAAACAGCGCGACCCTGTGGGATTCGGTGCTGGCCCTGAGTCAGGGACCGATCACCTTCATGGCGATGGTCGCGGCAATCTCGATCATCATCGCCCCGGCCTTTCAACTGGTGCTGTTGATCTGGGTCTTGAGCTTCGCCCTCGCCTCGCGCCGCTCGCCGGGGTTCAAGCTGTGCATGCGCTGGCTCGAAACGCTGCGGCCGTGGAGCATGCTCGAAGTGTGTTTGCTTGGCGCGATGGTCGCGGTGTTCAAACTGGCGGGCATGCTCGACGTCATTCCCGGCATCGGCCTGTTTGCCCTGGCCGTGCTCAGCCTGTTGCTAATCCGCATCGCCGGGCGCGACGTGCGCGAACTGTGGGACATCCTATGAAACGACCACCGACGGCAACCGAACTCAACCTCTGCCTGTGCCACAGTTGCGGGCTGGCCTGCGACATGACTGGCGAACCGCACCAATGCCCGCGCTGCGACGCCCCGCTGCACCGGCGCAAAACCAATTCGCTGACCCGCACCTGGGCCTACATGTTCGCCGCGCTGGCGTTTTACGTGCCGGCCAATCTGCTGCCGGTGATGAACACCACCCTGCTCGGCAGCGGCGCCGACAGCACCATCATGAGCGGCGTGCTGGAGTTCTGGGAACACGGCGCGTGGGACATCGCCCTGATCATCTTCATCGCCAGCATCGCTGTGCCGGGGGTGAAATTCGTTGCGCTGACCCTGCTGCTGGTCACCGTGCAACGGGACAGCCATTGGGCACGCAAGGAGCGTTCGAAGCTGTACCGCTTCGTCGAGCTGATCGGCTATTGGTCGATGCTCGATGTGCTGGTGGTCGCATTGGTGGCGGCGCTGGTGAAATTCCAGGCGCTGGGGGATATCGAGCCGCGCGTAGGGATTCTGTTTTTCGGCCTGGTGGTCGTGTTCACCATGCTCTCGGCCATGAGTTTCGACCCGCGCCTGATCTGGGATAACACGCCGGACGATGAAACGGAAATGCCCCGGCACTCGACTGAACAAGTGCCGGGGCATCAAGCGACTTAAATCAGATCTGCGCAGTACCGCCGTCAACGAACAACTCGATGCCGTTGACGAAGCTGCTGTCATCCGAGGCCAGGAACAACGCAGCCTTGGCAATCTCGCTCGGCTCGCCGAGACGCCCGATCGGCACGATCGACGCCAGTTGATCGAACAGCCCCTGGGTGTGTTCCGCCGGCACCAGCCCTGCCAGACCTGGCGTGCGCACCGGGCCAGGGCTGATGGCGTTGACGCGGATGCGCCGTGGTTTCAGGTCCAGCAGCCACGACCGCGCGAAGTTGCGCACCGCCGCTTTACTCGCGCTGTAGACGCTGAAGTTCTCCGTGCCCTGCACCGAAGTGGTCGACGAGGTCAGCAGAATCGAGGCGCCATCGCGCAGCAGCGGCAAGGCCTTCTGCACGGTGAACAGCGTGCCCTTCACGTTGGCGTCGAAAATCCGGTCGAAGTGCTCTTCGGTGATCGAGCCCAGCGGCAGCATGTCCCCGCCGCCGGCGTTGGCGAACAGGATGTCGAGGTGCCCGGCCTTGGCGGAAATCTCGCTGTAGATGCGATCCAGATCCTCCAGCTTCGCCACATCGCCCTGGATGCCGATGGCACGCGGGCCGATGGCGGCGACCGCTTTGTCCAGTTCGGCCTGACGACGGCCGGTGATGAATACGGTGGCGCCCTGGGCGACGAATTCCTGCGCCGAGGCCAGGCCGATGCCGGTGGTGCCGCCAGTGATCAGTGCGATTTTGCCTTCAAGTCTGTTGCTCATGATGAATCTCCAGTAACCGTTTCGAGGTAGGTGACGGGTCGTAGGTGAGCCGTTGGAAGCGACTTTAGGCCGATCGATTGAATTGAAAAATCCGCAAAATCGGTTTTGTTTGTGCACAGACATGCACAATACTCAACCGCATCTACCCCACCGAGCCCGAACCGATGAATCAGTTAATGGCGATCCGCACCTTCGCCCGCGTCGTGGAAAGCGGTTCATTCACCAAAGCCGCCGACTCGCTGAACCTGCCGAAAACCACAGTCAGCAAACTGATCGGCCAACTGGAAAACCACCTCGGCGTACGCCTGCTGCAACGCACCACCCGCCGCCTCACCGTCACCGCCGACGGCGCCTCTTATTACCAACTGACCCAACAACTGCTGCATCAACTGGACGACATCGACCAAGGCTTCAGCCAGGCCCAGGGCCTGCCGCGCGGCAAGATCCGCGTAGACATCGGCGGCTCGACCGCGACGATGCTGGTGATCCCCGAACTGCCGAAGTTCTTCGAACGCTATCCGGACATCCAAATTGATTTGGGCGTCAGCGACCGCCCGGTGGACCTGATCAGCGAACGGGTCGACTGCGTGATTCGCGGCGGCCCGCTGACCGAACAAACCCTGGCCGTGCGCCGCCTCGGCGAAGTGTCCTGGACTACCTGCGCCACGCCCGACTATCTGCAACGCCACGGCACCCCGAGCCACCCGCTCGACCTGGCCAGCCATCAGCTGATTGCCTACCGCTCGGCCTCCACCGGGCGCATCCTGCCGTCGAATTTCCAGCGCAACGGCGAACGCCATCAGATCGAAGGCAAAGGCCTGATCAGCGTCAACGAGAGCAACGCGCACCTGGCGGCAGGCCTAGCGGGTTTGGGGATCATCCACACCTTCAACTACACGGTGAGGACAGCCATCGAGCGCGGCGAACTGGTGCCGATCCTCGAGGACTGGCGCCCGCCGGCCTATCCGTTTCATGTGCTGTATCCGCCGAACCGGCATTTGAGCAATCGGGTGCGGGTGTTTATCGATTGGCTGGTGGAGCGGTTTGCGCAGGTCGATTGAAGTGCTGCAGGAGCATTGCTGACTTTTACGCAAAACACCTTTGACCCAGGGCCGGTTCTTCTCATGCACGTTGCCACCGATACTGGCGGCCATTGACAGTCATGGGAAACCGCACAATGCAAACCGATTACGCTGCCTGGGCCTGGACGTCCGGCCAAGGGCTGGATGGCCTGACACTGACCCGCAAACCTCTCCGGCAACCCGACCCCGGGCAAGTGCTGGTGGCCAACCGCGCCATCGCCTTGAACCCGGTGGACTGGAAGATCATCGAGTGGGGCCATCCCGCCTGGAGCACCGGCCGTGTGCCGGGTGTCGACGGCATGGGCGTGGTGGTCGCGGCCGGCGCCGGCGTGACACTGCAACCCGGCAGTCGCGTGGCGTATCACCAATCCTTGGCGAACGACGGCAGCTTCGCCGAGTACTGCCTGCTCGACGCCGCCACCGTGCTGTCAGTGCCCGCCGCGCTCGATGATGCCGCAGCGGCGTCAATGCCCTGCCCCGGTTTGACCGCGTGGCAAGCCGTGGAAAAAGTCCCCGCGAATGGCGCAGCCGATGTGCTGGTGATCGGCGCCGGCGGCGCGGTCGGCCTGCTGCTGGTGCAACTGGCGGTACAACGCGGATGGCGGGTCTGGGCGACCGCGTCCGGCGCGCATCATGCAAAGCTCAAGGCCCTGGGCGCAGTCGGCGTATTCGATTACCGCGAACCGGACTGGCAAACCGCACTCGCAACCAGCCTCGGCGAACGTCGTTTGCATGCCGTATTCGACACGGTCAGCGGCGCTCACGCGGCGAAAATGGCCGACCTGCTGGGCTACAACGGCCATCTGGTGTGCATTCAGGATCGTCAGGAAAGCGCGCCGCTGCCGGCGTTCACCACGGCGATTTCGCTGCATGAAGTGGCATTGAACAGCTTCCACGTCCACGCCAGCCTGCACGATCGCCAGACCTTGCGCCGCAACGGCGAGCAGTTGCTGCAAGCTCTGCTCGACGGCAGCCTGATCGGCCCGGCGCTGCAGATGTTCAACTTCGATGAATTGCCCCAGGCCTTGCGCGCCCTGAAGGACGGCGCGGGTGGCGGGAAATGGGTGACGCGATTGCCCAGCGCCTGACAAGCAACCACGGCCCGACTCCCTCGCAATCGCGCCGTTTCGTCTAACCTGACGTTGCACCCGACGATGATTGCCCATCGACGGGTGCATCGACCTTGATGCCCACGAAACGGAGAATTCCATGCTCAAGCGAACCCTGGCACTGACCGCTGGTCTGGCCCTGTCCCTGTCCGCCGTGCTGGCGCAAGCCGCGGAGGTGTTGAAGGTCAGCGCGATTCCCGATGAAGCCCCGACCGAGCTGCTGCGCAAGTTCGAGCCGCTGGGGTCTTATCTGGAGAAGCAACTGAACATGAAAGTCGAGTTTGTGCCGGTGGCCGACTACCCGGCGGTGGTCGAAGCGTTGGCCACCAACCGTCTCGATCTGGCTTGGCTCGGTGGCTTCACTTTCGTCCAGGCGCAGTTGAAAAGTGATCCAAAGGTCATTCCGCTGGTGCAGCGTGAGCAAGACGCCCAGTTCACCAGCAAATTCATCACCGCCGACCCGAACGTCAAAAGCCTCGCCGACCTCAAGGGCAAGACCTTCGCTTTCGGCTCCGTGTCGTCCACCTCCGGCAGCCTGATGCCGCGCTATTTCATGCTCAAGGACGGCATCAAACCGGAAAGCTATTTCAGCCGCGTCGGCTACTCCGGCGCCCACGACGCCACCGTCGCCTGGGTGCAGGCCGGCAAGGTCGACGCCGGTGTGCTGAACGCCAGCGTCTGGCAAAAACTGGTGGACGCCGGCAAGGTCGACACCCACAAGGTCAAGGTCTTCGCCACCACCCCGGCCTACTTCGATTACAACTGGACCGTGCGCGGCACCCTCGATCCGGCGCTGGCGGCGAAGATCAAAAAAGCCTTCCTCGACCTCGACCCGGCCAACCCCGAGCACAAGAAAATCCTCGACCTGCAAGCCGCCAGCCGCTTCATCGAAACCAGCCCGGACAATTACAAAGGCATCGAGGAAGCCGCCCGCGCCGCCGACTTGCTGAAATGACGCTGCGCCTCAAACAGGGTTTTCTGCACCACACCAATGGTGTGGAAGCCCTGCGCGGCGTGGATTTGCAGATCGAGGCCGGCGAGCAGGTGGCGATCATCGGCCCGTCAGGCGCCGGCAAATCCAGCCTGCTGAACCTGCTGGCAACCGCCATTCGGCCCAGCAGCGGCGACATCGAAGTGCTGGGCGAGCGCGCCTGGCATTTGTCCGCCCGCCAACGGCAACGCCTGCGCGCCCGCATCGGTCTGGTGCATCAGGCGCCGCCCCTGCCGCCCCGGCAACGCGTGGTGACGGCGGTGCTGGCCGGCAAGCTCGGCCAATGGAGCCTGGGCAAAAGCCTGATCAATCTGCTGCATCCGCTCGACGTGCCCGGCGCCCGCGCCGCACTGGCAAAACTGGATCTGGCCGACAAACTCTTCAGCCAATGCCAGCAACTGTCCGGCGGGCAATTGCAGCGGGTCGGCATCGCCCGCGTGCTGTATCAGGCGCCAGAAGTGTTGCTGGCCGACGAACCGGTCTCGGCGATGGACCCGGTGCTGGCCGGGCACACGCTGTCGATCCTGTCGCGCCATGCCCGGGAGCACAACGTCACGCTGGTCGCGAGCCTGCACGCGGTGGAACTGGCGCTGTCGCACTTCCCGCGCATCATCGGTCTGCGCGAGGGGCAAATCCTCTTCGACTGCCCGTCCGCGCAGGTCAGCCGCGACATGCTCGACACCCTCTACGCCAACGAACAACTGCAATCCCCGGCACCCGCCGTCGCGCCGCTGGTTGTGCAGATTCCCCGATGCTGAGCGCCGACACTCGCGACCCCGCCGCGCTGCCACGGTTGCTGCTGACCGGGCTGGCGATTGCCCTGCTTTGGCCGGGGATTCAGCTCAGCGAACTGGATCTGGGCGTGCTGTTTCACGCCGATAGCCAAAGTGAAATGGGCCGTTTCGTCTCGATGTTCTGGCCACCGGAGCATGATCGCGAGTTTCTGCAATTACTGCTCAAAGCCACCCTGCAAACCCTGGCCATCGCCACCGCCGGCATGGCCCTGGCCCTGCTGTTGGCGGTGCCGGCCAGCCTGCTCGCCAGCCGCGCCCTGTCGCTGACCGCCGCCTCCCGCAGCGGCCGCCCGAGCCTGTTGGGCCGCCTGCTGCGCTGGCCGGTGCGCGGGCTGCTGATCTTCCTGCGCAGCGTGCCGGAAATCGTCTGGGCGCTGCTGTTCGTGCGCGCCGTCGGCCTCGGCCCGGCGGCGGGCGTGCTGGCCATCGCGATCACCTACAGCGGCATGCTCGGCAAGGTCTACGCCGAAATCTACGAATCCACCGACCAACGCCCGGCCCACGCCCTGCTCCAGGCCGGCAGCGGCCGCCTCGCCAGCTTCGCCTACGGCATACTGCCCAACGTCGCGGCGGAACTGCTTTCCTACACCGTCTACCGCTGGGAATGCGCCATTCGCGCCTCGGTGGTCATGGGCTTCGTCGGCGCCGGCGGCCTCGGCCAACAGATCGACCTGTCGATCCGCATGTTCGCCGGCGGCGAAGTCGCCAGCATGCTCCTCACCTTCCTCCTCCTCGTCCTCGGCGCCGACCAACTCAGCCGCCTGCTGCGCTGGAGGCTGGCATGAAACGCCTGATCAACTCGGTGCTGATTCTCGCCATTGTCGCGGCCGTCATTGCCTCGTTTACCTACCTGGGCCTTGATCTTGAAGAACTTGGCAGCGCTACCAGCCTGAAACAGATGGGCTTGTATGTGGGGCGCTTTCTCAGCCCTGACTTCAGCGCTGACTACCTAAGCGCCATCTTGCGCGGGTCGATGGAAACGTTGGCCATGTCGGCCCTCGGCACCCTCCTCGCCGCCGTGCTTGGACTGCTATTAGCACTCCCCGCCGCTGGACGGTTTGGCTGGTTCTTCCAGAGTGCCGCCCGCCTGCTGCTCAATGCCCTGCGCGCAATTCCGGAACTGGTGTGGGCTGCGTTGATGGTGCTGGCGGCTGGGCTTGGGCCGAATGCCGGGACACTTGCGCTCGCCCTACACACCACAGGCGTGTTGGGGCGGTTGTTTGCTGAGGCGCTGGAGAACACACCGCCGGAACCGGCGGATGCGATTCGGTTGCAGGGAGGGAATCCGGTTTTGGCGTTCTGCTACGGCACGCTGCCGAACCTGGCGCCGCAGTTGCTGGCGTACTGTTTGTATCGGTGGGAGAACAATATCCGGATGGCCAGCGTGCTGGGGTTTGTCGGGGCTGGAGGGTTGGGGCAGATGTTGTATGTGAGCTTGAGTTTGTTTCAGGAGGCGCAGGCGGGGACGGTGATTTTGGCTATGCTGATTTTGGTGTGGGGGGTGGATTGGTTGAGTGGTTGGGGTCGGGGGCGGTGGGTTAAGGCGTAGTTTGGATAGTAAAGCCAAGTAAAAGCAGGAGCTCGCCAAGGTCCGCTTTCGGCCAGAAGCACACATTGGTCAGAATGAATGCATCTAACTATATTTCTAGGTCAGCCTAGGAAAGTAGAAGCGACTCGTTCAGTTTTCAAAATAAGATCTTCATGGAGCGAAGTAATATGCATATTGAGACTGTTTGGGTGCGTAATTTCCGTCGTCTAAAGGACACTCGCATCGACCTGGCGTCCGATATTTCGATATTCGTTGGGGCCAACAACAGCGGTAAAACATCAGCGGCGCACGCTTTGCAGCTTTTTACCTCAGCGTCAAAGGATCGATTTACCCTCCATGATTTCAGCTCAGAGTGCTGGGATGCCATCAACGCTTTCGGAGAAGGGGCAGACGGAGTCGAACTGCCAACCATCTCTATCGACATCTGGTTTTGCGTCACACCAGCTGATCTGCATCGAGTTGTAGATCTGCTACCTAGCCTTGAGTGGCAAGGTAGCCGCGTTGGTATGCGAGTGGAACTCGCAGCAGCAGATGCCGGCGTTCTGAGAACCAGTTTCCAAGAAGCACGGGCCATCGCACGGCGTGCACAGTTGCAGCCAGCAGGGGAAGGCGTGGCACAGGGAAATGTGGAGACAGCCATTGCGCAAGACGTGTACACCCCCCGACCCCGTGATCTTTGTGACTTCATTGCAAACACCGTAGGTGACAGGCTACGGCGTGATTTTGAATTGAGATACTACATACTCGATAGCGCCGGATTTGACGCTGAATTTAAACAACTTGATGGTTACGTGCCTCTACGCCTAATTCCTGATAAGGGCCGCAGTGGCAGAGATGTGTTGAATAGCTTGGTAAAGGTCGACTGTTTACATGCCCAGCGTCATCTGTCCGACTCCAATGCTGGGTCTCGATCCGAAGACCTCTCCCGTTGTTTGAGCCGCTTCTATGAACGGAACCTTGAGAAGCGAGGCGAGGATTACGACGCCCAGCGCGCACTATATCAGTCCGAAAGTCTGCTGAATGAACACCTGGAGCGCGTCTTCGGCCCGACTTTGGAGCGTTTGGCCGACCTGGGCTATCCTGGGGTCAACAATCCTCGACTGCTGATTAAAACGGCATTGAATCCTGCGACCATTCTGAGTAGCCATGATGGGGCACGTGTTCACTACGCACTCGGCGCTCTCCGGACGCCAGAAGTCACGGCAACTTTGCCAGATAGGTACAACGGCCTCGGTTTCAAGAACCTGATTTACATGGTTGTTGAACTCCTCGATGTTCACGGTCAGTGGTTGGACATTGAGGAAAACCGACCACCGCTTCACCTAATATTCATAGAGGAGCCGGAGGCGCATCTCCACGCTCAGCTGCAGCAGGTATTTATCCGGAAAGTTTTAGACATCCTCACCGTGCCCGAGGAAGACGCCCCCTATTGCACCAGCCAGCTTGTAGTCTCCACGCACTCGCCGCACGTCCTTTATGAGCGAGGCTTTAAACCTATTCGATATTTTCGGCGAGTAGCGGATGCCGGTATACAACAATCTCAAGTACTCAGCATGGCAGCCTTTTATGAGAATGCCGAATTTCCTAACGACCCAAATGACCGCACCAGGGATTTTCTTGAGCGATATCTCAGGCTAACTCACTGTGACATTTTCTTCGCTGACGCGGCCATTTTGGTTGAAGGGAACGTCGAACGGCTGCTGATGCCGCAAATGATTGCTAAAGCTGCACCTCGACTTCAATCGAACTATTTAAGTGTTTTGGAGGTAGGCGGCGCGTTCGGACACCGATTCAAAGGCCTAATTGATTTCTTGGGGCTCACATCTCTGATCGTGACAGACATTGACAGTGTTACACCGCCCGCACCGGGTGCTTTACTTGCAAACGGCGAAGTGCCGGGTGATGAGGATCCAGCGGATGCAGCGCCTGACGACGATGAGGACGCCGAGGAGGCTGAAGCGAGACGTAGAGGGCGCAAGGCGTGCATGGTCCATGAAGCTGGGGCTCTTACTTCAAATCAGACGTTAATCAAGTGGCTGCCTAGGTGCACCACAATCGACGATCTGCTGGCTGCGACTGCCGAACAGCGCACTCAACTCCGAGACGCAGAAGGTGGCGCCCTCGTACGCGTTACTTACCAGACACCTGTAGCGGTGGTGTGGGGAGAAGCGACTCAGATTAGGACAGGGAGGACGTTGGAGGAAGCGTTCGCACTGCAAAATTTATCCTGGACACAGCACTTGGATCGCAAGGATCTCGGTCTACGTATCAAGGGTTCCAACAATCTAGAAATCGCAGGTATTGCAGAGCGCCTTTACCGAAAGGTCAAAAGCTCAAGCTTTCGTAAAACTGATTTCGCTCTCGGGCTGCTGGCCCAAGAACCGTCGACATGGACGGTACCAAATTACATTTCGGAAGGTCTTCGCTGGTTGGAAGATCTTGTCGCCCCGCCACCGCCCACAGCAGCGGAAGCGGAGCCTCTCAATGGAGGCGAGCTATGACGGCGCGTATCGGTCAGCCGGATACTCAAGCAGATATCGAATTAAGGCTGTGCTTGGACCAGCATCCTCAACGCAGCTTTATCATGGTTGCTGGCGCGGGTTCTGGAAAGACGACATCGCTGGTAAAGGCCCTTGCGCACCTAGGCCAGACTCGCAGATTAAAACTAAAAATGCGTGGCCAGAGAGTCGCTTGCATTACCTACACTGAAGTAGCGGTTAAGGAGATCTGGGGGGACGTAGGTAACGATTCGCTGTTCCACGTCTCGACGATCCATAGTTTTCTATGGACGGTAATAAGACCCTTCCAAGTGAACTTGAAGGCTTGGGTCATCGCGAGGATCCATGAAAAAATCGCCGACGCGCAGCAGCATCATGACAAACCTAGAACTCGGGCAGCAACTCGCGAGCGGCTCGTGAGAGATATCGCGCGTTTCCAGCGCCAGCATGAGGAGGTAGAGCATTTAACTCATTTTAACTATGGCGCCGGAAGCGATTTCGGGCGAGGTGTACTCGGGCACTCCGATGTTATTACCGCTGCAGTCGAACTAATCGAGCAGAGTCAATTGCTTCGTGATGTCATAGCCAGCAGGTATCCAGTCATTTTCATTGATGAAAGCCAAGACACACGTCCGGAAGTAGTGGCTGTATTCAAAAGGATCGCCGAGACGACTACCGTAGAATTCTGTCTGGGTTTTTTTGGCGATCCGATGCAAAAAATCTACCTTGATGGAGCTGGAGCCATTGAGGCGCCCCCTGGCTGGAAGCATATTACCAAGCCAGAAAACTTTCGGTGTCCGCAGCGAGTGCTAGAGGTAGTAAATGCTATCCGGGAACCCGATGACGGTTTGTCTCAAACACGAGGCCGGATAAATTGGGTCGACGGTATTCCTGAACCTGTCATGGGATCTGCACGATTCTTCCTACTGAGAGCGGATGAACATCGGTCTATGAAGCTGGCTAAAGTTCGTGAATGGATGCGTCATGCGAACGATGACGTGCTTTGGGTGAGTGATGACCCTGTCGCTGACTTCAGGGTGTTGGTAGTCGTGCATCGGATGGCGGCGGCGAGGCTCGGCTTCCCTAATCTTTACGCTGCTTTGAATGACAACAATGCACCACCGTCCATCAAGGAAGGCCTTAAGGACGGCACCGCATGGCCACTGCGGCCGTTTCTAAATTACTTGCTACCCTTAGCAACGGCGGTTTCAGAGGGCCGCAAGCTCGACGTCATGACCTTCCTGCGTGCGGAATGCCCGTTACTGCAGCCAACCGCGCTGGTCGGTGGTGATTCGGTGGCGGTTCTTCGAGCATTGCAAGCATCCACGACAGAGTTGGCTAGACTCATTTTTTCGAGTGACGCACTGTTGCGGGACGTGCTCGTTCACTCCCAGGCAACAGGTCTGCTGCAGCTGGACGACTCATGGGAAAAATACTTAGATCCAGACCGCCAAGCCGACGATGATGATGATCCTGAGATCCCGGCCGTGTTGGCTTTCCTACGTTGCGGTGTCGATGAATTGGCTGGCTATCGCCACTACCTCGAAGATCTTTCACCGTTTGCGACGCAGCAGGGAGTGAAGGGGGCGGAATTCGAACGCGTTTTGGTGCTCATAGATGACGAAGAAGGTAGAGGGCAAAGGCAGTTCTCCTACGAAAAATACTTCGGCATTGTGGAGCCCTCAGATACTGATACGGAAAACCTTGAACAAGGCAACGATAGCGTGATGGATCGTACCAGGAGGCTTTTCTATGTGTGTTGTTCTCGAGCGACAAGGGATCTCGCTGTGGTCATGTTCGTGCATGACATCGAAAACGCTCGAGAAAAAATCACGGAGACCGGCATTTTCGAATCTGACGACATTGTGACTGAGCAGGCGTTGGAAGCCGCAACAACTTAGAACTAAAAGGGACAGAACTAAAAGGGACAGATTTATTTTTCTAAAAATCTGTCGCCTTTTTATCCTTTTCTTGTATAGCGCGTTGCATGCAATCAATTTCCTGTTCGAATTTAGTAATAGCTCATCCGCTTTCATGTCTAACTTTGACGTGGAGGAAAATGACTTTTGAGATTGATAGTGCTCAATCTCCGCCTGTCGACGGTGTACTCATACTCCCCCAGATAAATACTGTGAGCTGAAGGGCCGGCGATTATTGCATCCGCGGGTGCGATGGTTTCCAAGATCACTCCACCTTTGCCCTCCGCGTTCAAACCACCAGCAAACATTCTGGCCACACTCTCTTTATCACTCCAAGCGGTTCCAATTTTCCCGAGTTCGAATCGATTGAAATTTTCTCCACGATAGAGGAGCAGCGCAGGCCCGTTGTACCTTGGCAACCACTTCCATAGCATATCCATCAATAACTCGTCATCGTCAACAAGTGCTCGAATATGATGGTGTCCGACATGCCACTGAGTATGAAACTGGTCAGCAACTTCAGAACTCGTAGGTGCACAAGCAGCCAACTCTTTCATTAGAGCCCGCCATTCATCTCTATGCCTATTGACATCAGGCCCCCTCAGGAGGGGGCCGTATTCTCCACCCTTGAGAATATGAGCTAATAAGGGTGGGTAACCTGTCAGCCCGAGGACAGTGGCTGAAAATTCTTTTCTCATTTTTAAAGCGCGCAAGTCAATATCAATACACAAGGTCGAAATATCATCTTTTAACAGCACCTTCACTCCTTTTCTATAACAACTTAAAAATTATCAAAATAAAGACTAAGCAGAGAAGCCCGACCAAAATGAAGTGAATTAATGTGAAGCCCTCTGCCTTAGCTCTGGCAGCCTGCAAAGCTACATCCGCGGCCCACTCCTGACGTTTGCGGAGAGCTTGTTCTTCTGTCTTTGTCCGTCTAGCGTCGCTCTCTTGCTGAACGAGCTGAGCAACTCGATATTTTAGGTAAAGCGCCTGTGCATGGGGTTCTACCCCATTTGACTCTGCGAAAGCCTTGGCGCGAAGGCCTGGGATGATTGCTCCCTTCTCCAACTCTTCAGCGACAATAGCGTAAAAGTGCTCATCATTGATGCTTGGTTTCCTCATGCCATTTCTCTCATTGCCTATGGTAGGGAAGTAGTTTTTTGGGTCTGGCGGTCCCATGTTGCCTTCACTATTGCGGATAAAGCGCAATCTTTGCTATGGAGAATCGAACGCGATCAGCCTACCAGCGCTATATGAGCTTGTTCTGTCCATGCTAGACATCATCAGGTGAATCAATCGTTTTTAACGACTTCGCATAAGCAGCCTTGGCCCTTAACTTACCTCCCCCCCAGATTGCCAACGCAGCCAACACTAAGGTGACCAAGCCCATTGCAAAATTGGTCCCGGGGCTAGGCAGCGCCCCTGTAGCAGCGGCGATAACTCTCATGATTCCCGAGAAGGTCCAAACGCAGCCAAGAATTGTCAATATCCATCCGATAATGCGCATTGCAGTCTTTTCTCGATTATTTTAAAGATAGCGAAGGACTGTAACATTTAATCGACCCTTACTCCGCTGAAGTCGAGTGCCCCTTACTGGGCACTTCCGAACTTACACAAATGTTACGTAGCTTTGAAAGCACATCATCAGAAAAAACAGTAAAGGGTCCAGTGAAGGGGGCGAATTTATTTTCAGATGACGTCCCACCTCTTCTTGGTCTATGGAGGCATTGTGATAGCATTCCTGCGCTTCCCCCCGGATAGGGGGATTTTTTCTACATCCCGCAAGGAATATGCCCTCGTGAAAGACTTCGTCATCAGCGTTAACAACACCGTCCTCTATCTCTCCCTGGCATTCATCTGGCTGGTCGCTATCGTCGCGATTTTCACCAGTGGGTTCTTGCCGGCGCTGGGTATCTTCGTGGCCGGCACCCTGTGCTGGTGCATCATTTCCGGCTTCTGGTTCGTCCAGTCGGCGACCTACGAAGAACTGCGCAAGCTGAACGCCAGCAAAAACTGAAACATCAGAGTGGAGCCGCAAATGCCCCGCCCTACCCTGAGCGCTTGGTTCCGAGCCAAGCGCTCTCGCCCACCGCGAATGGCTCGCATAAATCCCGCGTTCTCCGAAATCCTGAAAATCCCGCCGTTCCCTTTCTGCCAATAAAGCCCAGTACTATCTCTCAAGAAATATCTTCGTCTCTTGTCCTCATCCATTGAGTGGCGAACTAAAAGGAGTTTGGTTTTGGGACATCTTCTGACTGAGCCGCAGCTGACCGACGTCAGAGCTGCACTCTCCTGGCCTTTCAACGATTTGCCGGTCGAATACGATTACGTAGCGGCGGAGGTCAGAGGCATCGATCCTGACGTGCTCTACGAAATCCTTTATTCAGAGGTCGCGCCGGTGTGCTTCACCAACCTTGTGGCTGCTGTGCCTCCGGTATGGACTGGCTTTGATCCAGACTCGCTCAGGGTAACGATCGAGGAAAGGCTGGCAGCGAGGGAGAACAGCTGGTTTCGCAGGCAGTTTGATAAGGCGTTGGTTTGCTGGCTGCAATACAACTACGGCTACATCTGGAAGGAGATTTCCTCCAGGCTTTAAGCGCTTAAACAGCTCCGTTTAAAGCAACCCGCCGTAACTTCCCCAAGGCTACAACGCCTTGCGTCATTGCCTACGACTACGCCAGAATCCGCCGGCTTGTGCGTCTACGACGCGGGTCTTATCGTTTCCCGGTCACTGAAAAACAGTGATGGGGTTTGGTAGCCCCGGATTATCGTAGGTTGCATAAGCATCATGATGTGCAGTGTCTGAAAGACTCCGCGTCATGGTGGTCATGCACAGGGCGTCCTCGGGCGCGCCGGTTCCTACGTCCCGGTCTACCAACCTGAGCATGGCCGCCACCCATCGTTTGGTAGCGAGAGTGTCGGCTCCCATTTGACGATGTAGGAGTTTCACCATGATCAAACCAACACCCAACCCGCCCGAAACCGACCCCACCTCCCCCTACGAATCCCCCAACTCCAAAAAACTCCACGACGCCGCCGAACGTGCGCTGGATCACTACCTCTTCCCCGCCGCCGGGATCATGTCGTCCTTGAACGAGCCCGAGCGGATGTACCTGGCCAATCCGAAATACAACACAGAATGCCTACTAACCAACGCCAGCGAAAACCTTGGGGCGGCCAGTGAGATGCTCAGCAATTTCGCGGCAACGCTCGATCCGTCGCATCGCAAGACGGCGATCGGTATTGCGCAGGTGGTGATGATTGCCGAGCTGGCGGTGAATCAGGCGCTGGATCACGTCGAAGTGGCGTAATCGGTCGGCTCCTGTAGGAGCAGTCAGTGGCTGCTTCTACAGCGAAATTTGTGTGGGATGCCTGGGTGCCCGTTCAGCTTTCACAATGCTGGATATGGTGAAATTTGGAGATTCAAGATCAGACGTACCTCATGGCCCTTGAATCGTTGAGCCCTCTCCAGTTGATGATCTGCTGATAAGAGCCACCCAGAAATCCCATGCTTATTTACCCTCGCTATACTGCCGCGCAGCAGACGAAGGTTTAGCTGTTCAGTACCGATCTTTGTTTCTGGCGGTGTGAGGGTGTCTTGGGGGAAATGAGGTCGTGGAAAAATAGATGAAAAAGTTATTCCTTGGACTCTTGTTCGGAGTGCTATCTGTCTTGGCCGGTTGCGCAAAGGCTGAACCGCACTGTGAGGACTTCCTGGCAAAAATCAGCGACAAACCTGAATTTGTTGAGCTTCTGACGTGCACCCAGGACAGCGACATACAAGGGAAACCTTTGATTGCTCGCTACCGAGTA
The DNA here is from genome assembly GCF_022496685.1 of Pseudomonas sp. B707. Classification (NCBI taxonomy): domain Bacteria; kingdom Pseudomonadati; phylum Pseudomonadota; class Gammaproteobacteria; order Pseudomonadales; family Pseudomonadaceae; genus Pseudomonas; species Pseudomonas sp. B707. The sequence goes on along the minus strand of NZ_WTVE01000004.1, from coordinate 206,528 downwards.
AAAGGCCTTGATGCGCTTGAAGCTGAACGATACATGCATCAGAGCTTCGGTCTGCCACAGCTTCAGCATATGTGTTGCGGATGGGATTCAGCACCGTTCTTCTATCGCGATAAAAAAACACATGTGGGGTACATGCTGGGTATGGGGTCCGAAGAAACGCCAATAGACAAAAGGGATTCGTGGTCAGAAATTAAGTATTTCTACATTAACGTTTCCCTCTTTACTGAAGACACCTAAACACAACGTCGCCCAACTCGGATTAACCAAAAAAGCGTCGCTAGTCGACGGCTGAATCTGGAAAGAGATTTCCTCCAGGCGGCTTCTGTAGCGCGTCCACCGCTGCTGCAGGAAAAAGCGCGGCTCAAGAGGTTATGGAATGCAAAACAGCCCGGGCCGACACCCTCGTTAACTACGAAGGGCGTCGGCCCGGGCTGTTTGCGTTTCAGTAAAGGGCGTTGAATTCGAACCACGCGGGGCCTTGATCCAATTACTGCATCGAATGCACATATGAACTGCATTCAACCCGACTAGTGCTCCAAACGCAGGCCTTTAGACTCTCCCCACGATCAACGTAAGGGAGCATTCAACATGGTCACCACCGCCGTCATCCATCAAACCGGTGAGCCTCAAGCCATTCAGCTCGAGCAATCCACCGCTCAAACGCCCGGCCCCGCCGAGGTCTGGCTTGAGCAGTTCGCCATTGGCGTCAACCCGCTCGATTTGAGCCAACGTTCCGGTGCCGCGCCGTTGGCGTTGCCTTCCGGGCTGGGGCTTGAGGGCGCCGGGCGGGTTGTGGCGGTGGGGGCCGATGTGACGAACGTGGCGGTCGGCGACCGGGTCGCCTATGCCACGGGCCCTGTCGGCGCCTATGCCAGCGCCCGCCTCTACCCGGCCAATCGGCTGGTGAAGATTCCCGACAGCCTGAGTTTCGAGGACGCGGCGGCTGTGCTGTTCAAGGGCATCACCGCGCAGTATTTGCTCAAGTCCACCTACCCGGTCGGGCCGGGTTCGACGGTGCTGATCTACGGCGCGGCCGGTGCGCTGGGGCAGATCATGGTGCCGTGGGCGAAGCATTTGGGGGCGTTGGTGATTGGTGTGGTGTCCGGCGCCGAGAGTGTCGAGCGGGCCCGGTTGGCGGGTTGTGATGAGGTGTTGGTGTTCGATGCGGCGACGCTGGCCGACGCGGTGATCGACTTCACTCAGGGCAAGAAAGTGGATGTGGTGTACGACCCGATTGGCCGGGTGTCTTTCGAGGCGTCGTTGAATTGCCTGCGTCCGCACGGGTTGCTGGTGTCGTTCGGCATGGCGTCGGGGGCGCCGGCGCCGGTCGAGATCAGCACTCTGAACACCAAGGGTTCGTTGTTCCTGACCCGACCGTCCCTCGCCGCGCACACCGCCACGCCGGAGGAATACCAGCAGCGCGCAAAGGACGTGTTGCAAGCGATTGACGCCGGTATCATCCAGCCCAATGTCGGGCGTCGTTATCCGCTGGCGGACGCCGCCCGGGCCCATACCGATCTGCACCGGGGCGGTTTGCCGGGGGCGGTTGTGCTGGTGCCTTGAGTCTTTTTTCGAGTCATCCACGAGGGTTGTCGTTGCATGGATCTGTTCGATAGCCGTCAGGCCGATGAAGTCGCCACCCTGCTGGCCCTGGCCGAGCACGGCTCGTTTGCGGCGGCGGGCCGGACGTTGCAGCGCCATCCCTCGGTGCTGTCGAAACGGCTCAGCGCGCTGGAGTCACGGCTGGGGGTGCGGCTGATCGAGCGCACCACCCGGCAATTGCGTTTCACCGATGAGGGGCAACGGCTGGTGGCGCGGTTCGGGCATGCGGTCAGCCTGATCGCCGAAGCGGAGCAGGATGCGCGCGAGGGTGCCGCCGAAGTTCGCGGGCGTTTGCGCATCGCCCTGCCGGCCGCCATGGGGCGGCTGTGGCTGGGGGATATCGTTTCGGCGTTTGCCCTGGCCCATCCGAACGTGGCGCTGGAGGTTGAATATGCCGAGCGCTTTGTCGATATCGTCGCTGAAGGTTTCGACGCAGCGATCCGCATTGGCGAGCTGGCGGACAATCGGCTGGTGGCGAAAAAGCTCTGCGATCACCGCCGAATCCTTTGTGCCGCGCCCTCCTATCTTCAACAGCATGGCGAGCCGAAAACGCCGGCGGATCTTGCCGATCATCAATGCCTGGGGTTTACCGGGTTGCATTCGTATCCCGAATGGCGACTGACCCGAGGCGATGAGAAACACACTCTGAAAATTCGCAGCCGACTGGTCAGCAACGACAATGAAGCGCAGCTGTGTGCCGCGCGCATGGGCGTGGGGATTTTGGCCGGCGGCGACTGGCTGATGACCAACGACCTGCGCGAGGGGCGTCTGGTGCGGGTGCTGCCCGAGTGGCAACTGGATGCTGACACGAGGGTTTATCTGGTGCGGCCTTCGTCGCGGTTTAACACCGCGACGACTACGGCGTTCAAGGACTGGATCGAGGGCGCTTTTGCTGAAGGTGCGCCTTGGGTGACGCTGGCCCGCTGATTTGCAAACCGTGATGGGAAATCGTGTCGACCTTTTTGCCCATTCCTGATGGGAATGCCCCCATAAAAAACATGAATTTTATTTAAAGCGATCAATCTTTTAGCGTGGCCATTCCGCATATGGAGATGACGCTATGAATGACTCAAGCCTGCGCCTTTACGTCGATGCTCAATTCACAAGTCCCTACGCAATGTCGTGCTTTGTGGCCCTTCGAGAAAAGGGGATCGAGTTCGAAATGAGTACCTTGGACTTGGACAAACTGGAAAACCAGGCCAGCGATTACGCCCGTCTTTCCCTGACTCAAAGAGTGCCCACCCTCGTGCAGGGTGACTTTGCGTTGTCGGAATCATCGGCGATCACGGAATACCTGGAAGATGTGTTCCCCCAAACACCTGTTTACCCACAGCATCCACAAAAACGGGCCGCAGCGAGGCAAGTTCAAGCGTGGCTACGCAGTGATCTGCTCCCAATCCGACAGGAGCGCTCTACCCTTGTCGTGTTCTATGGTCAGAAATACGGACCGTTGTCAGCGTCGGCTGAGGCTGCCAGGCAAAAGTTGGTTGAGGTCGCTCAATGGCTGCTTACCGATAGTCCGGACTACCTTTTTGGTGAATGGTCGATCGCCGATGTTGATCTCGCGTTGATGCTGAACCGATTGATACTCAACGGAGACGCTGTGCCGGCTCAACTGGAGGATTACGCTCAACGCCAATGGCAGCGCAAGACAGTACAAGAGTGGATCAAGCTGGAACGACCTCGACTGTAACGGCAGCATTTTCTTTGCTTTTCTGTTGCTACTCGAGCCTACACCCCCTTGAGCAAGTGCCTACAAATTCACCAGAAAGCGCCGGCTTTCAGGGCTCGCCCCTCAAGCCGTATCCTTTTCCCGTCACCCACATCCCGCCCAAGGCAGTAAGCCGTCCTAATCATCCAGGACGTGCCAAACCCTTGGGCGTTTTTTTTAACAACGGAGGCCTACAGCTCCAATGCCTTCGCCATGATGACCGTGCCCTCCGCCCCGTGAAACTCGTCTCGAACCTTTTCAAACCCAAGCGAAGCATAGAAGCCTTCCGCGGTGATTGAAGAAGGCACACGCAGCCGGTTCAGACCTGCATTGATGGCAAGTGATTGAAGCCTCTCCATCAGTTGCCTTCCGATACCCTTTCCTTGATAGCGCGGGTCGACAAACACACTTCGGACAATGTCGTGATCCAGACTCGCGGTTGCAACGATATGGCTGCCGGTTGTAGCCACCAGAACTTGACGCTCACTCAACAGATGAAGGATCGCCGGGGGAGAAAAACTTCGCGTCACCTGCTCGATGATTTCGGCGGAGTAGTCCTGAACGTTGGATTCGCGCAAAGCACTGATGATCGTTCGACTGATCGCTGGCGCATCTGCATTCGTAGCGTTTCGAATCAGGTAATCCATTAAGGGCCGCTCCTTGCGCGTCATCAAAAAATGGGGAATACGAGCTGCTTTATATAAAACCCATCCTGGACCGGGAGTCGATCATCGTTTCGCGTATTGCCAGGTAAAGCTGACGATACGCCGTCACCAGTTGCGCCTGATTGAACGCCAGATTACGCCCGCCGGGATTGGGCAGGATCCAGACGTCAGCGCCGCCGAACGTGTCCTCTTGCAGCCCCCACTTGATCGACTTCTTGCCGGATACCCGCTGCCGCCAATAAGCCCGGATTGATTCCGCAGAACACCACGTAAAGGTCTTAGGTCAGGATGTCTTCAAGTCCCATGTGCCCCTATCTTTGCAAACTTAATTTTGCCCGAGGCCCACATTCGATCCAGTTGGCAACTGGTCCGTGAATCGGCCTCGAAACTGTAACTGTTCATCCTGCAGACCGTGAGCGAAATTAAGGCCACTCCCCGACCGAGATGAAGTGAGCACACGCCGTGGATCTGACCGTCACCACCCTCCTCGTCACCTTCGCCGGCGTGTTCCTGATCTGCTTCATGAAGGGCGCGTTCGGCGGCGGCTTTGCGATTGTCGGGATTCCGCTGCTGTCGCTGGTGATGGACCCGATTACCGCTGGCGGGCTGCTGGCGCCATTGTTCGTCGCCATGGATCTGTTCAGCCTGCGCTACTGGAAGCCTTCCACCTGGTCAAAAACTGACCTGAAGTTGTTGGTACCAGGTTTGATCGTCGGCATCGGCGCCGGCTATTTGCTTTTCCGGGTATTGGACCACCGCGCCATCGCCATCGTCATGGCGGCGATCACGCTGTTGTTTGTCGGTTTGTGGTTCAAGGCGGGCGGAGAAGTGCAAGTGCGGCCGCGCTCCTCTCCCAAAGCCGTGGCTGCCGGCATTACTTCGGGTATCACGACGATGGTGGCGCATTCCGGCGGGCCGCCACTGGCGATCTATCTGCTGCCGCTGGGGCTGAGCAAGCAGATGTATGCCGGAACGACCAGCCTGTTTTTCACCGTGGGCAATCTTCTCAAGGCAGTGCCATGGCTGCTGCTGGCCAAACCTACCGGCAACGTGCTGACACTGATGCTCGTCAGCTTGCTCGCCATTCCCAGCGGCGTCTGGCTGGGCTGGCGGCTGCACGCCAGACTGGACCAGCGTCAGATGTACCGCGCCTGTTATGGCTTGCTGGTGGTCACGGCATTGAAGCTGTTGTGGGATGGGGTCAGCGGATACCTTTCCTGAAGCGTTGCCAAAATCCAGTTCACAATTCGCACTTCAGCGATCACAAATCCGTCTACGCTCCAGCCACCCCCTCTGGAGTGACCGCCATGATCCGCGCCCTGCTCACCGCTTCCCTGCTGCTGGCCATGAGTGTTCCGGCCCATGCGGATGTGACGCCCTTCCCCGCCTCGTTCCGCACTCAGGACATCGCCGTGGACGGCGCGAAAATCCACACTCGCATCGACGGAAAAGGCCCAGCGGTGGTGCTGTTGCACGGTTTCGGCGACACCGGTGATATGTGGGCGCCGCTGGCGGCGGATCTGGCGAAGGATCACACCGTGGTGGTGCCTGATTTGCGGGGCATGGGCCTGTCGTCGATCCCGGCTGATGGTTACGACAAGAAGACTCAGGCCGGTGATATTCGCGCGGTGCTGGCTTCGCTGGGCATCGAGCATTCGGTGGTGGTCGGTCACGACATCGGCACCATGGTCGCCTTCGCCTACGCCTCGCGTTATCCGCAGCAGACCGATCGCCTGGTGGTGATGGACGCGCCCGTTCCGGGGATCCCGCCGTGGAACGAGATCGTTCGCTCGCCGATGCTCTGGCACTTCGATTTCGGCGGGCCGGATGCAGAACGGCTGGTGGCCGGCCGTGAGCGTATCTACCTCGACCGCTTCTGGAACGAGTTCGCCGGCGACCCGAAAAAAGTCGACGAAGCCACCCGCCAACACTACGCCAAACTCTACGCCCGCCCCGGCGCCATGCACGCGGCGTTCGCCCAGTTCCGCGCGATCCGCCAGGACGCGGTGGACAACGAGGCGTCGATGAAGACCAAACTGAAAATGCCGGTGCTGGCGGTCGGCGGTGAGAAGTCCTTCGGCAACAATGAAGCCATCGTGATGCGTAATGCGTAATGCCGCCGACAACGTCACCGAATTGGTGATCGCCGGTGCGGGTCATTGGCTGATGGAAGAAGCGCCCGTCGAAACCATTCAAGCGATTCGCAGGTTTATTACGCAGTGACTGGCAAGCGAATTGGTGTCATCGGTACCGTTCAGCGCATCTCAGGCCACCGAGCCCAATCATTGACCGCATCAATAACAACCATTAATTCAATGAAGTTCTCATATCAAATCGAAAGCGTAGGATCTGCTCCATACCAACCCACTGCACACGGAGTACAGAACCATGAAACGCCAAACCCTCATCGGCATCGCCTTCTCGCTCTTCGCCCTGAATGCTTTTGCGGCGACTGAAACCGATCCACTGTTCAGCGATGCGGTTGCCGCTGCGACTCAAACCGACCCACTGTTCAGCGATGCTGTTGCCTCTGCGACTCAAACCGATCCATTGTTCAGTGATGCGGTTGCTGCTGCGACCCAGACTGATCCGCTGTTCAGTGATTCGGTTGCCGCGACTGAAACCGATCCGCTGTTCAGTGATGCAGTTGCCGAAGGTGGTTCTGACCGTCTGATCGAAAGTCGTAACGCCTGAATGCCGGGTTTTACCGCAGTACCCGACGAAAGCCCGGCCTTATCCGCCGGGCTTTTTCATATGGGGACAGATCTATTTTTCAATCGAAGGCGCCATTGAGCACTTCATAAATCAGCCCGGTGGCCAGCGCGACCAGGATCAGATCGGTGCCGACCTGCTGCCATTCGTAGCCGTCGTAGTGCGGCAGTCTGCCGACCAGTCGACCATCGAGCTTCTTCGCAATACCGGGCGGCAGCGGTTTGCCCCGCGCCAGGTTCTTCTGGATGCCGGGTGGCAACGCCGGGCCCGGGGTCCAGTAGCCGCGATAGCCTTCCACAATCCCGATCACCCCGCCGCGATCGATACTTGGGCCGTGCCCCTGATAACCGCCCCCGCCTTTTTTCCCCTGATTGCCATGATCCTGGCTGTTATGCGGATTGCCTTTGCCCTGCCCCTTTCCATTGCCAGGATCGGCCAGCGCTGACACCGAAGTGCTCAACAGCGCAATACAGGTCGTGGTCGCAATCAACGTGCGTAAACCGGACATGGGTCGTTCCTTGAATGAATAGGTGTGTTTGGATTCTAGTCAGTTTTTTTTTACAGGCATGGAGAGATGGCCCTGTCATCGCGGTCACGCGGCGACGCATCTGGAAACCGTGAGCCTCAGAAACATACGAATGGACACGACTGAGCGTTCGTTCCGGCTGACTTTGGGTCCGGGATCGTGAAATCATTCATTTGACTTGCTTGCCTAAGGCAACTATATAGTTGCCTAAAGCAAGCATATGAGCATCACGCCATGTCCACGATCACTGACCGCGCCGACATCGTCCGGCAGTTCAACCGTTTCTACACCCATCAGATCGGCGTGTTGCAGGAACACTTGCTGCAAAGCGACTACTCGCTCACCGAGCTGCGCATCCTCTACGAGCTCGCGTCCCAGGGCGATCTGACCAGCACCGACCTACGCCAGATGCTCGGCCTCGACGCGGGCTATATGAGTCGCCTCATCAGCGGTTTCGACAAAAAGGGCCTGATCCAGAAAGTCCCCTCCACCACCGACGCCCGCGCCAGTCAATTGCACATCACCGATCTCGGCCGCGAGATCCTCGCCCCGCTGGAGCAAGCCTCGCGACAAGAAGTCATCACCCTGCTCGAACGCCTGTCCGAACCGCAGCAACTGCAACTGATCGCGTCGATGAAGCAGATCCAAACGCTGCTCGAGGGCGGCCAGTCTACGACCTACCTGCTACGCGATCCGCAGCCCGGTGACATGGGTCTGGTGGTGCATCAGCAGACTGCGATCTACAGCCGTGAATACGGCTGGAATTCAGAGTTCGAAGCGCTGGTGTCAGAGGTCGTCGCCAAATACCTGCGCGAATTCGACCCCACGGGCGAGCGCTGCTGGATCGCGGAGAAGGATGGCAAGGTGGTGGGTTCGGTGTTCGTCATCCGCCACGACGAAACCACTGCGAAACTGCGCATGCTCTACGTGGATGCCAGTGCGCGGGGATTGGGGATCGGCAATCGGCTGATCGAGGAATGCCTGCGTTTTGCCCGGGATGTCGGCTACAAAAAGATGATTCTCTGGACCACCAGCAATCTGGTGGATGCCCGCCGGTTATACCAGCGGGCGGGGTTTGAGTTGGTCGAGGAAGAGCCGATTCACAGCTTCGGCAAGGATTTGGTCAGTCAGACGTGGGCGATTGCTTTGTGAGGTCTATGCCCAGTCTTTATAGCCAGGCAGAACGGGGCACAAACCACGGGTGATTGCGCCCGGAACGGCTCAGTGCGGACTGGCAGTCGGACGAACCACGATCTCACTCACATCGACATCGTCGGGCTGTTCGATGGCATAGGCGAGCGCTCGCGCAATGGCGTCTGCATTGAGCGCCACACGGCGGAAGGCTTTCATTTCCTCGCGAGCCACATCATCGGAAATCGTATCCGCCAATTCGGACTCGACGACCCCCGGGCACACCACGGTGACGCGGATCTTGTCCGTTTCCTGACGCAGACCATCCGAGATAGCCCTGACCGCGAATTTGGTCGCGCAGTACACCGCGGCGGTCGGAGAAACCGCGAGGCCACCAATCGACGAGATATTGATGACCTGACCGAAACCCTGCGCCTGCATGTCCGGCAGGACGGCTGCAATACCATGCAGTACGCCACGCACGTTGACATCGAGCATCTGGTTCCATTCGTTGACCTTCAACGAAGCCAGCGGAGACAACGGCATCACGCCCGCGTTGTTGATGATCACATCGACCTTGCCATGTTGCGTCTTGGCGAACGCCACGAAGGCGTGCATTGATTGCAGATCCGTAACGTCGAGTGCGCAGGCACTTGCCGAGCCACCTTCGGCGCGGATCTCGCTGACCAGTTTGTCCAGACGCTCGGTACGGCGGGCACCGAGGACCACATGCGCGCCTTTGGCGGCGATCAACCTGGCGGCCGCTTCGCCGATACCACTGCTTGCACCGGTAATCAGGACGACTTTGTTTTGAATGTTCGACATATCCGTAGCTCCTGCTGTCTGCATTGAGGTTCAGCACCGACCGCTGAAGACGCGTTCGTTGCTGCGGGGTACGTCGAAAAGATTAAGGGCGCAGACCTGTTCGACGCGTGCCGAAACCTGCGCAACTTTTGCCTATTCGTGTCTGAGTGCATCGCCTGCAAATTTGTGATGAAGCGCCGCTCACGCCCCACGGAACTCGCTGGGCGTTACGCCCACTTCACGACGAAAGACCTGAGAGAAGTGACTGGGGCTTGAGTAGCCGACCTCCAGCCCGACGTCGATGATGCTAAGGCGGGTTTCCAGTAGCAGGTGCCGCGCGCGAGCCATGCGCAAGCGGATGAAGTACTGCGATGGCGACAGCCCCGTCGCCCGCTTGAACAGGCGGCTGAAGTGGTACTCGCTCAGCTCGGCAAGGCTGGCCAGTTTGGCCAGGCTGAATTCAGCGCTTAGTTGCGCGCGCATGGCGTCGGTGACTTTGCGCAGTTTGTAGGCTTGCAAGGCGTTGACCCGACGCCCGGGCTGGCTTTCAGCGAGATAGCTGCGCACCAGATGCACGGCCAGCGCCTGCGCCAGAGAGCGGGCGAAAAGCGCGCTGGGCGTGCGTTCCAGAAGCAATTCGGTGCGCAACTGCTCCATGACAAACGCGACGCGCCCGTCCCGTGCCCCTGAAACATCGCGCAAACGCACAGGCCCGGCGTGCTGGCCCGACAGCTCTCGAGACGCTAGCTCGATCAAGGGCAGCCCCAGATAAAGATGCATGACTTCGAAGGTATCGCCTCCGTGCGTCTGCCAGCGCATTTCATACGGCTCATCGGAACTGGTGAGGAAAAAATCGCCGGCACTGACATCTGCAGCTTCCCACTCGCCACCCAATGCGCGCTCCTCTACCGTCGCCGCCCCGGCCAGAACCAGAACGAGCAGCGGTTCCACCACTGCAGGCACGAGAATGGGCTCAGTAACGCTGCGATGGGTAAACAGCTGAATCACCACGTCCGTGATTTCCGGGTGCGAGGGTAACGCCTGGGGTTCGCCTGGCAGGAACTCACCCATCGACTCGCCGGTGATGCGCAAGTCTCGAGAGGATGTCGACAACGCGTCCTGGGAGGTACGCCCGGTATTTGCCATGAACTCGTCCTTTTCAGATTCTGCTGTGCGAAGCCAGACAGGTCTCCGATGCTTGCCCGCACGCCGCGTCAGCAGACCGGCTCGATAATATCGGGCTTTTGCCGTGGGTTGAATCGAGCACCAAGCCTCGCTCACTGACATTCAGCGCAAAACCCCGACAGCGTGGGCAATCTCACGAAAGCCGACCTCACTCCGCTGCGAGACAGTAGGCCCGTCGCCGATGACAGCGCCTCGCAGGCGCCAACACGGCTTATCCCTACTCGATCAAAAAACGCTGGAGAACATCATGACCGACTTCAAGAACAGCACCCCAAACGAAGTGGCCGGTAAAGTCGCGCTGGTTACTGGCGCGGCCAGTGGCATCGGCAAGGCCATCGCACTGCTGCTGCATGCCCGCGGCGCCCAGGTCATTGCTGAAGATATAAACCCTGAGGTCGAAGCACTGGCACGCCCCGGCCTGGTCCCCCTGGTGGCCGACATCACTCAGAACGGGGCAGCCGAGCGCGCGGTCGCCCTGGCCGTCGAGCAATTCGGGCGGCTGGACATTCTGGTCAACAACGCCGGCATCATCATCAATAAACTGGTCATCGACATGACCCGCGAAGACTGGGAGCGCATTCAGGCGGTCAACGCCACGGCGGCCTTTTTGCATAGCCGGGAGGCGGTCAAAGCGATGATACCCAACAAGTCCGGATCGATCGTCAACATCGCGTCCTACGCCTCCTATTTCGCCTTCCCCACCATTGCGGCCTACACCGCCTCCAAAGGCGCGCTGGCCCAACTGACGCGCACCCTGGCGCTTGAGGTCATTGGCCACGGCATCCGGGTCAATGCTGTCGGTGTCGGCGATGTGGTGACCAACATCCTCAACAATGTGGTCGACGACGGCCCTGCCTTTCTCGCCCAACATGGTGAAGCCGCACCGATCGGCCGCGCCGCCCAACCGGAAGAAATCGCCGAAGTGGTCGCGTTCATCGCCTCGGACCGGGCCAGCTTCATGGTCGGTTCGGTGGTCATGGCCGACGGCGGCATGACGGTCACGGCCGGCTGAGCCGCAGCACAAACGCGCCGCAGGACATGCCCGACCAACCCGAGAGGATCAGGCAAATCTGCGGCAGTTTCGTCCTAACACCGCTGCGCTCGGCTACGTAATCTGAAAGCACGCAACGGATGCAGACACAGGCCACGGCAGGCCGCTCAGATGAACAACGTCAATGAGGACTGAACAATGAAAAACGCAAAACGGCTTTCCCTTTCACTGGTGATCGGCGCGATGGTGGCCTGCGCGATCAACCTTTCCTCGACCAGCCTGTACCTGGCAGCTGACGGTGCTGATCGAACTCCAGGCATGCGCGTGAGTGAAGGTGGCAGTGACCGCACTCCGGGGTTCCGCGTTGCCGCTGATGGTTCGGACCGCACGCCAGGCATGCGCGTCACTGAAGGTGGCAGTGATCGCACTCCAGGGTTCCGCGTTGCCGCTGATGGTTCGGACCGCACCCCCGGCATGCGCGTAACTGAAGGTGGCAGTGATCGCACTCCGGGTTTTCGCGTTGCCGAAAACGGCTCTGATCGCACGGCTTTGGGCCGTATCGGCTCAGTCTGAACATCCGAGGAGAAAAGTGATGAAAGATGCCAAAAAAACCACTCAGGACCATCGTTACGCAGGCATGTGGGTTACCGCGGATGGACTCATCCGTCATGAGCTTCTGACGACTGGTCGTTACGACGAGGCCCGTGGTAAAAACAAGAGCGCCTATCAGGGCCGCTACGAACTGGTCGGTGATTACATCCAGTACTGGGACGACACCGGCTTCACCGCTGACGGCCACTTTCATGACGACGTGCTGTATCACGCCGGAATGATCCTGTATCGGCAATGAGTACTTTGATGATGTCGGGCGAATATCGTCTGCCTGAAAAGCTTCAGGCAGACGTTCATCAACACTTGTGAGAGCCTTGAAATGGAACAGAGCGATGCTTTCATCCTTCAAAACACAGCCGTCTACCGTGACGAACTGGTTCGCCTGCTGACGCAACGCTTTACCACACCCGGGATCTATGAGACCGCCATAGCGCCCCTGCATGTCATCCGTTTCGATGCACCTTCGGAGCTGATCCATACCGTGCACAAACCGGCACTTTGCCTGATCGTGCAAGGACAAAAGGAAATCGGCCTGGGTGACGACCAGTACCTTTACGACCCCCTCAGCTACCTGGTGGTTTCGGTCACCCTTCCGGTGTCCGGTCGCGTGCTGATGGCCAGCCCGGAGGCGCCCTACCTGTGTATCCGGTTTGATTTCGAGCCCACGGAAATCGCTCAGGTCATCGCCGACGCTCCGCCGGCAGGCGTCCCGGACGAGCCGGAGCTTGGCCTTTTTCTTGAGAAAGTCGATGTACCCCTGCTGGAAACCATGCTGCGGCTGGTCCGGCTGCTGGAAACACCGAAAGACATCGGCATGCTGGCACCGCTCGCCCTTCGCGAGTTGTATTACCGCCTCCTGCGGGGTGTGCACGGCCGTCGTCTGTATGAGCTTGCCCTCGGCGACTCGCAAACACGGCGAGTAACACGGGCAATCGACTGGTTGAACAACCACTACACCCAACCCTTGCGCATCGAAGAACTCGCCCGGGTCGCCAATTTGGGCAACTCCACATTGCATCATCGCTTCAAGGCGGTGACAGCCATGAGTCCGCTGCAGTATCAGAAACAACTGCGCCTGCAGGAAGCCCGCCGCCTGTTGCTCGGCGAAGGGCTGGATGTGGCGAGCGCCTGTTATCGAGTGGGCTACGAAAGCCCGTCGCAATTCAGCCGGGAATACAGTCGCCAGTTCGGGTGCCCGCCCTCCAGAGATGCCAGCCGGGTCCGGCATCCTGCGTGAACGCCTGGCCGGAGCCAGTTCAGGGCAGCAGAACGCCAGGGAAAGATCCAATACGACGGTTATTGAAGGAACCATCGGAGGTTGTTTAAGGGTTTCGGCCTTCGCTGTTTGAAGACACTCTGCGTTACTTCCTCAAGGCTACAACGCCTTGCGTCATTGCCTACGACTACGCCAGAGTCCGCCGGCTGCGGAATGAGTGTTGACCGAAGCTGCCATGGTGGATGGCAGCTATCGGCCAGAGCAAACGTTGCCGATTGTGACCAGGTCCAATCTCCAGTGTCCGCCCTCTTTTTATGTCGTGGAACAGGCCGTTCGCAGCGACAGAGACTTCAGATTTGCGACAAACCACCGTCGACCATCAGCTCCACGCCGTTCACATATCTGGCGTCGACCGAGGCCAAAAACAGTGCCGCGCTGGCGATTTCTTCAGGTTGTGCCATGTAGCCCAATGGCGTGATTTGCTCGACGTATTGGCGTAGTGCAGCGATGTCGCTCTCGCTCATTTTCAGCCCGTTGTCCATCAGCGGCGTGCGTGTGAAGCCAGGGCTCAACACATTTGCGCGGATTTTGCGGTCCTTGAGTTCGTTGGCCCACGTGCGTGCAAATGATCGCACCGCCGCCTTCGACGCGTTGTACAGACTCAATCCCTCCATACCATTGCTGGAGCAGATTGAGGCGGTCAAGACGATGGACGAATTGTCTTTCATCAAGGGAAGAAGTGTTTGAACGCTGAAAAAAACGCCTTTCACGTTCACGTCGAACATGGCGTAGTAAGCAGCCTCGCTGGTCTCTCCGAGGGGATTTTTCTCACAGATCCCGGCATTCGCGAAGACCGCGTCAAGCCGGTCGTCCCGCGCCTGGATTGTCGCTTTGAGCGCGTCGAGATCGGCTTGGCGCGAGACGTCGGAAACCACCGCGACAGCTTTGTCGCCGAGTCTGGCAACCGCCGCCTCCAGCATTACCGCTGCCCGCCCAGTGATGTAAACGCGTTTGGCGCCCTCGGCGATCAAGGCTTGCGCAATGGAAAATCCGATCCCCGTGGAACCGCCGGTCACTACGGCAACCTGATCGCTGAATTTTCCTGACATGTCTGACTCCTCGGTCGTTGATTAAGGGGTCGTCTGAAACGACCTTGCTCATGGTGAGCGTCATCGGAGCAGAGCGGCACTGACAGGAATGAACATTGATCGTGCAGTTTTGTAAGGCGAAAACGCAGGAGTGACTCCCTAAATTGGGACCCATGACTTGGTCCGAGCGGGCGCGAAGCCTTGCCTTTCACTTGTCGTCAAACCTGAGTTTCCCTACAGGATGCCTGTCATGTCTCGAATCGAAATCGAAGTGTCCGAACCCCGGCGCTGGTTGATGTTTGCCATCTTGCTCGTCGGTGCGTTTCTACCGCCCCTGGATTTTTTTATCGTCAACGTCGCGCTGCCCTCGATACAGGACGACTTGGGGACAGGTTCCTCTGCCGAGCAGTTGGTGATTTCTTCCTACGCGACGCTCTATGCCGTGACGCTGATTACCGGCGGGCGACTCGGCGACCTGTACGGTCGCGGGCGGATGTTCTTCCTTGGCCTGCTGGGTTTTGCCGCCGCGTCACTGTTGTGTGGCGTGGCAGGTTCGCCGTGGATCCTCATCCTCGGCCGAGCCTTGCAGGGGGTGACCGCCGCCGTAATGGCTCCTCAGGCGCTCGCATCGGTGCAGGCGATTTTTCCGGCGTCGGAAAGACCATTGGCATTGAGCCTGTACGGAGCCGTGTTTGGGCTGGCATCCGTGATCGGTCAGGCACTGGGCGGCTTTTTGATTGAAATCGACGTTTTGGGCATGGGGTGGCGGGCGATTTTTCTCGTTAATCTACCGATTGCGTTGCTGGTGATTGCGTTCGGCATCCCTGTGCTGAAAGAAACCCGTGCGCAGCATGCCAACAAGCTGGATCTGGTGGGCACAGCATTTTCGATGCTGACCCTGACCGCTCTGGTCGTGCCTTTGATTGAAGGTCGCGAGGCGGGATGGCCGTTGTGGGCATGGCTTTCACTGGCCGCCAGCCCTGTGCTGGCGGTATTGTTCTGGCGCTACGAGAACCGCTTGCACCGAACTGGTGGGACCCCCATCCTCGCACCGGCCGTACTGAAAGCGCCGGGCCTGGGGCGAGCGCTACTGGTCGCGCTTTGCTTCTATTCAATCGGTGTGTTTTTTCTGATGTTTTCGATTTACCTGCAAGGCGCGCTGCATATGACCGCGCTGCATGCCGGGCTGATTTTCCTGCCGTTCGGCGCTGGGTTTCTGCTCGGCCCCCTGTCGGTCCCTCTACTCAGACGCATCCTCGGGGGCTACGTGAATCCCATAGGCATGGGACTGGAGGTTTTCGGACTGCTATGGCTGGGCTGGCTCGTGTCAGTGACACCGACCACCCTCGCCCCGCCCTTCACATCACTCACGATCATCCTGTTCCTGATCGGTCTGGGACAAGGCTTGGGCCTGCCGACGTTGATGCGCATGGTCACGGGGCGGGTCGCGCCGGCGTATGCCGGAATGATCGCAGGCATCACCAGTGCAACGCTGCAAATCAGCACATCACTGAGCGTCGCGCTGATTGGCGGTGTCTTTTATACCTTGCTGGGAGAACCGGCTACGGCAGTCAGCATCGCTTACGCGTTCACTATCGCTGTACTGTGCATCGCCGTCTGTCTGGCCGTGGGAGCAGCGATAAGCCTGACGTTAGCGCGCCAGCCAGTGCATGTACCGGAGGTATCGGCTGTCCGTTTGACCTGAGGGGGCTACCCCGCGCCGATCATGCTGGAAGCGAGGTCGGCCAGCGCACGCAACCGGTCCATCTGGCGCATGTCCTGGTGATAACCCATCCAGATGTCCCGCCCTGGTGGCGGCTCATCCTCATCCAGCAGGCGCAGTCCTGATATGGAGTCGCCGAGGACGCGGGGCAATACGGCAACACCAAGCCCCTTCGCGCACATCTGCGCCTGAACTGTACGGCTGCTGCTGGTGAACACTGTTCGGGCCCGCGGATACCGCTGCTGCAACCAATGCACGTCGGGGTAATGAGCCTGGGCAACGTTCATGAGGATCAGCCCCAGGCCTTCACCGTCCGGCTGCGGCGCCGGAGCATGCAAAGCGGCGTAGAGTCCGTAAGTCAGGGTTGTCAGCTTGCGGTGGACGATGTCGGGTTCGGTGAAAGGCACGATCCGGAAGGCGATGTCGGCATCCCGGCGAGCGAGGTCGAACAGACGATGCCCGGCGATGACTTCGGGAACGATCAACGGATACCGTTGCACCAGTTCGCTCAGGACCGGCGCCAACACATGGCAGGCGAACCAGTCGGCCGAGGATATGCGCAACAGGCCTTCCGGCTGATCGCCATGTCCTGCCAAACGACGCTCGATAGCCAAGGCGCTGTGTTCCATGTCCTGCGCCAGACTGAGAATCCTCTCACCAACATCCGTGAGCACCAGCCCTTGAGCCGTCCGCAGGAAAAAGGTTTGCCCGATGGTTTGTTCAAGCACCTGCAGGCGCCGCCCGACGGTCGGGTGACTGACCCCCAACTGCCTGGCGGCACCACCGAGCGAGCCACTGCGGGCAATCGCCAGGAAGACCCGCATGTCACTCCATTCCATGCCCTCGTCCCATACTGAAAATGAACGATGAGGTTGCAACAATGGCCGTCCCGCAGCAATACCCTGAACCACGTGCTTCGAAACCATTATCAAGAGCAGTGGCTTTGAAATGAACGTTGGCTCAGTCGGAGCGGATCACCCTACTCGCCTTGGGCATCCACCACTTCGATTCGAGTGATTCCGACCAGACTCGCCTGCTTGATGATCTCCTCGGGTGTGGAGTCTGCATCAGGCATGATCAGGCTGTTCTCGCCATCCCCGAAATGTAACTGCAACAAGTGCATGGCCGCGTCCTGAATGGGCAATTCAGGCTGCTTCAGTTCGAGCTGATGGGTACGGGGCTGGTCGTTGAACAGGTACGTGATCGTGTAATTGCGCATGGATGACACCCTCAGAATGGTAATCGGCACCTATCCTGACTGAGTGGTCAGCTTATAGTTCAAGCAGATGACTGTTCATGAATTTCGATCCAGTCACGTGATCTGATCAGCCTCGCGACAAGGACTTCAGACGCTCGACCAGTGCGGCTTCAAAAATGATGTACAGCCGTTCGGCATCGCCGGCACGCAAAGCTCCGCCGGTTTCCAGTCCCAGCACGAATCCATCCGCCCGCGCCCCTGCCTTGACAGCAATGATCATCGAATCTGCCCGGACAATCTGCGCCAGCAGTCGATCTGCTTCACGCTGAATCTTCTCGCCCAACACTACGCCTTCCACATCGCCACCCAATACCTTCAATTCGACATCCAATACACGACAGCGATAACCGCTGAAACCCAAATGATGGGTCAGGATCGTTCAGCCCGCAACAACAGCTCACATCGCCCTTGGGACCACAGTTTGCGCGATCATCTACGACTTGTAATAGAACCCCCTCCAGAAAGGACGGTCTGCTCTTTTATGACCTCTCGGAAGTAAATCCAATGTCCGCGCAGCGCAACCTGGTAATACTCGCTCGGGGTGGATACGCCTCCCGCGGAATGCTCTATTTGATCATCGGTATATTTGCCTTGATGGCAGCCCATGACTCGACAAAACCGAAGGACAGTCACAAGAGCCTGGAGGCCTTGCTGAGCCAACCGTTCGGCTATTTTCTGGTGGGACTTGTGGTGGCGGGTCTGCTTGCATTTTCGGCATGGCGTGTCCTGCAAGCCGTACGCGATGTCGATCATCACGGCACGCAATTCAAGGGTCTGGTGATTCGTGCAGGCCTGTTTGCAGGAGGTTTGGTCAACGGTGCTCTCGCGTTCTTCGCATTGGGCCTGCTCGTGAGCGGCACCCGAAACTCGAGCCATTCAGGAGAGCAAACCAAGGATTGGCTGGCGCATCTTCTGTCGTGGGAGCACTCGAATTTATTGTTGTATCTGATCGCGCTCATACCACTGGGCGTTGGAGTGGCTCACATCATCAAGGGATGGAAGGCTTCGTTCGAGAAGTATTTTGAGGCCGACGACGAGGTCATGCGTTACGTCCGTCCGGTGTCACGATTCGGCCTGATCGCCCGCGGAGTCGTGTTTATAGAAATTGCTTTGCTGCTGGCAGTGAGCGGTTCCGCTTATCAAGCCATGGACCCACCCGGCATGAAGGAAGCGCTGGACGCACTCCAGAGTCTACCCGCTGGATGGCTTGTCTTGATGGTGATGGCTCTGGGGCTGATTGCCTTCTCGGTTTACAGTTTCTCTGAAGCGTGTTGGCGCAAGATAAACATGGATGTGCCAGGCGTAACCAAATGAAAAGCCCGGCATTAAGCCGGGCTTTTGATCTCGCCGCAGGTCCGTCTATCTATTCGTTCAGGCCGCCATATTCGAACCGCTGAGGCTTTTTTTCAGTGAAGCTTTCATCACTTCCATTTCCTTGCCCAACTCCTCGAGCTTGGCATTGCCCAGCAGCTTTTTGGCCTGGGGAAACATCTCGGTTTCCTCTTCCTCGATATGGTGTTCCAAAAGTTCCTTGACCACCTTCACGCGGCCGGCAAACTCGGGCGTAGAAGGATCGGTAGACTTCAGGTCTGGCAATACCAGTGAATCTACCGTGCGATGTTCTTCTTTCGCCTCGTAATACATTTCATCCTGTTCCTTACCGCCTGCTTCCTTGAAAGCCGGATACAGAATCTGCTCCTCGAGCTGGGTATGAATGGTAATTTCCAGTTCAAGCTTGTCCAGCAACTCCGCCCGCTTTTTTAATGCGCGATCGGTGGATTCACTGAGTTGATTCAGGATGCCTTTAACTTTTTCGTGGTCAGTTTTCAAAAGGTCGATGGCGTTCATTTGAGGCCTCTATCACGGATTATTATTCGCCGATCCAGGTCGGCAATTCTTGCGTCATTCCAGACAGACACCGCATATTTTGTGCCAGCACTTCAGCTTTTAAATGGCATTAAACATCAACGGCTTGCGCAATATGATGGCCAAATATAAGCATGCACTCTGCATGAGCAGGGGTTGAGGTTCTTGCAAATAGCGGAAGTGAACCAATACACGGCAACGGCTGCGAGAGGTAATAATGATTGGAAATACAGGTGGAGGACGCTAGGGCCAGTAGCCCTAGCTGATATCACTTTTTCTTGTTCGCCGGTTTTTCTGCTTTGTCTGATTTCTTAGCTTTGGTTGATTTACCATCAGCTTTCTTGTCAGATTTTTTTGGTTCGGCATCTTTCTTCTTGTCTTTCTTTTCGGACGATTTGGCAAGCGCCGAAGCTGCCGCTGACTTTTTCGTCGGGGACGATTTTTTATCTTTCAATTCCTTGGCATTTTTCGAGGACTCACCTTTATTTTTCTTCTCTTCTTTAGCCACGACGACCACCTCTCGAAGTGCCGGTATTGGCACATTGCCTATGAAATTTTCCACAAGCTGATCATTAGGCGAGAGCGTCCTGAAGCGGTTCAAATTATTTGATACCGTTAAATGGCTTCATATATAACCGAACCAGCAATTCGTCTTTCAAAACATCAACGGAGATATCCATGAAAACCGCCCTAATCTCCGACACCCACAACCTCCTCCGCCCCGAAACCCTCGCCGCGCTCCAGGGTTGTGACCAGATCATCCACGCCGGCGACATCGGCAACCCGGACATCCTCGCCCAGCTGGCCAAAATAGCCCCCGTTCACGCCGTGCGCGGCAACAACGACCTCAACAGCCCGTGGGCCGAAAACCTTCCCGACCTCCTGACCTTCACCCTCAACGGCTGGCCAACCCTCCTCGTCCACGACATCGCCGACGTTCCCGCCGATCTCGATCCGGGCATCAGGCTCATCATCACCGGCCACTCCCACAAACCCCGCATCGAATGGCGCGGTGAGCGTCTCTACGTGAACCCCGGCAGCGCCGGCCCTCGGCGTTTCAAGTTGCCGGTCACGCTGGCGATCCTCGAGATACAACCCGACCGCATCGAACCGCGCCTGATTTCCCTGCTGGATCCCCCTGCCTGAAACCGCTACCGTTCCCAATCCAGAACAGGGAACCCTCGCACCATGTCCATCGCTGACAACCTCCTCGCCTTCACTTTCGCCGCCACGCTGTTGACCCTGACGCCCGGTCTCGACACCGCGCTGGTGCTGCGCACCGCCACCGTCGAAGGCAAGCAGCAGGCGTTGCGTGCGGCGCTGGGGATCAATGCCGGTTGTCTGTTGTGGGGCGCGGCGGTGGCGTTTGGGTTGGGGGCGTTGATTGCAGTGTCGGAGCTGGCCTACAACCTGTTGAAGTATTGCGGCGCGGCATATCTGGCGTGGCTGGGGTTGAACATGCTGCTGCGCCCTCGCCGTTCGCTGGCACCGGCCGAGGCCGACGGCAAGCCGGGGGCGAACTGGTTTTTCAAGGGCATGCTGGGGAATGTGCTGAATCCGAAGATCGGGATTTTCTACGTGTCGTTTCTGCCGCAGTTCATTCCGCAAGGTCAGCCGCTGGTGCCGTGGACGTTCGGCCTAGTGAGCATTCACGTGGTGCTCGGGCTGATCTGGTCGCTGGTGTTGATTGGCGCGACGCAGCCGTTGTCCGGTTTCCTTCGCCGCGAGAAGGTGATTCGCTGGATGGATCGCACCTCCGGGATGATTTTCGTACTGTTTGCCGCGCGGTTGGCGTTCAGCAAGCGCTAAAGGCCTGAAGGATCACTATCAATCCATTAAGATCTGTTTACCGACGTTCTGGTCAAAAGACTCCGGCATCGATTACAGCGCCCCGATTCTTGACCTGAACGACCTCGTGCCAAGTGTCGGTCAGCGCGCACTGGCCCGGTTTGATTACCACGAGCCAATCACCGTTGGTGAAACCCTCCAGGTCATTTGGTGCCCGCCCATTTCCGATCTGAATGGCTGGGATGAGCAGCCATCTGAGATTACGCAGAGCTATCTCCTGACTACCAGAGTCGTCGGCATTGCTCCCTCAGGTCGTGGTCGATACGAACTCGAAATCCTGAACCGTGAGCTGTTTGTGAGTGTATTGCGAGCGCTTGCGGAGGATTTGCAGGGGCAGCAGAGCTTCATACACCTGGATCGTCTGGCCTGGGATGAAATTCATTGGGCTGGCAGCGCTACCGTTGAGGAGTTCACCTATCTGAACGCCCTCACACCGCATGAAGCCTTCATGGAGTTGATCGTCAAAGTCATCGGGAACGAGATCATCGGCCTGTTTTCGTTGCACATCGATCCGGGCGGTGTTTTCTGCAAACTGGGCGGCACGCGTCTGGCAGGTTCGGAACTGGCAGCAGTCAAACGAACGCTCGCCACTGCCCGCCCACTGCATGACACGCGGGCCCATTACCTTGCTTGATCCTCTCTGACACCACTCGCGCAAAAGACATCAAACAGAAGACTTGCCCATTACATATGGATATCCGTATATTCGGACAACCATATGTACCCAAGGCATCGTCATGCTCAACCCCGCCTCCGTTTTCAAATGCCTCGCCGACGAAACCCGCGCCCGGGCCACGCTGCTGATCACCCGTGAAGGTGAGTTGTGTGTCTGCGAACTGGTCTGTGCGCTGGACGACAGTCAGCCGAAAATCTCCCGCCATCTCGCGCAACTCCGCACCTGCGGCCTGTTGCTGGATCGCCGTCAGGGCCAGTGGGTTTATTACCGGCTCAACCCTGATTTGCCGGCATGGATTCGCACGCTGCTTGAAACCACGCTCGCCGCCAACACCGCCTGGCTGGAAGAAAACAGCGCGCGGCTGGCGGCCATGGGCGATCGCCCGCTCAATACGTCTGCCTGCTGCTGAGGATCAACCATGCGAGTTTTATTCATGTGCACCGCCAACAGCTGCCGCAGCATTCTGTCGGAGGCGATGTTCAACCATCTGGCGCCGGCCGGTTTCGAAGCAGTCAGCGCCGGCAGCTTCCCCAAGGGCCAGGTACTGCCGCGCAGCCTGACCACGTTGCAGGCGGCCGGCATTTCCATCGCCGGGTTGAGGAGCAAGGGCAACGAGGCCTTCGAAGACAACCCGCCGGACATCGTCATCACCGTGTGCGACAAGGCCGCCGGTGAAGCCTGCCCGGTGTATTTCGGCCCGGCACTGAAAGCCCATTGGGGGCTGGAAGACCCGTCGGATGTGCGCGGCGATGAACGCACCATCGACGCCGCCTTCCGCGCCACCCTCGCCCGAATCGAAACCCGCTGCCGGGCCTTCCTCGCCCTGCCCTTCGCCGAACTTGACCGTGATGCCCTCAAGCGCGAGCTCGACCGCATCAGCACGCTGTAACCGGAGCCGACATGACTGACCTGCCCAACCTCGATCCTTCACTGGTTCAAACAACCACGCGTGACGAAGACGCGCACAAGCCGCGCATCCTGTTGCTGTACGGTTCGACCCGCCCGCGCTCCTTCAGCCGTTTGCTGGTCGAAGAAGCCGCCCGCTTGCTGGAGCACTTCGGTGCCGAGACGCGGATCTTCAATCCTTCCGGCCTGCCGCTGCCGGACGATGCGCCGGGCGATCACCCGAAAGTCCAGGAACTGCTTGAGCTGATGCAATGGTCGGAAGGCCAGGTCTGGTGCTCGCCGGAACGCCACGGCGCGATGTCGGCGGTGTTCAAGGCGCAGATCGACTGGGTGCCACTGGCCCTTGGGGCGGTCCGTCCGACTCAGGGCAAGACCCTGGCGGTGATGCAGGTCTGCGGCGGTTCGCAGTCGTTCAACGTGGTCAATCAACTGCGCGTACTGGGCCGCTGGATGCGCATGTTCACCATCCCCAATCAGTCATCGGTACCCAAGGCTTATCTGGAATTCGACGAAGGCAACCGCATGAAACCCTCGGCGCTGTACGACCGGGTGGTAGACGTGATGGAAGAGTTGGTGAAGTTCACGCTGTTGCTGCGTGATCGGCCGGATCTGGTGGATCGTTATTCCGAGCGTAAGGAATCGGCGGAGGAATTGATGCAGCGGGTCAATCAGCGCTCGATCTGATGACCAGACCTCACAATAAAAAACCGGTGCGAACGTTCGCACCGGTTTTTTTCGTCGCCGGGTTACGGCTGGATGGAAGCATCGTCGCTTTGAGGTGACTTGTTTTCAGCGGGCAACCGTCGACGGCGCATCAGGCGATACGCCGCCGGTATGACAAACAGGGACAACAGCGGCGCCGTGACCATGCCGCCGACCATGGGCGCGGCGATGCGGCTCATGACTTCGCTGCCGGTGCCGCTGCCCAGCAGAATCGGCAACAGGCCGGCGATGATCACGGCCACGGTCATCGCCTTGGGGCGCACGCGTTGCACAGCGCCTTCGCGAATCGCCGCGACCAGTCCACGTTCAGAGTGGTCGCCGAGGCCTTCGCGCTCGGCCCAGGCGTTTTTCAGGTAGAGCAGCATGATCACGCCGAACTCGGCCGAAACCCCGGCCAGCGCAATGAAGCCCACACCGGTGGCGACCGACAAGTTGTAGCCCAGCAAATACAGGAACCACGCACCGCCGCTCAATGCGAACGGCAATGTGGCCATGATCAGTAGCGCCTCATCGAAGCGAGCAAACGTCAGGTAGAGCAGCACGAAGATGATCAGCAGCGTGGCAGGCACTACCAGTTTCAGCCGCGCATTGGCCCGCTCCAGAAACTCGAACTGCCCCGAATAGCTCAGACTCATACCGGGCTGCAATTTCACCTGTTCATTGACGGCGCGACGCAGATCGGCCACCACCGAAGCGATGTCCCGCCCGCGCACGTCGAT
This sequence comes from Pseudomonas sp. B707, assembly GCF_022496685.1. NCBI lineage: Bacteria > Pseudomonadati > Pseudomonadota > Gammaproteobacteria > Pseudomonadales > Pseudomonadaceae > Pseudomonas > Pseudomonas sp. B707. The sequence goes on along the minus strand of NZ_WTVE01000004.1, from coordinate 182,566 downwards.
GTACACCCAACCGGACGGCCGGGCATTCTCGCTCTTGAGCATCGGTGGGCCGTCCGTGACCTTGATCTTCGCCAGCATGCCGAGGGTGATCTGGCTGCCGGAAGGCGTGTAGATCGGCAATTGCTCCAGGGCGCCGGGCGAATCACGCCACTCTCGTGGATAACGGATGTTGATCGGAAACCGCGCCAGCCCTTCGATGGTTTCCCCGACGTTTTCCCCGCCAATGGCACCGGCAACGATGGATTGCACATCGCTGATGTTCAGCCCGTAGCGGCCGGCGGCGTTGCGGTCGATATCCACGTCGATGTAGCGGCCACCGGTCAGGCGCTCGGCCAGTGCCGAACTGACGCCGGGCACACCTTTGGCCACCCGCTCGACGGCCTGGGTCGCGGCGTCGATCTGGGCCAGATCGTTGCCGGCGACTTTCACGCCGATGGGACTTTTGATCCCGGTGGCGAGCATGTCGATGCGATTGCGGATCGGTGGAATCCAGATGTTGGTCAGGCCCGGCACGCGCACCACGCGATCCAGTTCTTCCACGAGTTTTTCCGGGGTCATGCCTGGGCGCCATTGATCGTGGGGCTTGAACTGGATCGTGGTTTCGAACATTTCCAGCGGTGCCGGGTCGGTGGCGGTTTCCGCGCGGCCAGCCTTGCCGAACACGTGCTCGACCTCGGGCACGGTTTTGATCAGACGGTCGGTCTGCTGCAACAGTTGCGCGGCTTTTTGCGCCGACAAACCCGGCAAGGCCGAAGGCATATACAGCAGATCGCCCTCGTCCAGCGGTGGGAGGAATTCGCCACCAAGCCGCGAAATCGGCCAGGCCGCGCTGACGAATACCAGCAATGCCACCAGCAGAGTGAGTTTCGGCCGCCGCAACACCGCATCCAGCGCCGGCTGATAGATCCGGATTAACCAGCGGTTGAGCGGATTGTGGCGTTCATCCGGAATCCGCCCGCGAATCCAGTAGCCCATCAGCACCGGCACCAGCGTCACCGACAATCCCGCAGCTGCTGCCATGGCGTAGGTCTTGGTGAACGCCAGCGGACCGAACAGCCGCCCTTCCTGGGCCTGCAAGGTGAACACCGGAATGAACGACAGCGTGATGATCAGCAAACAGAAAAACAGCGCCGGCCCCACCTCCGCTGCCGCGTCGGTCATCACCTGCCAATGGCGCTCGCCCTTGAGCGCCTGCCCCGGATTGGCCGCGTGCCACGCTTCGATTTTCTTGTGGGCGTTCTCGATCATCACCACCGCCGCATCGACCATCGCACCAATGGCGATGGCGATCCCGCCCAACGACATGATGTTGGCGTTCAAGCCCTGATAACGCATCACGATGAAGGCGATCAGCACGCCCACCGGCAACGAAATGATCGCCACCAGCGAAGAGCGCAAATGCCAGAGGAAGATCCCGCACACCAGCGCGACGACGATGAACTCTTCGAGCAGTTTGTGGCTGAGGTTTTCCACGGCGCGATCGATCAGCTTGCTGCGATCGTAGGTGGTGACGATCTCCACGCCGGGCGGCAGGCTGCTTTTCATGTCATCGAGTTTGGCCGCGACCGCCGCAATGGTCTCGCGGGCGTTCTTGCCGCTGCGCAGGATTACCACGCCCCCGACGGTTTCGCCCTGGCCGTCCAGCTCGGTGATGCCCCGGCGCATATCCGGCCCGGTCTGAACCGTTGCGACATCGCCGAGAGTTACCGGCACCCCGCCAGCACCGAGTTTTAACGGGATCGCCCGAAAGTCATCAAGGGTTCTCAGGTAGCCCGATGCCCGTACGATGAACTCGGTTTCGGCCATTTCCAACACCGCGCCACCGGTTTCCTGATTGGCCTTGCCGATGGCTTCGCGCACCTGCGCCAGGGTGATGCCGAGGCTGGCCAGCCGCACCGGATCGGGCTGCACCTGATACTGCTTGACCATGCCGCCGACGGTGGCGACCTCGGCGACGTTAGGCAGGGTCTTGAGCTCGAACTTGAGAAACCAGTCCTGCAACGCCCGAAGCTGCGCCAGATCATGCCCGCCGCTGCGATCCACCAGAGCGTACTGATAGATCCAGCCAACGCCGGTCGCATCCGGACCCAGCGCCGGTTTGGCGCTGACCGGCAATCGACTCTGGATCTGGCTCAGGTACTCCAGCACCCGCGAGCGCGCCCAGTATTGATCGGTGCCGTCCTCGAACAGCACGTACACGAAGCTGTCACCGAAGAACGAATAACCGCGTACGGTTTTCGCCCCCGGCACCGAGAGCATGGTGGTGGTCAGCGGATAGGTCACCTGGTTCTCGACAATCTGCGGCGCCTGTCCGGGGTACGGCGTGCGGATGATCACCTGCACATCGGACAGATCCGGCAGCGCATCGATCGGCGTGCTCTGCACCGACCACACGCCCCACCCCGTGACAAACAGCGTCGCCAGCAGCACCAGAAAACGGTTGGCGACGGACCAGCGAATCAGCGCAGCGATCATGGCTGACTCCCCGAAACGTTCCCGTCTGTTTCAAGCGGCTCGGCGACGATGCCCTTGAGACTGGCCTCGGAATCGAGCAGGAACTGGCCGGACGTCACGACGTTCTGCCCTTCTGCCAAGCCGTCGAGGATCACCGTTCTGCCGGCGCTTTCCTGGCCGAGCCGAACCTCCACCGGGCGATAGTGCCCCGCGTCTTCGGCGAGCATGACCAAAGCCCGCTTGCCGGTGCGGATGACGGCTTCACTCGGCACCCACAATTGACTCTGCCCGGTTGATCGACTCAGCCGCACTTGCGCCGTCATCCCCGGCCGCAAGTGGCCATCGGCATTGGCCAGCTCGACCCGGACGCGCAGGGTGCGGCTGTCTGCGTTGGTGTCCGGCAGAATCGCGCTGACCACTCCGTTGAAAACTCTGCCGGGAAAGGCCGGCAGGCGCACTTCGACGGCCTGCCCCACGGCAACCGAACCGGTCTGCGATTCCGGCACCGCCACAGCGAGCCAGACACTGTTCAGCCCGTTGACCCGCGCCAGGGTTTCACCGCTCGCCACGGTCATGCCCGCCCGCACATCGAGTGCTTGCAGCACACCGCCCAAAGGGCTGGTGACCGTCAGTTCGGACTGCACCTTGCCGCTGCGCTCCACTTGAGCAATCAGGCTCGACGGCATCCCGGTCAGCCGCAAGCGCTGGCGCGCCGCCGCGATCAGGTCGGCATCGCCGCTGCGTCTGAGCGCCAGAAACTCGCTCTGGGCCGCCGTCCATTCCGGCACGAGGATATCGGCCAACGCCGCGCCAGCCGTCAGCACATCCCCCGGCGCTCGGGCGTAGACTCGCTCGACAAACCCATTGGTGCGCGCCTGGATCACCGCGACATCGCGCTCGTTGAACCCCAGCACACCGCTCACATCGAGGTTTGAGGTGAAGGCGCCGCGACTGACCGGCGCTACACGCAGACCGAGGTTCTGACTCAGCCCCGGATCAATGCTGACGGTCGCACTGCCCTCCCCGCCGCTGGCGTATCGGGGCACCAGTTGCATGTCCATGAAGGGTGACTTGCCCGGTTTGTCGAACTTTTGCTGCGGGTACATCGGGTCGTACCAATACAAGGCCTTGGGCTCGGTGCTCGGCGCTGGGGCTGAAGCCGGCACGCCCTTCATTCGCTGATAAGCCAATCCGTAACCGCCACCCACGCCCACCGCCAGCGCGAGGCCGGCCAGCCACACGCCGTTCCATTGTTTACGGTTCACAGGCTGGTCTCCCCATAAGCGAAATGCAGACGCGCAGCGGTCAGCGCGCGTTGTTCTTCCATGTCGATCTGTTTGAGGCGGGCCTCGATGAGTTCGCGGCGGGCGTTGACCACCGCGTTCAAATCGCCCTGGCCGGCGCGATAACTGGCCAGGCTCAGATCGACTTTCTCTCTGGCCAGCGGCACCAGGCTTTCTTCGGTGCGGCGTACGGCCCGATCGAGGCGCTGGTAATCGGCCAACTGGTTTTCCAGTTGTTCGGTGTGCTCGCGGGACAGGGCCTCGCGCTCGGCTTGCAGTTGGCTGACCTCGGCCTGTCTGGCGGCGATTTTCGGGTTCTGCCGCGTCTCGGGAAACAGCGGCAGATCCCAGGAAAACTGCACGCTGACCATGTCGCCAAACTCGCGGCCCCGATGCTGGTAATCCACCTCCCAGCTCCAGTCGGATTTTTTCTCGGACACCGCCTCTTGCACCCTGGCCTGGGCTTCGCGGGTCATGGGGGCGAAAGCAGCCAGTTCGGGATGGTGTTGCAGTTGATGATTGAAGGTCGAGGCATCGACCGGCCACACGGGCAAACCGCCCTCGGGCTTGTCGTTGGCGGCGGTGCCGATCCAGCGTTTGAGCGCGGCTCGGGCCTGGGTGCGCTCGAGGGTCAGGTTGTCCTGTTGCTCGGCGAGTCGGGCCGCCTCCTGCTTAGGCGTTACCGCGTCGGCAGGTTGCGCGCGGCCACCGGCGATCTGCGCCCGGACGGTCTCGCTCAGCAGACGGTTTTCCTTGAACAAGTCCTGGAACAACGCTTCTTTGCGCTCGACCGAATAGCCGCTGATCCACGCCAGCGCCGTCGCCTGACGCACCTTCAAACGCTCGACACGGCGCTCGGCCGCCGCGCGCTCAATAGCGGCGTCGGCAACTTCGATGCGCGCCTTGCGTTTGTCTGCGTTGGGCATCTCCTGCCGGTAACCGACCATCTGCATGGTCATGAAGTCCTGATCGACGCTCCAGCGATCCGGGCCGCCCACGGGGTAGTTCTGCAAACCGAGCAACAACTTGGGATCGGGCAACTCACCCGCCGGAATGGCCGCGCTGCTGGCGGCCTGGATTTTCTGATCTTGTGCGGTCAGCGACGGCGCATTGTTTTCGGCCAGCCGCAGCGCTTGATCGAGTGTCAGCGCGGCGGCGAAACCCGGCCACGCGAGCACGCTTGCCGCAAGGCCGGCCACCAGAGGCCAACCCGTGCAATTGCACTTGAATGTCATGGTTACGATTCCTGTGATCGTCCACTGCGCGCGGCGAAAAACACGCGCACAGCCAAATCACTCCGCCTGGGCGGAATGAGCTTCGAGGGGGGACAGGAATCAGGTGCGGGGCGGTCGCCAGACCCCGGACGGGGCCGCTAGCGGCAGGGAATCACTGAAGAACGAATGCGTGACAGGGCTGAAAACGGTAACGGGCGGCTTGAGGATCGCGACTTGCAGCAGGCCGCCGGTCTTGCACTCCTGGCCGGGTTTGCAGGGGGAGCCATGGTCGGCAGGACTCTTCATGTCCTTGCAGCAATCCATGTTCATGCCGTCCATCATCGCCATGCCCATGGTTTGCATCGGGCACGGTTCTGTCGGTGCCTGCACGCCCGCCATCCCGCTGAGGGGAAGCGCCAGGCTGATCAGGAAAACGAGACAAAACCGCAGATAGCGTTTCATGGCCGGGAGTCTAGTCGTGAAAACGGGCGCCTACAATCGGCTGCCCAGCGATCTCACCGGACACGCATTAAGCCAGGATTAGCAGCAAAAAATGATGCAGCAGGCGCCCCATCACCTAACCTCAATGTTTGTGTGATCAACCGGAATCTCCCAGTCCCATGCGTAATGCATTGAAGTCATTGATGTTCATCGCTCTGATCCTGCTTGGTTCGGGGTTGGTGGCGGTGTCGGCCGCCGACGTGTCCGGCACACCGGATGTCAGCACCGGCGCCCCGCTCCCCGGCGTCACGCAAAGCGATCTGCAGGCCTTGCAACAGCGCCTCGACGGCCTCAAGCAGCAGATCTCGTCCGCCAACAATTACAACCAGCTCGAAGGCCCGCAGGATCGGGTGCAGACGTTCATTCTGGACATCGATCGGCTATCGGCCTCGCTGTTGCCGCAGCAGGCGCAATTGACTGTGCAACTGGGCGTACTCGGTGCCGCGCCGGCCGAAGCGGTCGCTGCCGAACAAGCCGATATCGCGGCGCAACGGGCGACGTTGATCGAGCAGAAAACCAAAGTCGATACGGCGTTGAAGAACCTCGCCACCCTCAAGCAAAACGCCACGGAGCTGATCACCCAGATCGCCGGTATCCGCCGCACCTTGCTCGAAAGCGAACTGACGCTCAGCACCCACAGCATTCTGAATCCCGGCTTCTGGGCTCCCCTTGTCAATCCGTCGGCGGATGACCGCCAGCGTCTGCGCTCTTTCGTCGATCAGGTGCAACAGACCGGCGCCGAAGCCTGGCAACCGGGTCAGCGACTTTACACCGCCCTGCTGGTGGTACTGGCCTTCGTCGTCTGGACGCTGGGGCGGCGACTGGCCGACCGCTGGCTGGCGTGGGTGTGCATTCACCGCATGCCGGAGGGTCGACTGCGCCGCAGTTCACTGGCGTTCGCCTCGGCGCTGGCGACTCTCGCGACCACCGCCATTGCCCTGCAACTGCTCTATTACGCCTGCACCCGTCACGTGCCGTTGCCGCCGATGCTGGCGACATTTTCCGAGGAGTTCGGGAAAGTGGTTTATGCCTGCGTGCTGATCACAGGGCTCAGCCGCGCGTTGCTCTCGACCGAGCACCCGTCCTGGCGACTGCCGGCGGTGGCTGACCCGGTGGCGCTCGCGCTGCATCCCTACGCGCGGATCCTCGCCGCAACGCTGCTGGTGCTGGTGACGGCGGTGCAAGTCAGCAATGCCGCCGGCATGAGCAGTCAGATCGTGCTCGCAGGCAGAGGCATCATTGCGCTGGCGGTGCTCGGTATCGTCACCACGCTGCTGATGCGCGTCGGCAGGTTGCGCAAAACACTGGCCGCAGCCGGTGACACCCAAGTGGCGGGCAACACCTTTGCCGGGGTGGTTTACACCATCGCCACCCTGGCGATGGTGCTGTCGTTCGGCGCCCTGCTCACGGGTTACGTATCGCTGGCGCGGTTCATCACCTATGAACTGGTGTGGGCGTTTATCGTGTTTTCCGGGTTTTACCTGCTGATGCAGTTGCTCAAGGACAGCTGCGAGTATTTCTTCTCACCCCGCCATTCCAGCGGCAAGGCGCTGAAACAGCTGCTGGGTGTCGGAGACCGGCGCCTCGAACAGGCCTCGACCCTGCTGGCCGGCTTCGGTCGGGCTGCGCTGTTGCTGTTGGCGGTGATCACGCTGTTTGTCGGCGGGATCGGCACCACTCTGGGCCAACTGGCCAACAACATCGGCACGATCCTCGGCGGCGCCGGCCTGCGCAAGCTGAACATCGTCCCCGGCCATTTGCTCAACGCGATGCTCGCGCTGCTGATCGGCATCTACCTGATCCGCGCCCTGCGCCGCTGGCTCGACAACGAGTTCCTGCCCAAGACCGACATGGACCCGGGCATGTGCGCCTCGCTCAGCACGCTGTTTTCCAACATCGGTTATGCGGTGGTTATCCTGCTGACCCTGTCATCACTGGGCGTGCAATGGACCAACCTGGCGTGGATCGTCAGCGCCCTGTCGGTGGGCATCGGCTTCGGTTTGCAGGAGATCGTGAAGAACTTCGTCTCCGGCCTGATCCTGCTCACCGAACGCCCGGTCAAGGTCGGCGACCTGATCAGCATCAGCGGCGTCGAGGGCGACATCCGCCGGATCAACGTGCGCGCCACCGAGATCCAGCTCAGCGACCGCTCGATCGTGATCGTGCCCAACTCGCAACTGATCTCGCAGAACCTGCGCAACGTCACCCTCGGCGGCAGCGCCCAAGGCGTGGCGACGCTGGAACTGATGTTCCCGCTGGATATCGATCCCGAACAGGTGCAGAACCTGCTGTTCGACACCTACAAGGAACACGAAACCATCCTCGAAAAACCCGCGCCGTTCGTACGTTTCAGCAAACTGACGCCGGACGGGATTACGTTGACGGTGACCGGGTATGTCGCCAGCCCTAGGATTGTCGGGACGACCAAGAGTGATCTGTTGTTCGAGATTCTCAAGCGGCTGGGGGCGGCGGGGATTGAGCTGGCGAAGCCGCCGAGTACCTGAGGAAAAACCTGATGGGAATCTGTACCGCTGCGCGCCTCCTGATCAGGCCTCAGTGGTGTCAGTCGACTCTGTAGCCACTTCAGCTTCCAGTTTCAGGCGATCCGCCTTGCTGATGTACTTCGGTTTGTTGCTCTTGGGTGCCAGTTTGGCGTTGGCCTTTCTGGATTTTTCCTTGAAGAGCTGCTGCAGTTTTTTCTGACGGTTCATGGTGATTTGGCCTGCTTGAAAGTTGTTGAATGATATCAGCGTTGGGCCTGCTTCACCCCAGCACGTCAGTGATCCACTGCACCTGCTGCTTCAGATCCTGCACCTTCCGCTCGCATACCCCATGCCGCGCCCGTCCGAAATGAGCCAGCGTTTGCTGCTTGTGTCGCAACCGATGCTGCCACTTGCTGACAAACGCAGGACTGCGCGCCTGCAACTGCAGCGGTCCGAAGTACAGTTCCTCGGCGGTATAGGAAACCGGCCCGCCCCGCTCGGCCACGATGACTTCGTAGTCGAAGCGGTTCTCCCGCAAGACTTCCTCAACGAGGATGCGGTACCCGTTGTCCATCAGCCATTGGCGCAGCGGTTGTTCGCCACCGTTGGGTTGCAGGATCAGGCGCTCGCGGCCGCTCAGGCGCGCCTTGCCGGCCTCAAGAATGTCGCGGATGGTCTCACCGCCCATGCCGCACACGGTAATTGCCGTGATCCCGTCCGCCGGCTCGACGGCCATCAAGCCATTGGCCAAGCGCACGGTGATCTGTTGCTCAAGATCGCTTTCGCGCACGGTGCGTTGCGCCGAACGGAACGGCGTCTCGGCCATCTCGCCCGCAACCGCCGCCGCGATCGCGCCACGGCGCATCAGTGCCACCGGCAGGTAGCCGTGATCCGACCCGATATCGGCCAGCCGCGCACCGGCGGGCACGTGCGCCGCCACCCGCTCCAGGCGCATGGACAATGTCTGTTCGTTCAACCGCAACCCCTTTCACTCTGAACGCCCGGCACTGGTGGCCGGATCGGGGCGCGATTCTGGGGGGCAACGGCTGGCAATTCAAATTTATGTGACCAATCGCGACGCCTAGAACAACACCGCCAACCAAGCCGACAGCAACAACAAAACCGCCAGCACGGCATTCATGCGCCGCAATGCCCGTGGCGAGCCAAAGAACCGCGCACTGCCCATGCCCAGCAGCGCCCACGCCGTCATGCACGGCAGGCAGACCATTAGAAAAACCGCCGACAACAGCAGCATCCGCGCGCTGTCGTCGCCGTTGCCGCCAAACACACTTACCACCGCCACGGCCATCATCCACACTTTGGGATTGATCAATTGCAGGCCGGCGGCGCCGAATACACTGAAGCCGTCATCGGCCGCTGTCGCCGAGTCCAGCGACGGCGGCGTGCTGCGAAAGATCTGCCACGCCAGCCAGCTCAGCCACAACACCCCGGCCCAGGCCATCGCCTGTTGCACAAGGGGATAGCGCAACAAGGTTTCCCCCACGCCGAGGCCGACCACCAACACCACCAGCGCCGCCGACACACAGGCACCGAAGATGATCGGCACGGTGGCCGTCAGACCGCGCCGCGAGCTGTGGCTCATCACCAGAATATTGGTCGGCCCCGGAGTGATCGAGGCAACGAAGGAAAACAGCAGAAAAGGCAGCAACGATTCCATGACAGGACTCCCGAATCAAAACAGGAGACCATGGTCGCGGTTGCGCGGGGTTCAGTCTGGAAGGTTTGAGCAGCGCTTGCGGTAATCCGCCGGCGTCAGGTGATAGGCACGGCGGAACCAGCGCCCGAGATGGCTTTGATCGGCGAAACCGAGGGCGCTGGCGACGGTGGCGGGTGTTTCGCCACGCGCCAGCAACTGCCGGGCGCGGGCCAGGCGCAACTGAATCAGGTAGGCGTGTGGCGCCAGCCCGAAAGCGGCCTTGAATGCACGGGTCAGACGAAAGCGATCGACCCCGCAGGCCTGAGCCACGTCGTCCAGCCCGATGTCCTCGAAGGCGTGCGCATGCAGATAGTCCCGCGCCACTTGCGCTACCCGTGGCAGGCGCGGATCGAACGGTTGGCGCTTGCGCCAGTCGAGATGCGATGTCAGCGAACCGAGCAAGGTGTCGATGGCGGTCTGGCGCACGATGCGCAAGTCGCCTTGATGCAGGGCGTTGAAGGCCTGATTTATGGCCGTGGACAGGCGCGAATCCTGGCTCAGGGTATCGGTGAACCCGAGCTGGCTGTTGTCCGGCGCATGCTCGAACAGCACGCGCAGTTCGCGCTCCAGCCAGTGCGGGTCGAGGTAGAGCATGGAATAGGTGAAGCCCTCCTCCGTCGGCGCGTGCCCGTCGTGGATCTCCCCCGGCTCCAGCATGAAAATCTTGCCCGGCGTACTCAGATGGCGCACGCGCCGGCAATGAAACTGCTGCACGCCCTGCTCGGTGACGCCCACCAGAAAACTGTCGTGCCAGTGCGGATCGTAGGCATGGCCCTGGAAATGGGCACGAATCGACTCGATCCCGGTGTCGGCATCCTGAGACAAGTCGATCCAGTTGCGTTTGTCCACGCAAGGCTCCGAAGGCAGTGGTTGTTCGTCAAGGACGTCTACGTTACCGCGACTTTGCCGATGGGTTTAGAACATTTGTGCACGTGAGCCAGGCAGGCCATCCAGCAAATTTAATGAACCCTGAGTGTCACGGCCCGCCTAAGCCAAAGACCATCAGGAGGTAGCTCATGCAAATTGAAACCACGTGGATCGTACTGGCCGTCGTTCTTTTGCTCATTGAATTGTGGGCGATCAACCGGGTGCGCAAGAGTGAGGGGAAAGCCAGTAACAAAGGCGTCTGGATCGTATTGATCGTGTTTGTGCCGCTGTTCGGGCTGATCGCCTGGGCGCTGGCCGGGCCCAAGCACGTCACGCAGGCCTGAAGCCCAAGGCAAGCAGGAGCCCCGAACATTCGGGGCTTTTTGTTGGCCGCTGGTTTGTATCGCAGTGTGTACGAACGCCTCCCGGATACATGCCCGCGCATCAGCCAACGAAAACGGAAACAGCGCAGATACGTGGCCAGTCTTTAATGGGCTCCAGATTCGAAGGGTTCAGCCAACGCCCTGCCCTCACCGATTACCAAGGAGACTTGCCATGAAGCCTGCACTGCACACCGCCGTCCACACTGGAAAAAACCGTCGCCGCCTGCTGGGCCTGTCGATTCTAGCCACCGCGCTGCTGCAATTCGGCGCCTTCGCCCAAGCACAAACCGCAACGCCCGATCCGGTCAAGACCGAAGCCGCCAGCGTCAAGGCCGATCTACCCTTCGGCCCGCTGAAACACGTGAAGGCTGGCCTGCTGGACGTGGCCTACGCCGAAACCGGCCCGGCCAATGGCCCGGTGGTGATTCTGCTGCACGGCTGGCCGTACGACATTCACAGCTACGACGACGTCGCGCCGCTGCTGGCGGCCAAGGGTTATCGGGTGCTGATGCCGTATGCCCGGGGTTATGGCGACACGCACTTCCTGTCCGACAAGACCGTGCGCAACGGTCAACCGGCGGCGCTGGCCAGTGACGTGATCGATTTCATGGATGCGCTGAAGATCAAACAAGCCGTGCTCGGCGGCTACGACTGGGGCGCGCGTTCGGCGGACATCGTGTCGGCGCTGTGGCCGGAGCGGGTCAAGGCGCTGGTCTCGGTCAGCGGTTACCTGATCGGCAATCAGGCCGCCGGCAAGAACCCGCTGCCGCCCAAGGCCGAACTGCAATGGTGGTATCAGTTCTACTTCGCCACCGACCGTGGTGAGGCGGGCTACACCAAGAACACCCATGACTTCGCCAAGCTGATCTGGCAACTGGCGTCACCGAAATGGGCCTTCGACGATGCCACCTTCGACCGCAGCGCCAAGGCGTTGCAGAACCCGGATCACGTCGCGATCACCGTGTTCAACTACCGCTGGCGTCTGGGCCTGGTGCAAGGTGAAAGCCAGTACGAGGCACTGGAACAGAAACTCGCCACCGCACCGTCGATCAGCGTGCCGACCATCACCCTGGAAGGCGATGCCAACGGCGCGCCGCACCCGGCGCCCGAGGACTACGCCAAACGTTTTACCGGCAAGTACCAGTTCCGCCTGATCAACGGCGGCATCGGGCACAACCTGCCGCAGGAAGATCCAAAAGCCTTCGCTCAGGCGATCATCGACGCCGATCACCTCTGAAGCGGCACGCCAAACGGCTCGTCATTTGACGAGCCGTTTTTCTTTGGATGGGCGATAACCGAAATAGGCGCTGTAGCACTTGCTGAAATGGCTCGGCGAGACGAATCCGCAGGCCACCAGCACATCCACCTGGGACAACTCCGTGTGTTGCAACAAACGCCGGGCCTCGGTGATGCGCAGCTCCATGTAATAACGCTGCGGCGTGGTGCCCAGTTGTTCTTTGAACAGCCGTTCCAGCTGACGCCGGGAACGCCCGGCATACACCGCCAGTTGCTCCAGCTCCAGCGGTTCTTCGAGATTGGCGTCCATCAGCTTCACCACCTCACGCAACGGCGCGCTGACGCAGAGGTTCTCGGTCGGCTTGATCCGCCGGTAACGCGATTCCTCGAACGCCAGAATGTCTTCGATGCCTTCGACCAGCGCCTTGTCGTGCAGGCCCTTGATCCAGTCCAGCGCCATGTGGAACGCGCCGGACGGACTGGACGCGGTCAACCGGTCGCGGTCGATCACGTAGGGTTCGCTGCTGACCTGAGTCGCCTTGGAAATTTCCGCCAGCGCCGGCCGATGCTCCGGGTGAATCGCACAGCGATAGCCTTCCAGCACCCCTGCCCGACCCAGGAACCACGCGCCGTTCCACAACCCGGCCAGGATCACGCCGGCCTCGGCGGCCATTTTCAGCAGGTTGATAAACTCGTCGCTTGCCTTCAATTCCGTGCGGTAACCGCCGCAGATCACCAGCAGATCCAGCTCCTGCAACACGTTCGTTTCCAGACGCGCGTCCGGGCGGATCACCAGCCCCAGATCGCTAATCACTTCGCCGTCGCTGAGGCCGAAAGTTCGCGTGGAAAACAGTCCGGGGCGCAGCAGATTGGCGGTGACAAGGGTGTCCAGCGCCTGGGTGAAGGCCGGCAGGGAAAAATGCTCCAGCAGCACGAACCCGCTGCGGGTCATGCGTCCCGGCCCGCTGGCGGGCTCGTTCAGGTAGCGAAGGTTCTTGCCCTTCATGCCACCGCTGAATTGGCGTCGTTCGATCAAGGTGGGGTCCATCGTTTCGTTGTTATGGCGCCATGCTAACTGGCGCCGCAGCAAATTACTCGCAAACGACGCAAGTACCCATCCAGAGATCGCTCCCACGCCGTTGACCTTGATCGTTCCCACGCTCTGCGTGGGAATGCCTCCATGGACGCTCTGCGTCCGGCGTTGGGAGGGACGCGGAGCGTCCCGGGCTGCATTCCCACGCGGAGCGTGGGAACGATCAGCGCGATCAGTGCTGAAACGAGCGAGCCTGCGTCCCAACGTCGCAGGTCCGGCACCTTGGCAAACGCTGCACAAGGCTTAAAATCGCGCCTCCTCTTGCAGTCGCCCGAACGGCGCCTGCCCGCAGCCATGACAACCCTCAGGTTTGAACAGCCGGCCACTTCCACGAAGCGCGCCTGGCTCAATCGTCCTGCCCGTTCGGCGGTCGTTTGTCTTCAACACACTTCGGCTTGGCACTCGCATGCGCAGAGGCGCACGTTCCGCTGTTCGATCACTTGAGGTTTTTATGACACCGCGTTTGCTGGCCATGGCGCTGGCGCCCCTGCTCGGGCTATTCATTGTTGCCCTGGGCAACGGCTTTCTGTCTTCTTTGACCACCCTGCGCCTGGGTGCTGCCGGCGAATCGGCGACGATGATCGGCATCGTGTCCTCGGCCTATTTCATCGGCCTGACCCTGGGCGCGATCTTCAACGACCGGCTGATCCTGCGCATCGGCCACATCCGCGCCTACAGCAGCTTCGCCTCGCTGATCGCCGCGACCATCCTGCTGCAGGGTCTGTTTTATGACACCTGGGGCTGGGTCGTCCTGCGCCTGATCAACGGCTGGGCCACGGTCGGCGTATTTCTGGTGATCGAGAGCTGGCTGCTGCTGGCCGGTGACGCGAAAATTCGCGGCCGTCTGCTGGCGCTGTACATGATCGTCCTCTACGGCGCCGGCGTGCTGGGTCAGGCGTTTTTGGGGAAAATCACCGGGCTGGGCGACACCGCGCCGTTCATGGTCGCCGGCATGCTCGCGACCTTGTCGGTGCTACCGATCGTGATCCTGCCGCGTGTGTCGCCATTGCTGGAACAGGTCGAACCGCTCAAACCACGGGCCTTGCTGGGCGTATCGCCCACCGGACTGGTCGGCTGCTTCGGCTCCGGCGTGACCATCGCGGCGATCTACACCCTGCTGCCGCTGTACCTGCAACGCATCGGCCTGAACGTCGGCGAAGTCGGCAGCATGATGGCCTGGACGATCCTCGGCGCGATGCTGCTGCAATACCCGGTCGGGCGCTGGTCCGACCGCAAGGATCGCCTGCAAGTGCTGACGGTGCTGTGCGCCGCATGCACCGTGCTGTCGCTGGTGATCGTGCTGGTGCCGCTGTCCTCGGCCATGCTCGCGGCGATGCTGTTCCTGTTGGGTGGCGGCGTGTTCGCGCTGTACCCGGTTGCGGTCAGCCATGCGGCCGACCGTGCGCCGGTCGAAACGTTGGTGCCGATGATTCAGGGCATGCTGCTGATCAATTCGCTGGGCTCGGCGATGAGCCCGCTGCTGATCTCCCCGGCGATGAACGCCCATGGCGAAACCGGCCTGTTCTGGGCCTTCGCGCTGGTCAACCTGGCCATGGTGACGTTCTTCTTCTGGCGTCGCGGCAAGCGTCCGGTGCCGGCCAACCCGGCCCCGTTTGCGGCGGCAGCGACGTTCTCGCCCACCGGCGCCGAGCTGCGGGTGACCGAGGATTTGCGTCAGGCAGCACAGGACCATCCGCCGATGGTCGATGCGTTGAGCGGCGAAGCGGCGCCGCAATCAGGATCGCGCTACGAAGCCAGCTGAGTTTCTGGCGGGCATAAAAAAACCGGTGACTTTCGTCACCGGTTTTTTATTGCCTGCTAATCAGTGCGGCGCGCGCGGGATCGTTTTCATCAGGTCTTCAGGGCTGATATGCCCCACCACACTGCCCGGCTGCGGCAGATTCAGGATGTGGCCCTTCATCTTGCCGATCACGTGCATTTCGCACGGTTTGCAGTCGAACTTCAGGGTCAGCACTTCATCGCCGTGAATCAGCTGCATCGGCGCGACTTTGGTTTTCACGCCGGTCACGCCTTTGGCCTGTTTCGGGCACAGGTTGAAGGAGAACCGCAGGCAGTGCTTGGTGATCATCACCGGCACTTCGCCCGCCTCTTCGTGGGCCTCGTACGCGGCGTCGATCAGCTTCACGCCGTGACGGTGGTAGAAGTCGCGAGCCTTCTGGTTGTAGACGTTGGCCAGGAACGACAGATGCGCTTCCGGGTACACCGGCGGTGGCGTGGTCTCGGCCTTGCGCGAGCCGCGCGGGTGGGCGGCAACACGGGCGGCGGTCAGCGCTTCGATCACTTCACGGCGCAACGACTTGAGCTGCGAGTTCGGGATGAAGAACGCTTGCGGCGCATCCAGTTTGATCGAGGTCGCGTGGTACTCGGTGGTGCCGAGTTGGCCGAGCAGGTCGTGCAAGGTTTCCAGCGCCTGTTCCGGTTTGTTGGCGACGCCGAACGGGCCTTCCAGCGCGACGCTGGCACTGATGCCCTCTTCGCTGGTCACGGTCAGTTCCAGACGCTCTTCACGCAGCTTCGCCAGCCAGCTCACGCCGATACGACGCTCGGCGGAAGTCTTGAGCAATGCCTGTTGCCAGTTGTGGTCGAGGTTGCGGTTCAGCGGATGGTTCGGGCGCAGCTTGTACAGGCCTTCCGGCATTTCGTTCGGCTCGACGCGGTAGCGATAGCGCTTCTCGCCCTCTTCCTCGAACTCGCCCTTGGCTTCGGCGATGTTGGCGCGGAACCCCACCACTTCGCGCTTGACCAGCACGTTGAGGCCGTCGCCGTTCGACAGCGGCTCGTGGGTGATGACCTGCATGTCACGCTTGCCGACTTTCTCGACCGTGCCCACCGCCAGACCGGTGAAGGTCGGCGAATCGAACGCGCCGATGTCGATCTTGCGCTCGCTGACGAAGTAGTCGGTGCTGCCACGGTGGAAGGTCTTTTCCGGGTCCGGCATGAAGAAATGCGCGGTGCGGCCGCTGGAAGCGCGGGCCAGATCCGGACGGTCGTTGAGCACGTCGTCGAGGCGCTGGCGGTAATAGGCGGTGATGTTCTTCACATAGCCCATGTCCTTGTAGCGACCTTCGATCTTGAACGAACGCACACCGGCCTCGACCAGTGCGCGGATGTTGGCGCTCTGGTTGTTGTCCTTCATCGACAGCAGGTGTTTTTCGTAGGCGATCACGCCACCCTTTTCGTCTTTCAGGGTGTACGGCAGACGGCAGGCCTGGGAGCAGTCGCCCCGGTTGGCGCTGCGCCCGGTCTGCGCGTGGGAAATGTTGCACTGACCGGAGAACGCCACGCACAACGCGCCGTGAATGAAGAACTCGATGGCGGCATCGGTTTCATCGGCGATCGCGCGGATTTCCTTGAGGTTCAGTTCACGGGCCAGTACCAGTTGCGAAAAACCGGCCTGATCGAGGAACTTCGCCCGCTCAAGAGTGCGGATGTCGGTCTGGGTGCTGGCGTGCAGCTCGATGGGTGGAATGTCCAGTTCCATCACGCCCAGGTCCTGGACGATCAGCGCATCGACGCCGGCGTCGTACAACTGATGGATCAGCTTGCGCGCCGGCTCCAGTTCGTTGTCGTGCAGGATGGTGTTGATGGTGGTGAAGATGCGCGCGTGATAGCGACGGGCAAATTCCACCAGTTCGGCAATTTCGCTCACCTCGTTGCAGGCGTTATGGCGCGCACCGAAGCTCGGGCCGCCGATGTACACCGCGTCGGCGCCATGCAGGATGGCCTCGCGGGCGATGGCCACGTCGCGGGCGGGGCTGAGCAGTTCCAGGTGATGTTTGGGCAAGGACATATGTTTTTTTAGTCAGGCTGTCACGGTCGAGGCGCGCATTGTAGCCGCGAAACGCGTGGGCGGCACGCCTGTGCTGCCGGGTGGCAGCCCTGCTCAGTGCAGAGCTGCCCTACCGAACCGCAAACTTAGGCCTTCGCGGCCATTGCAGTCACTTCCACCTTCATCCCTTCAACCGCCAGCGCCGCCACGCCAACCGCCGCGCGAACAGGCCAAGGCTTGGCGAAGAAGCGCTTGTACACCTCGTTGAACGCAGCACGATCAGCCATGTCGGTCAGGTAAATGGTCAGGTGCAGCACGCGGTCCATCGAGCTGCCGGCCTTTTCCAGCGCGACTTTCAACGCCTGCAATGTGCATTCGCTTTGCGCGGTGACGTCGCCCAGTTCCAGGCTGCCATCGGCACGGGTCGGAATCTGGGTCGACATCAGGATGCCGTTGAATTCGGTCACGTCCGAAGAGATCGAGTCTGCATCCGGGTCCGGGGTGTAGGTGATGTCTTGGTTGGCCATGGGAAAGTCCTTCGCTGGCAGTGAGGACGGCGCCATCGCGCGCCGTTTCGGGCGGCCAGTTTACAGACCCGGTCGCCGGTTGGAAGTCCCGACGCGGTGTGTCAGCCCTGCGCCAGTATCCGCCGCAGTTCCAGCGCATTGCCGAGTGCCGCGCCGCTGGCGGTGTTGTCGAAAATGCACCACGTTTCGACGCCATCGACAGCCGCCACCCGCAAATCACCGGCGAGCGTTTTCAGATACGCCGAGTCATAGGGGCTGTAATAAATGCGCGGCGAACCGTGCAGGCGCCAATAACGCACGTTGGGCCAGCCGCTCGGACCCGCATCGGTGCTGATTCGCGAGGGATCGACCACCGCTTGCGCGATGCGATATGCCATCAACAGCAGTTCGGCGGCGGCCCAGGACTCGTGACGCGGTTCAAGCACCACAGCCCCGGAATAACGCTGGCGCAACTCGACCAAAAAGGCCTCAGCAAGCGCTTCGTCGAACGCCAGCGACGGCGGCAACTGCAGCAGCAGACAACCCAGGCGATCGCTTAGCCCTGAGCACTGTTCAAGAAATGCATCGAGCTCACGCTCGCAGTCCCGCAGACGTTGCTCATGGCTGATCGACTTCGGCATCTTCACGCAAAAACGAAACCCGTCCGGCACCGACTCGGCCCAACGGGCATAGGTTTGCAGTTTGTGCGGACGGTAGAAGGAGCTGTTGATTTCCACGCCATTGAGCAGCGCGGCATAACGTTGCAGATGAGTGCCCTGCTCCGGGAAGGCCGGCCAGTGCTGCCGGGGCAAGCTCCAGCCGGCGCAACCGATGAAGATCGACGGCACACTCAAAACAGCACCTTGCCCGCTTCGCGCATAAAGATTTCCACGGTTTTCGGGCCGATCCCTTCGAAGGCTTGCAAACGTTTTTCGAAGTCCTGGCGGCCGGCGCTCGCCTCGACCATGTTCATTACCCGCCCGGCATATTCTTTATTCAGTTTGGCAGCCAGCGCGAGCAGGCGCTCGGCGGTGGTTTCGTCGTAACGCACGTAATGCGCCTCGCCGAGCATCCGCACCAGTTCGCGGTGAGTGCAATGGCCGAGTTTGCGCGGCGTATCCCGCTGGTGTCGTTCAACGATCACTCGATAGGCTTCGGCGGCAATCTCGGCCTGGATTCGTTTGCCCATCAGGAAACTGGCGAGCAGCCATTTGAACAAGGCTGATTCGTTCAGCGGATGCAGGTCGATGTGCAAGTCTTGGGCGTTGATGGTTTTGGTCATGCAGCTTTTGAGCGAGGGGCGGCGTGATGAGTGCGGGGCTGGCGACGAATGGTTTTGGAGCTTAAAGCGTCAGGTTTCTCCTCGTCGGGCGATGATCGATAAACAGGTTTGAATCACGCCGTTTAAAGACATGTCGGAATGCGTCCGGATGCCTACAAATCCTTGCGCCAGAGCCTACCGCTGCGCCAGAATCCGCCGGCTTGTGCGCCTTGGGGTCGGCCGGTAACTTGGATCGGGTCACTGATTTGCAGTGATCGGGTTTAGTAGCCCGTTGGTATTTGAAGAGTGCACAAGTGTCTGTCAGTCAGGTATTCCCATACCTGTATTTGATGGTGGCTGTGCGTAGGGTGCCCCCGGGCACGCCGGCTTTCTTCTTTTCCCCGGTCTACTAACCTGCGCACAGCTGCCACCACCCCTGTTTAGTAGCTCGGGTCTGGCGGCGTCAAAACAGGAAAAGAATGAACATGTTCAAAGTCACGCCAAATCCTCCGGTCACCGAACCGTCCAGCATCACCGACCCAACTTCCCCCTACGAATGCCCTGACTCCAAGAGATTCAACGAAGCCGCCAACCGCGCCCT
Source organism: Pseudomonas sp. B707 (assembly GCF_022496685.1). NCBI lineage: Bacteria > Pseudomonadati > Pseudomonadota > Gammaproteobacteria > Pseudomonadales > Pseudomonadaceae > Pseudomonas > Pseudomonas sp. B707. The sequence continues at coordinate 163,177 of NZ_WTVE01000004.1, read as the reverse complement.
CGACTACCACCTCGGCCCGATATCAGCCCACATGATGGCCGCGCCCTACTACCCCAACCGCCTCTACCAGGCCAACCCGGCCAGCAACAACGAATCCCTGCTCGCCGATGCCGTCGAAACCCTGGGCTCGGCCAACGTCATGCTCAACAACTTCGTCGACCTCCTCCAAGGCCCCCACCGCAAAACCGCGCAGGGCATCGCGCAAATCGTGATGCTGGCGGAACTGGCGGTGAATCAGGTACTGGATAACGTTGTGCCGACGGAATAAAACCCTTGGCGGCAGGTCTCTCCTGCCGCCCCTGCATCAGTCGATCAATCCCCGCCACTGGATATCCCCCCAATCCCAATTATGCTCAATGAAACCCCGCCCTCCCGCGCGGGGCGGTGATTCTGTGCACGCTCCACGAAATACCTGAACCGGCATCCGCCACAGGCCTCGGGTACGCGACGTTGATGAAGTGCTCCGGCCTACAAAAACAAGCACGACGGAGAACACCCATGGCAGTACTCGACAGCATGTCCACAGGCAGTGCCCCGCACCACAGTGTCAGCCGGGAGGAACGCAAGGTCATTTTTGCGTCGTCGCTCGGCACGGTGTTCGAGTGGTACGACTTTTACCTCTACGGCTCCCTGGCGGCGATCATCGCCAAGCACTTCTTTGCCGGGGTGAACGAGACCACGGCGTTTATCTTCGCCCTGCTCGCCTTTGCCGCCGGTTTTGCGGTGCGCCCGTTCGGGGCGATTGTGTTTGGGCGACTGGGTGACATGATCGGGCGCAAGCACACGTTTCTGATCACGATCGTGATCATGGGTGTATCGACGGCGATTGTCGGGTTCTTGCCCGGTTACGCGACCATCGGGGTCGCGGCGCCGATCATTCTGATTACCCTCCGCCTGCTGCAAGGCCTGGCGCTGGGCGGTGAATACGGCGGCGCGGCAACGTATGTGGCCGAGCATGCGCCGAAGGGCAAACGCGGTTATTTCACGTCATGGATTCAGACCACCGCGACCCTGGGCCTGTTTATGTCGTTGCTGGTGATTCTGGCTTGCCGCACGGCGCTGGGTACCGAAGCGTTCGAGGCCTGGGGATGGCGGATTCCGTTCCTGCTGTCGATCCTGCTGCTGGCGGTCTCGGTGTACATCCGGTTGCAACTGAACGAGTCGCCGGTGTTCAAGAAAATGAAGGAAGAAGGCAAGTCGTCGAAAGCCCCGCTGACCGAGTCCTTCGCCCGTTGGGACAATCTGAAAATCGTGATCATGGCCTTGCTTGGCGGCACCGCCGGCCAAGCGGTGGTCTGGTACACCGGGCAGTTCTACGCGCTGTTTTTCCTGCTGCAAACCCTGAAGATCGACCCGCAGACCGCCAACCTGCTGATCGCCGGTTCACTACTGATCGGTACCCCGTTCTTCGTGATCTTCGGCAGCCTGTCCGACCGCATCGGGCGCAAGGGCATCATCATGGCCGGGTGCATTTTGGCGGCGGTGACCTACTTCCCGATCTTCCATGCGCTGACTCAGTACGGTAACCCCGACGTGTTCGTCGCCCAGGAGAAGAACCCGGTCAAAGTGATCGCCAACCCCGACCAGTGCTCGTTCCAGTTCGATCCGGTGGGCAAGGCCAAATTCACCAGCTCGTGCGATCTGGCGAAAACCATCCTCGCCAAACGGGCGATCCCGTATGAAAACGTGGTGGCGGAACCGGGCACCGTGGCTCAGGTGCGCATCGGCGACAAGGTCATCGAAAGCTTCGAAGGCACGACCCTGCCGGCCGCCGACTTCAAGACCCGTAACGACGCGTTCACTGCCAGCCTCGGCGCCGCGCTGAAAGAAGCCGGTTACCCGGAAAAAGCCGACCCGGCCAAAACCAATTACCCGATGGTCTTGCTGCTGCTGACCATCCTCGTGATCTACGTGACCATGGTCTACGGCCCGATTGCCGCATGGCTGGTGGAGCTGTTCCCGGCGCGCATCCGCTACACCTCGATGTCGCTGCCGTACCACATCGGCAACGGCTGGTTTGGCGGGTTCCTGCCGACCGTGGCGTTTGCGATGGTTGCGGCCACCGGGGACATCTACTACGGCTTGTGGTACCCGATCGTGATTGCGGTGATGACGGCGATTCTCGGGATCTTCTTCATGCCGGAGACCAAGGATCGGGACATTCATCACACCTGAAATGACTTCGCTCGATGCTGTGCGTGGCGTTCACGCACAGCATCGAACGTTGTCACATCGGCGTCATTCTCCCTTGGTAACGTCCTCGCGCCCCGATGCCCCGACCACCAAGGTGACCCTCCCGGTGTACTCAAGCCCGACGCGCCAGACCCTCATCCTGCGATCCGACAACATGGCCAGTGACGACTTCGGCGCCCTGTTCTCGCGAATGTTCGGCAACCGTTATGGCGACACACCACCGCCGCCCAAAGACATCATCATTGGCGGCGTTTACGGACGGTATGAAGGCGTGAGTTTCCGGCGCATGCATTACCGGGGCGATTTCACCGTCGCCTTCCCCGAGCCGTTCGATGAAATCACTTTCGTCATTCCCACTGCCGGCAAGATCGTGTTCAACCATGAATCCGTGGGGCTGAGCGATGTGGGGTTGGCCATCGACAAGGCTGACCTGCGTTCGATGCGTTTTATCGACAATCATGCCCAGCACGGCATGTCGATCAGCCGTGCGGCGCTCACCGAACGGCTGTCGACCCTGCTGGGCAAACCGATCGTGCACAAGCTGCATTTCGAGCCGAGGGTGGATCTGAACAGCCCGGCGTTTCAGGGCATTCGTGCGCTGATCGATCTGGCGACCGGCACCGAGTTCGACCTACTGTTGAACGCCGGTTCGCTGATGCCGTCGCGCCTGCGGGAAATGCTGGTGGACGCGGTGCTGGAAGCCTGGCCGCACAACTTCAGCGAGGCCTTGCGCCGCCCCGAGGCGTTGATTGCACCACGGCATGTGAAGCGGGCCATCGAGTATATTCAGGCGCATCCCGAGCAGATGGTCAGCGGGACGGATCTGGCGGGGTTGGTGAACGTCAGTTTGCGGGCGTTGCAGGAAGGTTTCCGGCGGTTCGTCGGCACCTCGATTGTCGCGTATCAGCGCCAAGTACGCCTGGAGCGTGCCTGTGATGCGTTGAAGCAAGGCCCATCTTCATCGGTGACCGACGTGGCCCTGCAATTCGGGTTCAGCAACGTCGGCCGGTTCTGCCAGTACTTTCAGGATGCCTATGGCGTGAGCCCTGCAGAAATGCGAAAAGGACTGCGCTGAGGCAGTCCTTTGTCTTAAACGTCAGTTGGTCAGAACTGATAACTGGCCTTGAGCCCGCCACTGAAACCGTGGCTGTCGCCGCCACCGCTGGCACCGACTTCGGCGCCCAGGCTCAGAGCACCGAGATTGGCCATCAGGTTGACGCCGCCGCTGAACTGATCGCGGTTGTCGAACGCCGCGCGCTGCTCGATATCCAGCCCCAGCAGATGGCCCTCGCTGTCGACCTGATGATCGCCCAGCACATGCTCGTAACCGACCCGCACGCCCGGCACCAGTTGCCACGCGCCCATCGGCATCGGGGCGAACGAGACGTCGAGATTGGCCACCGCACTGCGGCGGGTTTCTTGAATGTCGTCCACATTGAGCGCCAATTCGCTGCCCTTCTCCTGGAAGCCCGACAGGTCCAGACGGCTGACGCGCACGCCGAGGCTCGGCTCCAGAATCACAGTGTTCAGCGGCATCCGATAACCGAGTGCCAACGTGGCGCCGCTGAGATTACCGTTGGTGTCGCCCTTCGCCGAACCCAAGCCGCCGCCGAGGTCGCGCTTACTGTCGTAGTCGACGTAACCGGCGCTGAGGTTGGCATCGACAAACAGCCCACGTTGCAGGCTGGTGAATCCATAACGGGCGCCAAGGTCGAGGAAGGTGAAATCGGTATCTGCCTCGCCACCTGCGCCGCCCACCGAACCTTTGCTGTAACCGATGCCGCCGCGAGCGCTGAATTGTTCGGAGAAGCGCTGAGTGACGCCAACCATCAGGCCCTGACTGTGTTCGTTGCTGCTTTGCGCATGGGCCGAACCGTCGGTGCCCAGGTAACCGGCGAGCGCGGTGCTCCACAAGCGGTAATGGCCGACCTTGAGGTCAGTGCCGCTGGCGAACGGCGCGGCGGCCTGCTCGATCATTGCGTTCTGACGCAGCAGGTAACTGGCCGCATCGGCGTGCACCTGACCGCCGACCGTGGACTCGACACCGCCCAGAGTGCCGGCGTCGATGGCCGATTGCAGGTAGTAGTTGTAGGCGCTGTAAGTGCCCGAGAGTTTGCTGTTCTGCAATTCCTGCAGCAGTTGCGCACCAGCGGCGGCGTTGCCGATCAGCAATGCCTGACCGGGCAGGCTGTTGTACTCGACCATTTTGCCGCGCAGCACATAGATGGTTTCCTGGGACAGACCCAGCCCCTGCTTGAGGTAGTTGTCCATGCTGCCGTACTGCGCGGCCACCTGATCGAGGCCCGCTTGCAGATAACTCGCCTCGACACCCAGCAGCGGCGCGTAGATCGCGGCCATGCTCGGCGGCATCATCGCCAGGGTCTTGGCAACGCGGTCGGCGGTGTAGTCGTTGGTCGCCAGGTAGTTGCTCATGATCGTCGCGTTGTCGACCCCGGCGATGCTTTGCAGCACAGCGGCCGTCCAGCCGGTGCGATCCTTGCCGGCGGTGCAATGGAACAGCACGGCGCCGTCGACGCCGGCCAGTTCGTTGAACAGCACGCCCAACTGCCCGCGCATGCCGGCGTCGCTGACAAACGCACGGTTGGTCTCTTGCATCATCGCAGTCGCTTCGGCCGCGCTTTTGAACGACACGGTGGTGATGTTCGCGCCGGAGGTGGTGCTGCCGATGATGTCGATGTTCTGGTAGGTCGCACCGCTTGGCATCGTGTCCGGCGTGCTGGCAATTTCGCTGGGCGTGCGCAGGTCGTACACCGACTTGATCCCCAGACCGTTGAGGGTCGCCAGGTCCGACGCTGTCGGCGTCAGCGCGTTGGAGCGGTAGAACACACCGGCGCGCATGGTGCCGTCATGGGTCGTGGAGTAAGCCGTGGTAATACCGGCGATATCGCGGAAGTTGTCGATGCCTTGCAGGCGCGGGGTATCAAGGTCGGCCGCGTGGACGGCGGCGATGGACAGACTCAACACGGACAGCGAACACAGAAAACGTGGAAACACGATGCAGCCTCATTGAAAACCGGTTGGGCTGCCCACTATCTGCAAGGTAATGTGACTGAATATGACAAAACGTCGAAGACAGCCAATCCCGGCGCGATCTGTCCTTCGGCTGCGCGTTCTGTCCGTCAAACGGGCTAAATCCCTGCCGATATTTGACGTTTTTTTTGCAAGAGGCAGGGTAAAGTGCCCTCTCCGGCCATCCTGGAAGCAGTCAATGAACCTCCAAAGCCCTCAAGACGCCGATGATGAAATCCTCAATCAAGCGGCGCACTGGTGCCTGCGTCTGCAAGACGACAGCTGCACCCCTGACGAGCGTCAGGCATTTCAGCAGTGGATTCAGATCAGCCCGCGCCACGCCTTCGAATACGCGAAGATGCTTGAGGTCTGGGAATTGAGCGATCAACTGCCGGACGAGCGCGAAAAGTCGAAAAAGCGCAAGGCCTTGACCCTGCCGTGCAGCTTCGAAGAGTTTCAACGCAATCTGGCGCAGCGTAATTAGCCCTGCACCGGGATCGACGCAAACAGCAGTGCGCCCCACTCGAAGCAACTTTTTGTCCTTGAATCAAGGTTAGAATCCGCGCGGTTCGGCTAACAGTTTAAGGATGACCCCGCATGTCCACCCACGACACCTCCCTGCAAGACACCGCCGCCCCCGAGGGCGTCTGCTTCGGCTGCGGCAGCAGCAACCCACACGGTTTGCACATCAAGAGCTTCTGGCACGAAGACGGCGTGCACGTCATGGCCGAGCACGTGCCCGAGGCCAAATACTGCGGCTGGCCGGAGCTGGTCTACGGCGGTTTGATCGCGATGCTGGTGGACTGCCATTCCAACTGGACGGCGATGGCTTATCACTATCGGACCGAGCAACGCGAACCCGAAAGCCTGCCGCGCATCAACTGCGTCACCGGCAACCTCGGCATCAAGTTCATCAAACCGACGCCGATGGGCGTGCCGCTGACGCTGAAGGCTAAAGTCGAAGGTGAAGTCGGGCGTAAGACCCGAGTGATCTGCGAGGTCTACGCCGGGGATGTGCTCACGGCAGTGGGCGATTCGGTGTTTGTGCGAGTGGATACCGAGCAGTTGGCAGCGGCGGCGCATGGACGGAATGAAGATCAATGAGTAACCGAGCAATAAACATTGTGGTGATTATCGCGATCAGCGTGATGGTGGTTGGCAAGCTGGAGTGGCTGACGAATTCGTATTTGCTGGCCCTGGCACAAGCGGGCGGTGATTTTGATCAGATGATTATCGACATCTGGTTTGGGGTGGCCTTTCACTCTCTGGTAGTGATCGTCGTGCCGCTGCTGCTGGCGTACTTCAAACAGACGCTTGCCAGTTATGTCGTGTTGATACTCGCGTTGTCGATCTACATTCTGCTCATCACAGGTGTCAATACTATTGCCCTGGTCATCGCCGGGCTAATGATCGCAGCAGTGGTATATGCGGTATTCACGCAATCGATCAACCTGATCCGGTACTTTCGCGCGAAGTGACCCGACTTACCGTTTACCTGGAGCCCCGGCCATGCCCGATCGCAAAATCATCATCCCCGACTCCATGAAAACCATCGTCGAACGCGCCGGTTACGCGCCGGCGGTTCTGGTCGGCGACACGCTTTACTGCGCCGGCCAGGTGGGCCGGACGGCTGACTTGAAGGTCATCGAAGACCCCGAGCAACAGTTCATTCGTGCCTGGGAAAACCTCGACGAAGTGCTGAAGGCCGGTGGCTGCACCTTCGACGATGTGGTGGAGATGACCACCTATCACGTCGACATGAGCCAACACATGCCGGTGTTTCGCGAAGTGAAAAACCGCGTGTTCCCCAAGGGCTTCTGCGCCTGGACTTGCATCGGCGTCAGCGAACTGGCCCATCCGGGGCTGCTGGTGGAAATCAAATGCGTGGCCGTGCGCAGGCGCGCTATACCTGAGTAACGCCATTGCCCCACATCGAGGTGTTAAACCATGAACTTGACCCTCTATTACCACCCATTGTCGTCCTACTGCCACAAGGCGCTGATCGCCCTCTACGAACACAGCGTCGCGTTCGAAAAACGCTTGATCGACCTGTCCAGCGAAGCCGAACGGGCCGAGCTTCAAGCATTGTGGCCGCTGGTCAAATTCCCGGTGCTGCGCGATCACGCGCGCCAGCGCACGGTGCCGGAATCGAGCGTGATCATCGAGTACCTGGATCATCAACCGGGGCAGTCGCAACGACTGATTCCCGAAGACTGGGAGACCGCACTGGACGTGCGTCTATGGGACCGGTTTTTCGACCATTACGTGATGACGCCGATGCAGCAGATCGTCGCCGACCGCATCCAGTCCGCCAATGGCGACCTGAGCAGTCAGCGAGCGCTGCTGGCCACGGCGTACGGCATGCTCGAACAGCAACTGGCCGACCGCGAATGGATCGCCAGCGCGGATTTCAGCCTGGCCGATTGCTCCGCCGCACCGGCCCTGTTCTATGCCAGCACGCTGGTGCCGTTCGCCGCCGAACAACCGCGGCTGAGCGCCTATTTCGAACGGCTGGTGCAGCGCCCGTCGTTCAGTCGGGTCATCGAAGAAGCTAAACCGTGGTTCGACTTCTATCCCTTTGCCGAGGCCCTGCCCCAACGTTTCCGCTGAGGCTCGGCCTCACGCCGGCTGGTGACTGGTCACGCAGTGAATCCCGCCACCACCGGCCGCGATGGCGTCGATGTTGATCTGCACCACGTCGCGGTTCGGGTAGAGCTTTTTCAGCAGGTCGAAGGCCTTCTTGTCGGCGTCCTTGTCGCCGAACTCCGGAGCGATCACCGCGCCGTTGATCACGAAATAGTTGATGTAACCGGCCGCGAAATCGTCGTTGTCCTTGTTGAATTTGGTGTTGCGCGGCTTCAGCGGTGGCGAAACGGTGTGGATCTGCAACGGACGACCGTCGGCGTCGGTGGCTTTCTTCAGGATTTCCAGGTGCGCCAGGGTGACCTTGTTGTCGTAGGAGCGCGGATCGGTGTCGAGGTTGGCGATCACCACGCCGGGCGTGACGAAGCGCGCATAGAAATCGACGTGGGCATCGGTGATGTCCTTGCTCTTGATGCCCGGCAGCCAGATGATCTTGCGCAGACCGAGGCGTGCTTTCAGTTCCGCCTCGACGTCAGCCTTGCTCCAGCCGGGGTTGCGGTTTTCGTTGATCCAGCAGCTTTCGGTCATGATCGCGGTGCCGTGGCCGTCGACTTCGATGCCGCCGCCCTCGCCCACCAGTTCACTGCGCTGGTAGGTCGCCTGCGCATCGGCCGCCACGCGCTTGGCGATCTTCGCGTCTTTAGAGTGCTGCTGCTTGTTGCCCCAGCCGCTGAAGTTGAAGTCCACGGCGCCGAGTCCGTTTTTGTCGTCGATGACGAAGTTGGCGCTGATGTCACGCATCCAGATGTCGTCGAGGTTGGCGATCTGGTAGGTGATGTTGGAGGTGCCGCAGATCTCTTCGGCCAGGCTGCGTTCGCCGCTGCGGCAATAGATGGTCAGCGGTTCGTAACGGGCGATGGCGCGGGCGATCCGGCCCAGCGCTTCCTGGACGTCTTCGGTGAAGTCTTCCCAGATCGCGTCCTGCGCACCAAAGGCCATGTAGGCGCGCTCGTGCTTATCGCCCTCGTCGGGCATGAACCAGCGACCTTCACTGGCCGCCAGCACGCGCGCCGGTGACAGGCCGAGGCCCATGACGGCAGCGCCTACACCGGCGGCGACTGAAACCTGTTTGATGAACTCGCGACGAGTCGGCATGTGTACGTTCCTGATGTGTAAGGGGCCGCCGGGGCGGCCCGGAAAAATCACTGTGCAGTGGCGGTCTTGAACTTGGTCCAGGTGCGCATGCGGGCGCGCATGTCGGCCTGGGGAATATCCTTGCCCGGTATCAGACGAGCATAGGTCGCTTCGTCGAGGTAGATGTCCGGGTTGTTGCGCATCGCCTCATCCACGTTTGGCCGGGCCTTGGCGTTGGAGGTCGGGTAACCGGTGAAATTGCTGATCGCGGCCATGTTCTCCGGGCGCATCACGAAGTTGATGAATTCGTAGGCGTATTCCGGATGTTTGGCATCGACCGGAATGGCCATGGTGTCCATCCACACCGTGGTGCCTTCGCGCGGCACGCGGTACTGGAAGCGGGTCTGCTTGCCGGCGCTGTCCGAGGTGCGCTGAGCCTGGGTCATGTCGCCGCTATAGCCGAGGGACAGGCACAGGTTGCCGTTGACCAGATCGGTCACCGGTTGCGACTGGAACTTGCGGATGTACGGCCGCAGCTTCATCAGCAAGTCACTGGCCGCCGCCAGATCCGCAGGCTTGGCGCTGCGCGGGTCGCGGCCCAGATAATTGAGCACCACGGCCAGCACTTCGTCCGGCGAGTCGATCATCGAAATCCCGCAATCGGCAAATTTGGCCGCCAGTTCCGGTTTGAACAGCATGTCGAGGCTGTTGACCGGGGCGTCGGCCATGCGCTGTTTGATCTGCTCGGCGTTATAGGTCAGGCCGATGGTGCCCCAGGTGTACGGCACGGTGGCCTTGTTCGAATGCTCGTAATGGCTGCGCAGTTTTTGCAGGCCCGATTCGATATCGTTCATCGCGGTGATCTTCGAAGGATCCAGCGGCAACAGGCTGCCGGCGCGCATCAGCCGTTCGGCCACAGTGTCGCCGGGGAAGATCAGGTCGTAGCCGCTGCCACCGGAAAGCATCTTGGCTTCCAGGGTTTCGCTGCCGTCCATCACGTCGTAGATGACCTTGATCCCGGTTTCGGCGGTGAATTTGCTCAACGTGTCTTCAGCGAAATAATCCGCCCAGTTGTACAGCCGCAGGGTCTTGTCTTCGGCGTGTACGGCCGGCATCAGACCAGCCAGCGCCAGGCCCAGAGCGCCCAGCAACCACTTGTTCGGGGTATGCATATCAGACTCCTTGAGGATTCCAGCGGGCGTTAAGGTGACGGCCGTCCTGGCTCAACAATGCGCCGTACATTTCCGGGCGGCGGTCGCGGTAGATGCCCCAGCTCAGGCGATCTTCACGCATGGCTGCCAGATCCAGGCTTTGCACCAAAACACCGGTGCTGGCGCGATCGGCTTCGGCGAGCATTTTTCCCTTGTGGTTGCAGATGAACGACGAGCCGTAGAAATTCATTTGCAGTGCCGCATCGGTGCCGGCCACTTCGCGGCCAACCCGGTTGGAAGCGATCACCGGCAGCAGGTTGGCAGCCGCGTGGCCGCGCATGGTCATCTGCCAGTGGTCCCTCGAATCCAGATCCGCGCAGCCCGGTTCCGAGCCGATGGCGGTCGGGAACAGCAGCACTTCGGCGCCCATCAAGGCCAGGCAACGTGCGGTTTCCGGGAACCACTGATCCCAGCAGATGCCCACGCCGAGGCGACCGAACGCGGTGTCCCAGACTTTGAAACCAGTGTCGCCGGGGCTGAAATATTCCTTCTCCTGATAGCCGATGGCGTTGGGGATGTGGGTCTTGCGGTACACGCCTAACAGGCGCCCGTCGGCATCCGCCACGCTCAGGGAATTGAAGTAGGCGTTGCCGGCCTTCTCGTACCAGCTCAGCGGCAGCACCACGCCCAGTTCGCGGGCCAGCGCGGCGAAACGCGACAGCACCTGACTGTCGCGGTACTCCTCGGCCAGCGCCATGTGATGGTGACTCTGCTCGATGCAGAAATACGGCGTGGCGAACAGCTCCTGCAACAGGATCACTTGCGCGCCCTGCGCGGCCGCTTCACGCACCAACTGCTCGGCGCGGTCGAGGTTGCTTTTCAGGTCCCAGGTGCACGGCATCTGGGTGGTGGCGACTTTGAGCAACGTCATCGATCAACCCTCCACCGGCCAGGCTGGCTGTTGCTGGGTGATGCAGTGCACACCGCCGCCACCGTGAGCCAGATGATTGATCTGCACCGGCACTACTTCGCGGCCCGGGAACGCCTTGGCCAGGGTTTCTGCCGCGACATGGTCGGCCTCGATGCCGTACGCCGGCATGATGATCGCGCCGTTGGCGATGTAGAAGTTGGTGTAAGAGGCGCAGAACACTTCGGCTTCGGTGTCCACCGCATCGGTGGCTTCGTACAGCTCGATCAGCTCGAATTTGCGGCCCCGGGCGTCGGTGGCCAGCTCCAGTGCGCGGCGGTTTTCCCGCACGACTTCGGCGTACACCGAGCTGCGATCGTGAGTCGCGTCCACCAGCAACACGCCAGGTCGGGCGAAGGCGCAGACGCCATCGACGTGGCCGTCGGTCATGTCACCCGTGACGTAATCCGGATCGCCCGGCAGCCAGATGGTTTTCTTCACGCCAAGCAGGCGGCTGAAGATTTCTTCCATCTCGGCCTTGCTCACGCCGGGGTTGCGATTGGGATTGAGCAGAACCGATTCGGTGGTGATCAACGTGCCCTCGCCGTCAACGTGGATCGCGCCTCCTTCGTTACTCAGCGCGGTGCCGAAGCATTCGCCGCCCAAATGATTGAGCACTCGGCGGGCCAGACTTTCGTCCAGATCATGGGCCGACTTGCCGCCCCAGGCGTTGAAGCGCCAGCTCACCCCGGCCAGACCTTGCTCCGGGTGAACCACGAAGCTTGGGCCGGAGTCGCGGCACCAGCTGTCGTTGACGGCCAGTGGAATCAGTTCGATGTTCGGTCCGCACAAGGCTTTGGCACGGGCGATGGCCGACGGATCGACAACCATTTTCACCGGTTCGAAACGGGCGATGGCATTGGCGACGCGGGCGAAATCTTCCTGCACCAACGGCAAGGTGACGCCCCAGCCCGACTCCCACAGGGCCTGATTGTGTGGCCAGACCATCCAGGTCGCCGCGTGCTTCACCCACTCTGCCGGCATCATCCAACCGCTGTTGTTGTTTTTGTTCTGCTGCATGGTAAAAAGCCCTTTGAGTTAAGCGATTGTGTTCAATGAAAACAGCCTTGGCGGCGTTGACGTGCATGCTAATGGCGGCCTTAAGGGCAAACAAACGATGGATTTAGCGGAAAACTGATTAGAGGAACTTATCGATCATGCTGAAACACTGGCCACCCCTCAGCTCGTTGCGCGGCTTCGAAGCCGCCGCAAGGCTGGGCAGCTTTCACAAGGCCGCCGAGGAACTGAGCCTCACGCAATCGGCCATCAGCCAGCAGATCCGCAGCCTTGAGGCGTATCTGGAACAGCCGCTGTTTTTCCGCAGCGGGCGCAGCGTCAGCCTGACCGACGCCGGCCACGATCTGCTCAGCACCACTCAGGCGATGTTGCAGCAACTGTCGGTGGGCATCCGGCGGCTGGGGCAATATCAGAAACCCAATCAACTGGTGCTCAACACCACGCCGGCGTTTGCCCGGCACTGGTTGCTGCCGCGACTGGGGGATTTCCGCCGTCAGCATCCGAATGTGGACCTGTGGATTTTCAGCACCGATGAAGTGCCGGACATGGCGACCCAGACCATCGATCTGGCGGTGCGCGACGACATCAGTTCGCAGGCTGAATGCAGCTTCAAGGTGCTGCATGCCGACCGCCTCTACCCCGCGTGTCATCCAAGCTTGTTAAGCGTGCCGAGCGCCCAGCGGACGACGCTGCACGGCGAGCGGGAAATGGACTGGAGCCATTGGGCGGTGGAATCGGGGATCGATGTCGGCCAGCAGGATCAGGGCCTGAATTTCTCTGATCCGGGCCTGTTGTTGGACGCGGCGTGTTCAGGTCTGGGGATTGCGCTGGTCAGTCAGCTGCTCAGCCGTCAGGCGCAGCAAAACGGGCTGTTGCAGCCACTGGTGGAGCAAACCATTCGCGGCCCGAACTGGGCGATGCTGACGCACCGCGACAGCGAGAACGACCCGATGGCGCGATGCTTCAGTCAATGGCTTTCAACTCAAATGGCAGAACCCGAGCCGCCGGCTCAGACGGCCGTCAAATGACCTGCGCCCGGCCGGCCTTCCAGCCGCCCGAACAGTACGTAATGCTGATAACCGCTGGTGAACGCCCCGGCGGAAATCGCATTTCTGACGTCCTGGTTCAGCTCCAGATATTGCGCTTCGTCAAAGTGTTCGGCACTGACTTCACCACTGCGCCCGAGCCTGTCACTCTCGATCGGCAAGCCCATGATCGTGCGTCGCTGGAAGTCGATAATCCGGTTGACGGCGTGGCTCTGCAGCGGTCCCTGATTGGAGTGCCCCGAGTAGATGTGCAATCCGTTGTTCGCACAGCGATTGCACATGTCGACGCAGTTCGGCTGGGTGGACTTGAGCCTGGTCAGTTGTGCCAGCGGCATATCAAGGTACTTGCCCACCTGATATTCGGTCTGATTGAAAATGGAACAACACAGGATGGTGTTGCCATTGCAGTCGAGCACGAGCCAGTCATCCTTGAGCCCGCATGCCTGCTTCGGATAATGGCGAACCAGATTGACCAGGTCGTCGAAGGGTGGCAACGCGAGTCGCTGCAGGGTCTCGCGATCAGTGTCGGTCACCGACGGGTCGCGCTCGATCAGCGCCAGCGTCTTCTCCAGCGGCATCATCACTGAATACCCGGTCGAGAACTCGAAGCCCAGACGCTGGCTGAATTCGCGCATCAGCCCTTCTTCTTCCATGTTGTCGAGGTAGCGGTGGTAGTAGACCTCGATCCGCGTGTTCAAGCCATGTTGCTGCTTGAGCTCATGCAGTTTGATCATGTTGGCCTTGACGACTTCAATGTCGCCGCCTACGTGCCCTTGCTCGTACGTCTGCTGATAAAACCCGGACAGCGAGATACGGAAGAACCATGGATTGGCGAGCATCGCCGTCTCCATGTTTTTCGCCAGATTCAAATTGGAACTGATACCGCTCTGCAAACCGGCGGCATTGATGATCTCGACAAACTCGCCGATGCGCGGGTGGATCAACGGCTCGGTCCAGTTATACAGAAAAATCGACTCGACCCCTTCGCTTCGGGCCTTCTCGACGATCTTCCTGAACATGTCAACTTGCATGGCTTTCTTGAAGTTGACGTTTTCCGAGTTGCCCATCGGACACGAGGGGCAGCTCAAATTGCACGCGCCGACAATATCGATGTACATATTCATTGCGAGTGAAGCTCCTTGATTGAATAGCGGTGCATCCAGACTTGCCGACTTTATTGATCGCCGATATTCGCTATTTTTTTGACAGTCCGTGAGCGCGGTCAGCAAGTTCCGCGCCATTGGCACGCGTGGCCATCAATTCCACGATCCAATCGATAAATACCCGTAGCTTTTGGCTGATATGCCTGTTCGGCGGGTACGCAACGTACAGCGGCATCGGGTCAAGCGCCCAGCCCTCGAACAGTGCAACCAACTCACCTCGGGCCTCATGCTCCGCCGACATGTAACTCGGCAGCCAGAGCACACCCAGACCGGCAAGGCCTGCCGCCAGATAGGCGTTGCCATCATCGACCGCCAGAACATGCCGGCCCTTGATCAGCAGGTTCTCCGTGGCATTGCGCAAGGCGTAAGGCACCGGTCTGCCGGTGCGCGCCCAAAGAAAACCGACCACCCGGTGATGGCTGTTTTCCAGCTCACGGGGATGCATCGGGGTGCCGGCGCGGGCCAGATAACTCGGCGCGGCGTACACGCCAAGCTGAAGATCCGCCACCTTCCGGGCCATCAGTGACTGATCGCGCAGCTCCCCGCCACGGATAACGCAATCGACGTTTTCATCGATGATGTCGACGATCCGGTCACTGACGCCCATGTCGATCTGAATCTCCGGGTAGCGCGCGTAAAACTCGGGCAGCGCCGGCACCAGAATCAGATTGGCCAAGGGGCTGGGCACATCGACCCGCAAGCGTCCCTTGGGCTGCGCCGCCGCACCGGGAAGACTGGTCTCGGCGTCGTCCATGTCCGCCAGCAACTTGATCACCCGCTCGTAATAGGCCGCGCCGTCCGCCGTGGCATTGACCTTGCGCGTGGTGCGGTTGAGCAACTTGACCCGCAGCCGCGCCTCCAGTTGCTGGACGAGCTGGGTCACGGTGGTCTTGCTCATGTGCAGGGTTTCGGCAGCCTTGGTGAAACTGCCCGCCTCCACCACCCGGGCGAAGGCTTGCATCGCGTCAAAACGGTCCATATCCCACCTCTGATAGCGGCTCGATTGTTCGGGATTTGCAAACAGTGATCGCCAAGGTTGCGCGTTTATCGCGCCGAGGCAAGTCCCTAGAGTTGCTCCATCACCGG
The DNA here is from genome assembly GCF_022496685.1 of Pseudomonas sp. B707. NCBI lineage: Bacteria > Pseudomonadati > Pseudomonadota > Gammaproteobacteria > Pseudomonadales > Pseudomonadaceae > Pseudomonas > Pseudomonas sp. B707. The sequence goes on along the minus strand of NZ_WTVE01000004.1, from coordinate 147,807 downwards.
TTTTCAACCCATTGAAGGAGACACCCCATGACCCGTGCCCAACCAAAACGCGACGTGGTTTTCCCGCCCGGACGCCATGCACTTTACGAGCGCAACCGTTATTCCCCGGCGGTTCGTTCCAACGGCTTTCTGTTTGTCTCAGGCCAGGTCGGCAGCCTTGAGGACGGCTCGCCGGAGCCGGATCTGAAACAACAGGTGCGACTGGCTTTCACCAACCTCAATGCCATTCTCGGCGCGGCCGGCGCCAGTTTCGATGACGTGGTGGACGTGACGGTGTTCATGGTCGACCCGCAATCGACCTTCGAAACCATCTGGGAAGTAGTGCCGGAGTTCTGGGGCGAGGCGCCGCATCCGACGATTACCGCAGTCGGCGTGACGTGGCTGTATGGGTTTCAGTTCGAGATCAAGGTGATTGCCAGGTTGCCGGAGGAGACACGGGCGTAGGCTTGCGGCAATTGCTCACAATCCGTGTTCAACGGCTTCACCGAAGCGCTCTTGATGCCATTTCTGCGATCAATATTCTGTCCTCATGTTGTTTTTGCCCCGGACAGAAAAGAGCGCAAGCCATGCCCAGCCCGAGAACGCTGTACCAGAAGCACATCGACAGTCACACCGTCTGCACCCTCGACGATCAGGGCCACGTGCTGCTTTACATCGACCGCCAGGTCGCCAACGAATACACCAGCCCGCAAGCCTTCAGCGGCCTGCGCGAGGCCGGGCGCACGGTGTGGCGGCCTGCGGCGACGCTGGCGGTGGTCGATCATGTGAACCCCACCGCACCGAAACGCATCGCGACCATGCCTGACGCCGGGGGCGCGCGTCAGGTGTCGTACTTCGAAGAAAACTGCCGCGACTTCGGCATCGAGCTGTTCGATGTGCTGGACAAGCGCCAAGGTATCGAACACGTCGTGGCGCCGGAACAGGGTTTCATTTTGCCGGGCATGGTGGTGGCGGCCGGTGACAGCCACACCACCACTTACGGCGCACTGGGCGCGTTCGGTTTCGGCATCGGCACTTCGGAAATCGAGCACCTGCTGGCAACCCAGACGCTGGTCTACAAACGTCTGAAAACCCTGCGGGTGACGGTCAACGGTGAGCTCGGCGCAGGCGTCACCTCCAAGGACATCATCATGGCGCTGATCGAGAAGATCGGCGCTTCCGGCGCCACCGGTTACGCCATCGAGTTCGCCGGCCCGGCCATCAGCGCCCTCAGCGTCGAGGCGCGCATGACCATCTGCAACATGGCCGTCGAGGCCGGCGCCCGGGGTGCGTTCATGGCGCCGGACGACAAGGTGTTCGCTTACCTGCAACGCAAGCCGCGTGCGCCCAAGGGCAAGGTCTGGGAGCAGGCAATCGAGCGCTGGAAAACCCTGCACAGCGACGAGGGCGCGGTGTTCGATCGCGAAGTCATCCTCGATGTCGCCGCGCTGGAGCCGATGGTGACCTGGGGCACCAGCCCCGATCAGGCCGCGCCGATCAAAGGGCACGTGCCGGACCCGGCCGCCCAGCCCGATCCGATCCTGCGTCAGGGCCTGCAGCGCGCCCTCGACTACATGGGCCTGACACCCGGCATGCCGCTAAACGAAGTGACGATCAGCCATGCCTTCATCGGTTCCTGCACTAATGCGCGGATCGAAGATTTGCGCGACGTTGCCCGCGTGGTGCGCGGCAAGCGTGTGGCGGCCCATGTGCGGGCGATGATCGTTCCCGGCTCGACGTTGGTGCGCAATCAGGCCGAGGACGAAGGCCTGGCACAGATTTTTCTCGACGCCGGTTTCGAGTGGCGGCAATCGGGTTGCTCGATGTGCCTGGCGATGAACGACGACGTGCTCGCACCGGGCGATCGCTGTGCGTCGAGCACCAATCGCAACTTCGAAGGCCGTCAGGGCGCCGGTGCGCGCACCCACCTGATGAGCCCGGCGATGGTCGCAGCGGCGGCCATCAGCGGCCATTTGACTGACGTGCGCACCGTCGCGCTGGAGGCTTGAACCATGCAACCTTTCGACACCGTCAGCGGCAGCGCCGCGCCGTTTCTTGCATCCAACATCGACACCGACGTGATCATGCCCAAGCAGTTTCTCAAGGGCATCGATCGTCAGGGGCTGGATCGCGGGCTGTTCTTCGATCTGCGCTTTCTCGCGTCCGGCGAACCCAACCCTGAATTCGTGCTCAATCAGCCGGCCTGGCAGGACGCGGCGTTTCTGGTGACCGGCCCGAACTTCGGCTGCGGTTCCAGCCGCGAACACGCGGTGTGGGGCTTGAAGCAAGTGGGGATCCGGGCCTTGATCGGCACCACGTTCGCCGGGATTTTCTACGACAACTGCCAGCGTAATGGCGTGCTGGCGATTCAACTGGATGACGCGCAATTCAAGCGCGTGGCCGAGGCGATCAGCGTCCCGGAAACCGCGCGGATCAGCGTGAACCTGGCGCAGCAGACCCTCGAGCTGGCAGACGGCACGCAGATCGAGTTCGAGATCGATCAGTTGCGCAAACAGTCGCTGCTGCTGGGGCTGGATGCCATCGGCACCACGCTGCAACGCACCGAGCAGATCCGCGCCTTTGAAGCGCGGCATCTGGCGGACAATCCCTGGCTGGGTTGATGGCAAAAAAAACGGGCGGTTCATTGAACCGCCCGTTTTCATTCCACAGACAAATCGCGGAAGTACTCTTCCAGAAACTCCACGCACACCCGCAATTTCGCCGACTCGCTGAGCCGGGTCGGATAGACCGCCCAGACGTTGGCGCTCTGGGTGTAGCCGTCCAGCACCTGCACCAGCCTGCCCTGCTCAAGCATCGGTTTGACGTCCCACATCGAGCGCAACAGGATTCCGCCGCCGCTCAAGGCCCACTCCAGCACGATCTCGCCGCTGTTGGAGGACAACGGGCCATTCACTCGCACCGTCTCCTCTTGCCCGTCCTTGCTCAGGGTCCAGATGCCGAATGCGTTGTTGCGTTCCTTGAGCACCAGACAATCGTGGTCTTTCAGGTCTTCAAGAGACTGCGGCGTGCCTCGGCGTTCGAGGTATTCCGGCGTGGCGCACAGCACGCGCCGGTTGCTCACCAGTTTGCGCGCCAGATGCTGGCCCGGCAGGTCATCGCCGACGAGGATCTCCAGGTCGAAGCCCTCGCCCACCAGATCGACCACCCGGTCGAATACATCAAGCCGGATATCGAGTTTCGGACACGCCCGCGACAACTGACTGATCGCCGGCGCCACATGATTGCGACCGAAACCGAAGCTGCTGCAAATGTGCAGCGATCCCGCCGGCTGGTGCCGGGCCTGGGAAATCTCGCCGAGAAACTGATCGAAATCCCCCAGCAGTTTCTCGGCCCAGATCCGCACCCGCTCGCCATCGTCAGTCAGCGCGATGCGCCGGGTCGTGCGGTGCAGCAGCTTGGTGGCCAGCGTGGTTTCCAGCACCGAGATGCGCTTGCTGACGTAGGCCGGTGAAAAGCCCAACTCGTCGGCGGCGCTGGCAAAGCTGTTCTTGCGGATGACGGTGAGGAACACCTTGAGGTCTTCGGGCAAGGGAAATTGGTCACGATTCGTGTTCATAGGCCGCATGCTTCCGCTGTTTATCACGCATTTTGCGAAGGATACCATCGAATCACCGCCTCGCCACCCGAGCCCGGTGCACCGTGGTTTCCCGTCAATCCTCGATAAAAACAAACATGAGGACATGCGTCATGAGCGACTCCCTTGAGCAATCCCTGAACGTCGACGGCCCACACGCCGGCGGCTTCATCCAGCGCCTGCGTGCCTACGAGATCGGCGTGATTCCGCTGCCGATCTTCCTCGGCATCGCCGTGATCGTGTTTCTGTCGGCCCACCTCGGTTTTCTGCCGAAGAACATGATCGGCGGACTGGCCGTGATCATGACCATGGGCGTGTTCTTCGGCCAGATGGGCTCGCGTCTGCCGATCCTGCGGGAAATCGGTGGCGGCGCGATTCTGTGCCTGATGTTGCCGTCGGTGCTGGTGTTCTACGGCTTCTTCGGCGCGCCGACGATCGACGCGACCAAAATGCTGATGAAGGAAGCCAACTTCCTGTACTTCGTGATCGCCAGTCTGGTGGTCGGCAGCATCCTCGGCATGAGCCGGTTCATTCTGGTCCAGGGCATGATCCGCATGTTCATCCCCTTGCTGGCCGGCACCCTGGCCGCCGTCGCGAGCGGGCTGATCGTCGGCAAGCTTGCCGGCTATAGCGTCTACCACACGTTCTTTTTCATCATCGTGCCGATCATCGGCGGCGGCATCGGCGAAGGCATCCTGCCGCTGTCGCTGGCCTACTCGGCGATCCTCGGCGGCACGCCGGACATCTACGTCGCGCAGCTGGTTCCGGCGGCCGTTGTCGGCAACATTGCAGCGATCATCTGCGCGGGTTACCTGGCACGGCTGGCGCTGAAACGCCCGGCCATCAACGGTGAAGGGGCGCTGATCCGGGCGAAAGCCGAAAACGATAAATTCAAGGTCAAGGATGAGTCCGCCACCGCCATCGACCTGCGACTCATGGGCGCTGGCGTGCTGGTCATCTGTGCGTTCTTCGTCCTCGGTGGCCTGCTGGAAAAGGTCGTCGGGATTCCGGGGCCGGTGATGATGATTCTCGCGGCGGTGCTGTTCAAATACGTGCGTGTGCTGCCGGAGAAACTGGAAAAAGGCGCGCAGTCTTTCTACAAACTGGTTTCCGCCGCCTTCATCTGGCCGGTGATGATTGGCCTTGGAATGTTGTATGTGCCGCTCGACAGCGTGGTGAAGGTGTTTTCGATCGGCTATGTGCTGGTGTGCCTCAGCGTGGTGGTGTCGATGACCGTCGCCGGTTTTTTCATTGGCAACCTGATGAAGATGTACCCCATCGAATCGGCCATCGTGACCTGCTGCCACAGCGGCCTGGGCGGCACCGGCGACGTCGCGATCCTGTCGGCGTCGAACCGGATGTCACTGATGCCCTTTGCCCAGATCTCTACCCGTATCGGCGGCGCTTCGACGGTGATCCTGGCGACGCTGTTGCTGGGGTTCGTTGCCTGAACAAAATCGGCTTGTTGCCGGTGAGCTTCCGGCGGTTCATCAACCCGGCTCCGCAGTTTTCCGCACGGTTGCCGCTAAAAAACTAGAACTCGCGCCAAAGCGCTGCATCCAACGTTTAAGCCAACGGAGGTCAGCGCCATGAACAACGACAGTAAAGCCCCACCTACCGATACGTCCGGCAAACCGGTCAATGTGGTGAAACGCGATCTTGAAGACCCGGACGACGACACGCGCGGCGTGGATGAGGTCATCACGCCCTCGTCGACCCGCACCAAGGAGCAGGACGCTGAGGAGTTGCAACGCAAGGTCGACGAAATCGAACGCAAGGTTGCGGACGGTAATTGATCGGTTCGTCAAACGCAGGTCTTTGCCAGGTTTTCGGGCTACAGCAGTCGCGCCGGTTTTCATGACGATCGCTGAAAAGCCCGAAAAACCTGACCGGCGATACCGTCCGGGAAATAAGTAGCTGTTTTGCCTGAAATTTATTGGCTTCAGGGGTTCACAGATCGCAAGAGCGCTGGTAAAGTGCCGCCCACTGTTGCAGAGGTCCTCCCGGGACTGAAACCAATAGCTACAGGGGCGTCGCCAAGCGGTAAGGCAGCAGGTTTTGATCCTGCCATGCGTTGGTTCGAATCCAGCCGCCCCTGCCATTTTTTCCTCGTTTCACCCTCCTCCGCGTCACCTCCGCCTCAACGGCAAATCAGTTCTTTGAATTCAACGTAATCGCCGAACGCACCAGCGCTTTCAGAGCCTTGGCATTGATCGTGTCGTCTTCGTGAACATCTATCGCCCGCCGGGTATTGCCTTCCAGACTGGCATTGAACAGTCCTGACGGATCCTCCATCGCCGCGCCTTTGGCAAAAGTCATTTTCACCACCGCCTTGTAGGTTTCCCCGGTGCAGATGATGCCGTTGTGTGACCAGACCGGAACGCCGCGCCACTTCCACTCCTCGACGACCTCCGGGTCAGCCTCATGAATGATCGCGCGGATCTCGGCCAGCTTCTGGCCACGCCAGTCATTCAGTTCCTTGATTCTTGCATCGATCAGCGCAGAGGGATTCTCAGTCGCCGCGCCGCTGCAGTCCTTCTTCATATCCTTGTTCTCCCGAAAACCTTTTCCGCTATCCAGCGTAGCGCCGACTGCGCCAAACGCCGGGCAAAAAAAGCCCCGCAAGGTGCGGGGCAAAGAATTGGTTGGTTGCGGCCAACCAAAGGAGCATCGTCAAAAGCGTTAACCGTCAGGCGTTACAGGCACTCCTGGGCAGCCCGTTCAAAACTCGACGGCAGGAAACTCGACGCCAGCAAGTGGCGCTCATATAAAAACACCTTGCCGCCGTCCTGTGCCTTGTAGGCTTCCAGGACGTTGTCCGCCGCCACCTTGCTCGGCACCACGATCCGGTAGCTGCGCTGGGTCTGCGAAACCGTCGGGTTCAGCGCACTGCCCTGCAGTTTCGGCACCACGCATTCGGCGTACTGGGCGGGCGTCTTGTGCGTCTGCAGGGTCAGCGTCGGGTCGTTTGGCGCAGAAGCGCAGGCGGTCAGCAACAAACTGGCAGAAGCCATGGCAGGGATAAAAAAGGCACGCATGGATAAAATCCTGAAAATAAAAAGTTCGGTTCTTCGGCAACGTTCAGTGTCACGGGCACTGCCGTTGCCGTTTTGCTTTAGGTGTTCAGCCTGCACTTACCAAGGCTTTGAGCGAGTCATCGAACTGCTTCAAGGCACTCAGTTGCAGGTCGCGCTGCTGTTCGATCCCGGCAGCGATTTCGGGCGCTGCCTTGTTGTGTACCCACACTGACGGCAGTTGCTTCTCCACCGCGCCTTCGGCCTTGCCGATGTATTGCAGGTTGGCGTCGTAGAAGCGTGCGGCGAACCGCGCTTCGACCTGACTGTTGCGTTGGGTCAGCAGACGGTTGTGAGTGTCGAGCATCACCACCACGTCCGGATGAGCCTGCACCAGCGCATCGAGGCTGTCGTAGACGGTCACCGAGAGAAACTGTTGTTGCAGCGAACTCATCAGCCAGTCGATGGCCAGTTCCGGATCGGAGCTGTCGACGAAGGCGTCACGGATCCGCGCATCGAGCGCATCCTTGGCACCGTTCACCGCCACATCGTGGTAACGCTCGAGGTATTGCAGGTTGTCCAGGGTGTTTTCGCTGTACAGCACACCGACGGTTTGCGAGTGCTGCAGCGCGGCGCTGCTGCCGGCGACGGGCAGAAAATGGCACGATTTGGCGTCGTCTGCGTAAGCCGGGGCTACGGTGGCGGCCACCCCGCCCATCAGCAGGGCGACTACAGCCAGTCGGGTCAAAGTCTTCATCGCGCAATTCCTTCAGCAGCGTGTTCGATGGAGGCGATTTTCCGCCCATCGGCGCCAAAGCAGAACTTGCGTTTCTTGATGGTCACTATTACTTGAACCAATAGTTGCGCGGCGTGCAGACTGCTGCACACTCAATCACAACGAAAACAGATGAGGATTACCCGTGCGAACCTTTGATCTGATCCGCGATGCCGTCCTGCCCGAATTCCGCGACCGGGTGGCCGAATACCTGGTCGAATACGAAACCGTGCTGGGCCAGTCAGCGAACGATTCAGAGTCGGTGCGGGCCGTGGCCAATCAGTTGCGCGGTTATCTGCGCGGCCTCAATACCACCCGAGTGCTGGGCATGGCGGATTGGGAAGAGCTCGACCGGCGCGTGCTGAACACCTGGCTAGCGCCCGCTCGATGACACGCTAGACTCTTCAGGCTGCGCCCGCAGCGCCAGACCTGGAGGTGTCCCATGAGCAATAACACCGAACCCACGACATTCACCGGCTGGGCCGCCACCTCGGCCGGCGCGCCGCTGGAGCGCTTCAGTTACGACCCCGGCCCGCTGGGGGATGAAGAAGTCGAAGTCGCCGTGGAGTACTGCGGCGTCTGTCACTCCGACCAGTCGCTGATCGACAACGACTGGGGCATCAGCCAATACCCGTTCATTCCCGGTCACGAAGTGGTCGGCCGCATCGTGCGCACAGGCCCGCAGGTACGCGGTCTGGAAGTCGGCCAGCGCGTGGGGATCGGCTGGTACAAGGGCAGCTGCATGCATTGCTCGTCCTGCATCGGTGGCTCCCATCACCTTTGCGCCACCGCCAAACCGACGATCATCGGCAGCCATGGCGGATTCGCCGATCGGCTGCGCACTCACTGGGCGTGGGCGCTGAAACTCCCGGACAACCTCGACCCGGCCCTCGCCGGCCCGCTGTTCTGCGCCGGCTCCACGGTCTTCAATCCGCTGGTGGAATTCGACATCAAGCCGACCGACCGGGTCGGCGTGGTGGGCATCGGCGGGCTCGGTCACCTGGCGCTGCGCTTTCTCAATGCCTGGGGTTGCGAAGTCACGGCCTTCACCTCCTCCCTGAGCAAACAGGACGAAGCCAAACGCCTGGGCGCCCACAAAGTCGTCGCATCCACCGACAGCGAAGCGCTGAAAGCGATTGCCGGCACCCTGGACTTTCTGCTGATCACCGCCAACGCCAACCTCGACTGGACGGCCATGCTCGCCACCCTGCGCGGCAAGGGCCGGCTGCACTTCGTCGGCATCGTGCCCGACGCGATTCCGGTGCACGTGTTCAACCTGATCCCGCAACAGAAATCCCTGTCAGCCTCCCCGGTCGGCTCGCCTGCCACGGCGGCGACCATGCTGGAGTTCTGCGCGCGGCATCAGATCCTGCCGCAGGTTGAGGAATTTCCGATGAGCAAGGTCAATGAAGCGGTTGATCATCTGCGCAGCGGCAAGGCGCGGTACCGGATTGTGTTGAACGCCAGCAAATGAACCCAAAGGCGCGTGAGTCAAAAACTCACGCGCCTTTTTTTGCGCTTGCTGAAGACCCATCAATATTTTTATACCTGCACACCAAAAACAGAATTTCATTTATAGATACGCAATCCCTAGCCTCTCGCCATCGTCCACTTGCGAGAGGCTCCCATGCCATTTGTCATTTACATCTTCACCCTCAGCGCCTTCGCCCTCGGGCTCGCTGAATTCGTGCCGATCGGCCTGACCGAGGTCATGGCGCAAAGTCTCGGCGTTAACGTCGAGGCCACCGGCGCGACCATCACTGCCTATGCCTTGGGCGCTACCGTTGCCGCACCGATCTTCAGCGCACTGACTGCCAGTTGGTCACGCAAGAACGTAATGCTCGCCACCGCATTGGTGTTCAGCGCCGGCAGTCTGGCGGCGGCGTTTTCCAGCACCCTGACGCTGATGCTGATCGCCCGTTTTATCGCCGGTATGGGCCACGGTTTGTTCCTCGCCGTGGCGTCGAGCACCGCCGCGCGCCTGGCGGGTCCCGGCCGAGCAGGCAGCGCGGTCGCCGTGGTGTTTGGTGGTTTTACGCTGGCCATGGCCATCGGCGTGCCGATCAGCACCTATCTGGGCGGCGTGATGTCGTGGCGTCTGGTGTTGGCCGCCATTGCGCTGTTCGGTGCGATCGGCTTTTTCGGCTTGCTGTTCGGCATGCGCGATCCACTGCCGACCGCCGCCGACAGCGGTTCGGCCCTCGACAGTCTCAAGGCATTGTTCAATCGCAAGCTGCTGGCCGGTGCGCTGGTCACGGTGCTCGGTTACGCCGGCTCGTTTGTGGCCTACACCTACATCGCTCCGGTGCTGACGGATGTCACCGGCACCACCGCCGCCACCGTCGGCGTGTTCATGTTGCTGTACGGCGTGATGGCTGCGATCGGCAACGTGCTCGGCGGCAAACTCACCGACGCCTGGGGCGTCGACCGCGCGAGCGCCACGCTGATTGCCGGCATTGCGCTGGTCACCGCGGGCATGTGGGCGTTTTCCGGATCGTCGGTGTTGATGGGTGTGCTGGTGGCGTTGCTCGGAATGTTCAGCTTCGCGGCCGTACCGGCCTTGCAGGCGAGACTGATCGGGATTGCCGAACAGCATGCGCCTCACGCCCACGGCGTCGCTGCCGGCCTGAACATTGCCGGGTTCAACTCCGGCATTGCCCTCGGTTCGGTGGCCGGTGGCGTGACAATCAGCCAGATAGGCCTGAGCTATGTCGGCCTCACCGGCGCCGTGGTTTCGGCACTGGGCCTGCTGCTGATTCTCGGGCAGATGTCCGCGAGCTCCGCGCCGCGTTATCGTCCGGCTGACAACGCCTGACGAACCTTGCTTCGGGAAACGCTGCAACGGCGTTTTCCCGAGGCGAGCACGCCTGCCGCCCGCCATGGTAAAAACCAGATTCAGCCCCCGGACATCGCCAACCCATGAGCCATCTCACGCACCTGCGAACCTTCCTCGAAGCCTACCGCGCCAGGTCGTTTTCCAAAGCTGCCGAGCATCTGGGCATCACCCAGCCGGCGGCTTCGATGCACGTCCAGGCTGTGGAAGCGCTGGTGGGCAAACCGCTGTTCCATCGACTGCCACGAGGTGTCGAGCCGACCGAAGCCGCCGATGAGCTGGCCCGCTCGGTCGCGCCTTACCTGGACGGTCTGGAAAACAAGATCGCCTCGCTGCGCCCCGGCCTGCTCAAGGGCGGCACGATTCATCTGGTCGGCCCTTCGGATTTCATTCACTCGCAAGTCGCCGCCCGCCTCGCACCGTTGATGGATGAAGGATTCCTGCTGCGTTTTCACACCGGCACGAAAAAGCGCATCTACGAAATGCTCGAATCAAAACAGATCGATTTCGCAATCACCGCTTCCCTGCCCGACGAACAGACCCATGGGTTCGCCCATCTGCTGACCGAACGCATGCTGCTGGTCTACGCGCCGAGCCTGCTGGATCGCTTGGGCCAACACCCGACTCAGGAGCAACTGACCCAGGTGCCGTTGATTGCCTTCGACGAAGACCTCGCCCTGGTGCGCCCGCTGTGGTCGTCGATGTTCCAGATCGCCCCGCAACTGCAAGCGTCGCTGACCATTCCGGATCTGCGGATCATCAAAGACCTCGCCATCGGTGGCCACGGCTGGACGGTCCTGCCGGATTATCAATGTGCCGATGCGATTGCCGATGGCCGCCTGATTTCCCCGACCGTACCGGCTGAAGCGCCGGTCAACGTGCTGTACCTGGTGTGGCGCAAGAGCGCGTTGCAGAGTCCGAGCCGGGTGTATGTGCGGGACTTTCTGTTGAATGCATTCTCCCCGATGTGACAAACCAGCAAATAACCAGAAAGAATTAACAAATAAAAAATCAGTATTTATCGTTATAAAAGTCTCGGCGTACTCTCACCTCATCCCGTCATTGAACACAGTGAAGTGCGCCATGAAACCGACTGACAACCTGATCGACTTCGCCGTCTACCGCAAACGCCGTCACGCCCAGCAACAGGCCCGGCTGATGTGGGAAATGTATGCGCGCAATGCCGGTTATCAGGCTTACCAGTGGGTGCAGGCCGCTCGTTCCGGCGAGACGCGTCAAGCGTGAACGCCCGTGAACCCTCGCGCTTTCTGGCGAGCGCCGATGAACCTGTGGTGGACCTGAACAACCTCGATTCCCTGGAAGAAGACCCGATCTGTGAACGTGTCGCGCAGAACCTGCAACGTCTGCGCGGCAAGCGGCATCTGTCGCTCGATGCCCTCGCCCGCCAGTGTGGCGTGAGCCGGGCGATGCTGGCGCAGATCGAATCCGGGCGCAGCGTGCCGTCGATCAAGGTGCTGTGCAAAATCGCCAAGGGTTTGAAGGTGTCGGTGGCGGCGTTTCTCGAACATCGCGCGTTTGAAGGCGTGGCCGTGTTGTCGGCGAGCCAGAGCAAGCGGCTGGTCAGCGCCAGCGGTGCCTTTGTCAGCCGCGCGCTGTTTCCCTTTGATGTGGCGCGCCAGTCGGAATTCTACGAACTGCGCCTGAGCCCGCTGGGCGAAGATCAATCCGAGGGTCATGGCCCGGGCGTGCAGGAAAACCTGGTGGTGGCTCAGGGCGTGCTGGAGATCAGCGTCAACGACGAGCGCTATCTGCTGTCGACGGGCGACTCGATTCTGTTTTACGCCGACCAGCCCCATCGATACCGCAACCCCGCCGACAGCGAAGCCGTGGCGTACCTGGTGGTGACCTACCCCGAACGCCTGGACTGACTGACAGACAACAAAAAGCCCGACCGGGAATTTCCCGGTCGGGCTTTTTCATGCGTTGCCGCAAATCAGCAGGTGCAGCACATCATCGGCATGCCGTTGCAGCTCATCATCATCGGCATGCTGCAGTCGTTCATCATTTTCATCATCAGGGCGCAGCAGTTCTTCATCATGTCCATGTTCATGCCCGGCATCGGCATGATTTTGCACATCATGCAGTCGGCCATCATGGTGCATTCCATCACGCACTTCATCGATGGCATCGGCATGCCCATCATCGGCATTGGCATCATCATGTTCATCATCGGCATGGCCATGGCCGCCGGAGACATGCACATCATGCTCATGTTGCCGCAATGCATCATCATCGGCATGCCGCAGTCCATCATCATCTGCATCATTTCAGCGCTGTTCTTGAACATGGCCATGTCCATGCCAGCGGCCGGCATCATCTTGCACATCATGCCGTCGTCCATCATGTCGCAGCTCATGGTCGCCATCATCATCGGCATGCCCGTCATCGGCATCATCGGCATGTTGGCGTTCATCGGCATTTGCATCTGCATGGCGTTCATCATGGTGTAGCTCCCTGAGGATTAAGAACTGGATGAGAAGTTGATGGAGCGGATTCTAAGGATTGGGAAATACGCAACAAGCTGTCCATCGAGCAGCAAAAACTGCTGTTCAAACGCTTCAAGTGCCGCGTTCCATGCGACTTGAACCGTTGCAGCAGCAGAGTAGACGCCATGACAGATCCGGCAAATGCGGGAGCAGGTTTTTAAATGTCATGGATATGCGATCCAACACCAAGTAAATAACTTAAAGAAATAATCGTTCTAACCAGCGGGCATTATTTTCACTGTGTTTGCTTATTCCATTAGTTCAGCAACGATCCACTTTTCAATCTTTTATTGCTATTAACCCTCCCCTCTATAATTCGGGACAGTTCTTAACAATAAGGAAGTTCCATGCCGCAACGTTTACTACTGGCAGCACTGTTCCTGGCAGTCACCGGATGTGCCAGCTCTCCTCCGGTTTCCGTGCATACCAAGGATCCCGCCAGTTCGACCCTGCAAGGCGATGCCACACGACCCGCGCAGGCGCAATGGGTGCGCACCGAGTTGTACTTCTCGGTGGGGCCGCTGGAAGGCCAGGAAGGTGTGGTGAGCCCTGCGCGCTGGCGCGAGTTTCTCGATCAGGAAGTGACGACGCGGTTCCCGGACGGGTTCAGCGTGTTCGATGCGTATGGGCAGTGGAAGGACCACGACGCGAAAGTGCCCGAGCGGCTGGCGACCAAGGTGATTGTGATCCTGCACGAAAGCAGCGCGAAACGTGAGAGTGACATCGAGGCGATTCGTTTGGCGTACAAGCGGATTACGGGGGATTTATCGGTGTTGCGGTTGTCGCAGCCCGCCGCGGTGTCCTTCTGATCGCCTGCCCTCACCCTAGCCCTCTCCCGGAGGGAGAGGGAACTGACCGTGGGATGCTTCAGAACTACGCCGACCTGAACCTGCCCTTCTGAATCCATAATCGACTCAGTGTTTCAGGTCGATGGATAGCGTCAGACAACCCGGTCGGCCCCCTCTCCCTCCGGGCGGTCCGACGTTTCGGGAGGGCTGGGGTGAGGGCCTGGCGTCAGTCGCCCCACCACTGCCAAAAGCAGAGCCCCCACCAGCAACACCACAATCCCCAGAAAAGCGCCGAAACCAACCACCGTCACGCTGGAATACAGCATGTACACGCATAGCCCGAAGAACAACAGCGGCAAAACCGGATAAAGCGGCACCCTAACCGGCCGGGGCACCTCGGGAAAGCGCCTGCGCAGAATGATCAACGCGAGACTGCTCAAACTCAGAAACAGCCAGTACACCGGCGTCAGATACTCAACCATGGTGTTGAAACCGCTCTGGGTAAAACTGCCAAACACCACCAACACCAACGCCACCGCCCCCTCCGCCAGCAACGCCTTGCGCGGTACACCGTCACGCTCGTCCCATTCGCCAAATCGTCGCAGTTGCGGCACATCGCGGGCGGCGGCGTAGGTCGTGCGGGCGCCGACCAGCAAGGTTGAGTTGATAGTGGCGATGGCCGCGATGCCAACCATCAGCAGGATCAGCAGCACGCCCGGAGCACCGAAGGCGCGGTTCAACAATTCCACCGCCGGTGCATTGCTCGCTGCCAGGCCTTCGAATCCCAGCCCCTGGACGAACGCCCAGTTCAGTGCCAGATAGATCGTCATCAGCACTGTCAGCGCACCGAGCATGGCGATGAAGATCCCGCGTCGACCGTCGCGCACTTCGGCGGACAATGTCGCTGCATCGCTCCAGCCGCCGAAGGCCAGAAACACGAAGATCATCGCCGCAGAAAACCCTGCCGCGCCGGTGTGTTCGGGCACGACCGGATCGCTGGGCAGCGCGGGTTCGATCCCTTGCCACGCCAGCCAGACTCCGGCGCTGGCAATGCTCAGGAACCCGAGAGCAAGCAGCCCGACCAGCACCGTCTGAGTAATAAAACCAATGTGCTTGCCCGTCAGATTCAACAGCACCAACGCGCCAATGATCGCGCCGGCAAACACCCCAGACCCGTAATGTCCCAACGGCACGACGGCATTGAAGTAGTCGGCAAACATGAACGCCGACAACGCGATCCACCCGGTGTGCATCACCGAGAACCGCGACCAGGCAAACAGGAAACCCATACGCTCGCCGTAAGCGGTGCGCAGGAAATGATAGTCACCGCCCGGATGCGGGAACGCGGTGGCCATCTCGGCAAAGCACAAGGCCCCGGCCATTGACGCCAGTGCGCCGAGCACCCAGACCCAATAGAAATGTTCCGGCCCGACGTTCAAGGCAACGGTCGGCGCGGTTTTGAGAATGTCGGTGGTGATGACCATGCCCAGCGTGATCAGCAATGCCTGGAACACCGGCAGGTGCCGCTTGGGGCCATTGGATTGAGTCATGAAGGTTCCCGCTGATGATCCGCCATCCATGGCGGAAAAGACTCAGAAGCCGTAGGTGGCGGTGGCGTAGTAATACGCGCCGTTGGTGCCGATCGGCGAGAGCACGTCGTACGGCAGGTTACCGCCGTAGTTGATGGCCGAGCCGGAGCGTTCCGGGTAATTGTCGGTCAGGTTGTTGCCACCCAGGGCGATGCTGAATTTCGGGGTGAATTTGTAGGTCACCTCGGCGTCCAGTTGCCATACCGCGCCGTAGGTTTGCTCAGGCTGCGAGTCGCCGAAATCGAACACCCGAGTGGTCTCGCCCTGGCGAGTCAGACGCCCGAGCAGGCCCCAGTGTTCGCTGGTCCAGTTGGCGGAAAACACGAAGCGATCCTTGGGCGCGGCGTCGGTCAGGGTGTTGCGTTCCTCGACGCCGACCAGCGCGTCATTGCCGATCCCTAAGGCGGTCAGCTGCGACGGCGTGCCCTTGGTGCTGGTGACCTTGGTGTGGTTGTAGGTGTACGCGGTGGTCAGCCCCAGTTGCCCGTCGTAGAACGGCTGATGGTAGTTGAGCACCAGTTCGGCGCCGTCGGTGCTGGTGTCGGCGGCGTTGGTGAAGAAGTTGACATCGTGCACGCCCGCCACGCCGAAGTTGTCGTTGATGTAGCTTTCCAGCGCGTCGCTGCCGATTCGCTGCGACAGGGTGATGCGGTCTTTGACGTCGATGCGGAACACGTCGAGCGACGCATCGAAGCGTTCGTTCAACTGGAACGTCAGGCCGAGGCTGAAGTTCTTCGAGGTTTCCGGATCGAGTTTTTCCGCGCCCAGGGCACGGGCAATCGGATCGTTGACCGACAGCACGCGGATATCGGTGAGCGTGCCGCCGTCGCCGAAGTTGCTGGTGGTGTTCTGGAAGCCGCTTTGGGCCAGCGATGGCGCGCGGAAGTTGTTCGACACCGCACCGCGCAACGCCCATTGATCGGTCAGCTTGTAGCGACCGCTGAGCTTGCCGGTGAGTTTGCTCCCGGCGTCGTCGTAATGTTCCCAGCGCGTGGCGGCGTCGACGAAGAAGCGGTCGGTGAGATCACCGGACAATTCGGCGTAGGTGCCGAACACATTGCGATCCAGATCCGACTCTTCACTCGGGCGCAGGCCGTTGGCGCCATCGGCCCCGGAACCGATGTAAGAGGCTTCGTCTCCGGCAAAGGTCAGGTAGTTTTCGTAGCGATATTCACCGCCCACCGCCAGCACGAACGAGCGGCCACCGAGGCGCAATTCGCGGCTGAAATCGAGGTTGGTGGTGGTCTGGCGCAACTCATAGTCGCCAGTGTCGAAGCGGGTCGGCGAGTCCGCGCCGAGACTGACGTTGAGGGTGCGACGGGTCGCCGATTCAAAGCGGTTGCGACCGTGGGTGACGCTGCTGTCGAAATCCCAGTCGTCGCCGATCAGGCCCTTGTAGCCGGCGGTAGCGGAGATGTCGGTGTTGTCGCCCAGCGATTGCGGCAAGTAGCCGTTAGGGTAGAACTGCGGCTGCTCGGACGGGTAGCGATAGAACTCGGCGCCCGTGGTGTGGCGTTCGTTGTAGGTGCCGAAGCTGTAGGCCTTGCCGCCGGCCAGCGGCAATTCGCCGTTGAACCAGGCGTTGACGTCCCGCGCCACGCCGTCGCCCATCACGTAGTTGCGCTGGCCCGGGGTGTCGGCAAAACCGTCGTAGCCGGCGCGGTTGGTCGGGTTGCGATCCTTGTACTCGGTACCGCCGCGAATGAAGCCGCCCTCCTCGCCCAGCCGCGTGCCGATCTTGGCGGTGGTCACGCTGTTCTGGCCGTCGGTGGTGGTTTTGCCGATCGCGTCCTGATGGGTATGGTAGGCGCCGTAGCTGGTGGACACTTCGCCGCCTTCGGGGGCATCGTCGAGGATGATGTTGATCACCCCGGCAATCGCGTCCGAGCCGTACTGCGCGCCCGCGCCGTCGCGCAGCACTTCGATGCGTTTGATCGCGCTGATCGGGATCGAGTTGAAGTCCACCGGCGCCGTGCCGCGACCGATTTTCGACGAGTCGTTGACCACCGCCGAGGTGTGACGGCGCTTGCCGTTGACCAGCACCAGCACCTGATCCGGGCTCATGCCGCGAAGCTGCGCGGCGCGCACGTGGTCGGCGCCACCGGAGTTGGACTGGCGCGGAAAACTGAACGACGGCAACAGCGTCTGCAACGCCTGGCCCAGCTCGCCGCCACTGGCGCCGGCGGTCTTCAGGTCCTCGGCGGTCAGCACATCCACCGGCACCGGCGAATCCAGCACCGTGCGAGCGGTGCCCCGGGTGCCGGTGACCAGCACGGTACCCAGCCGTGTGTCATCGTCGACGCGCGCGGAAGTCTCTTCGGCTTGCGCAGGAAGTTGCCAGATTGCACTGACAACAGCGATGGCGAGTAATGAACGCGAACGGTGAATCATGCGACAGCTCCTTGAATCGCAGTTAATAACCGGCCGCTGCCGAATCATGAAGTGTCGGCATCGGTGCACGGCAATTTCTGCTGTAGTTTTGATATTCAGAAAGGCAGCCAAGTGTGTTGAGCAACTATCGGCTGTTAGAGCGCAAGAACCCCAAAGTTAGTAGAACCCCCTGTTTACCGATCCTAGATGAGCGGTCGCACGCCGCAAAAGAACCAATAACGCTTAGGTTATGCCCGACGAACGGAGTGTTGCCTGAGCAACACTTGTGTTTGCGCAACAACATGAACACCCAACTAACCAACAACTAATCACGCACAAAAACGCAATCCACGTTGTTGTAGAGAGCGTTATTAATCAGTGTTTTTTCGGTGCGAAGTTAGATGCCGTCAGTCGAAGTCCTTTTCCCGCCAGGCATCTTCAGCAATGTCCAGCGCATCGCCGCTGAAGCGCTGCTCAATGAACGGATCGGCGTGCAAATGAAAGCCGTTGCGCTCCCAGAAGCCCGGTTGTTCCTGATCGGTGAATTCGAGCCCGCGCAGCCATTTCGCGCTCTTCCAGAAGTACCGCCCCGCCACCACCAGCCGCAGCGGCCAGCCATGCTGCGCGGTCAGCGGCTGACCGTCGTAATGGGTGGCCAGCAGGCTGTCCGGGTGCAGCAGGTCATCGAGATGCAGGTTGGTCTGGTAATCGTGATCGGCGTGGGCCATGACGAAGGACGACGTCGGCCGGATGTCCAGGGCCTGCAACAGATCTTGCAGGTGCGCGCCGCTCCAGCGGGTGTCGAATTTCGACCAGCGTGTCACGCAATGAATGTCGCATTGCAACGAGCGTTGCGGCAGCGCTTGCAGATCGGCGTAGGTCAGCTCGACCGGGTTGGCCAAGCTGCCAAACAGGCGCAGCGACCACGTCGCCAGGTCATAGGCCGGCACCTCACCTTCGTGCAGGATCGGAAAACGCTCCGTCAGCACCTGCCCCGGTGGCAGCCGTTCACCCAGCGCCACATCGGCTTTCGGCGAACGGCTCTTGCGCAGGCGCGCAGCCTTGTCGTGCATGTCGGCTCCTCAGTTCGCCACGGGAATCCACGGTGCCCGCGCGACATTGGCGGTGTCACCGAAGGCCGGCAGTTTCTGCCCCAGGTCCCGTACGTTTTTCACGTCCAGATCCAGCAGTTGCTGACGGGTGATCAGGGTCGGCGGCACCAGCACCTTGTGCCCCGGATTTTCCCCGGCAATCAGCATCGCTAGACTGCGCACGCTGATCGCCCCGGCCACTTGCGGATTGACCGCAGCGGTGGCGGCCCAGGCGCTGTCCGGTTCTTTCATGATCTGGATGTCGGCAGTGGAAATGTCGGCGCTGTAGATCTTCACCTTGCGGCTCAGACCCGCCTCATCGACGGCGATCTTCGCGCCTTTGGCGAACTCGTCGAACGGCGCGAAGATCACGCTGATCCCCGGATTGGCCCGCAACACGGCGCTGGCCTGATCGGCCACCGAGTTGGCAATCGGCGGAATGAGCGTGCCGAAACGCGCCTTCTCGACGATCCCCGGATTGCTCGCCTTGACCTGGCTCCAGATCTCGTCGCGGCGCTCCATCGGCGTGAAGCCACTGATGTAAACGTACCCGGCGTCGAAGCGGGTGCCGTTGTCCTTCACCGCTTGATCGAGTGCCAGCCGCGCCAGCGCGTGGTGGTCCTGCTCGACCTGAGTCACTTGCGGCGTGTTCAGGTCGACGTCGAACGCGACGACCTTGATGCCTTTGGCGAGCGCCCGATCAATCGGCCCTTTGAGGGTTTCCGCCAACCCCAGTTGCACGATGATCCCGTCGACACCGAGGTCGGCGGCCTGATCGATCATCTCGCCCTGGCTCGCCGCCTGTTGCCGCGCGTCGAACACCCGCAGGTTGGCGCCCAGCGCTTCGGTCTGTTTCTCGACGCCGCGCAGATAGGCTTCAGGGAAATCCCCAGAGAACAGATAGCCGACCAGCGCGATCTGTACCTGACCTTTATCGAACGGCGCCGGCGCGCCGGGCAAAGCCTTGGCCTGCGCATTGAGCGCCAGCGCCGAGAGCAACGCCCCGGCGAGGCAATGACGTGCGAACTGCTTGATTGAACCGTGCATGGATCTTTCCTTGAAGCATCGATAAAACGGCTCAGCGCGCCCGATGCGCGAGGCCGAAGGTGAACATCAGGGCCAGCACCAGCACCAGTCCCTTGACGAAATCCTGCGCGTAATACGGCGCGTTGAGCATGGTCAGGCCGTTGAGCAGCGAAGCCACCAGCAACGCGCCGACCAGCGTGCCGAACGCGTTGGGCTTCTTCGCCCCGAGCACCGCAAAACCGATCAGCGCCGCGCCCAGCGCATCGAGCACCAGCCCGTTGCCGGAGCTGACATCCCCGCGCCCCAACCGCGCCGCCAACAACAACCCGCCCAGCGATGCCAACAGCGCCGAGAGCACGTAAGCCAGCAACTTGAAGCGCTGCACCGGCGCACCGGCCAGACGCGCCGCCTGCTCGTTGCCGCCAATCGCATAGAACAACCGGCCGATGCGCGTGCGTTCGAGAAACAGCCACACCGCCACCGCGACCACCGCCGTGATCAACACCGGAACCGGTACGACGTCCCAAAGCCGTCCTCGGCCCAACGCCAGAAACACCGCACTGAACGAGCCTTCTGCTTCGTCGCCATTGGGCAGGGTCATGCCCACCGCAATCGAGCGCCCGCCCGTGGGAATCAGTTGCACGCCGATCACCAGGAACATGCTGCCGAGCGTGGCGAGAATGTCCGGCACGCGCATCTTCACGATCAGCCAGCCGTTGAGCAGCCCGACCAGTGCGCCACCCGCCAGGCTGATCAGCACCGCCGGCACCGCGCCCCAACCGAGCACCACCATCACGTAACTGGCGATCATCAGGCTCATGGCCGCCACCGCGCCGATGGACAGATCCAGCCCGCCCACGGCCATGGTCAGCGTCACGCCCAACGCCAGCAGCGCGACAATCGACACTGACTGCAGAATGCTGAACAGATTGCCGACCCGCAGAAACGCCGGTTCCGCGACACTGAAAAACACCACGATCAACGCCAGCACCCACAGCAGGCCGTAGCGGATCAGCGCTTGCACGAAGCGCTCGGACGTGGCCGGGGCGGATGACAACAGGGAACTCGAATCAGGCACTCGCTCTACTCCTTGGCGCGGCGTGAACAATAGAATTTTGCGGATCGCTGCCGGCCAGCGCAGCGACCAGGGTGGCGCGATCCAGCCCGGCACGCGGGTACTCGGCCACCACCGAGTGATCGCGCACCAGAAGGATCCGGTCGGCGATCTCCAGCGCTTCATCGACGTCCGAGCAGATCACCAGCGTGGCGCGACCAGCAGCGCTGTCGCGCAGCAACTGGCCGATCTCGCGTCGGGCACGCACGTCGACACCCTGAAATGGCTCGTCGAGGATCAGCACCCGGCCCTCGCCAAGCAGCCAGCGACCGAGCACGACTTTCTGCTGATTGCCGCCGGACAACGCGCTCATCGGCACATCGATGCCGGCGGTCTTGATCCCCAACGCCGAGACTTGCGCCTCGACCGCTGCAGCTTCGGCACGGTTGCGGATGAAACCGCCACGGGTGAATCGTTCGAGGAACGGCAAGGTCAGGGTTCGACGCAATGAAAAATCCGGCACCAACGATTGGCTGGCGCGATCCTCGGCGGCGAAGAACACACCACTCTGGATCGCCTGCCGTGGCGAGCCCGGCTGCCAGTCAGCGCCGTCCAGTTGCAATGAGCCGGACACCGGTTTGCGCAGCCCGAACAGCACTTCGGCGATCTCGCTTTTGCCGGCGCCAAGCAATCCGGTCAGCACCACCACTTCGTTTTCGTGCAAGGACAAATCAAAGGCACGGGTGCGCGGCAGGACTTTTATGTCGCGCAGTTTCAGCACTTCACGCCCCGCCGCTCGCGGAACGTAGACGTGAGCTTTCAGCGCCTGACCAAGCATCGCTTCCAACGCTTCGGGCAGTTGCTTGGCACTGAACTCACCCGCCAGTTGCCCGTCACGCAACACCACGGCGCGGTCGGCCACCCGTTGCAGATCGGACAGCCGATGGGAGATGTACAGAATCGCCACACCACGACTGCGCAAGGTGTCGATCAGCCCGAACAGGCGCTGCGCTTCGGCATCCGACAGGGCCGCCGTGGGCTCGTCGAGAATCAGCAATCTCGGTTGCAGGGCGAAGGCGCGGGCCAGCACCACCAGTTGCCGCTCGGCCTGGCCGAGGTGTTCGATCGGTTGCTCCAGCGGCAGCACCAGACCGAGCCCGGCGGCGATACTCGCGGCGCGCTCCAGCAGACGTTTGCGATTGAGCCAGAAGTCGGCGTCGGGGCGGCACAGTTCATCGAGCAACAGGTTTTCCGCCACGCTCAATCCGGGCGCGATGCCCTCGTTGATCTGCTGATGAACCGCGACGATGCCGAAGCGGCGCGCCGACAGCGGCGAACTGAAATGCCGGGGCTGGCCATCGATCCGGATCTCGCCACCCTCATGGGGCTGGCTGCCGGCGAGGATCTTCACCAGCGTCGATTTGCCCGCACCGTTGGCGCCGAGCAGCGCCACCACTTCGGCGGGAAAAATATCCAGGTTGACCCGGTCCAGCGCCCGGTTCGAGCCAAAGGTCTTGCTCAGTTCACGTACACGAATCAGTGGTTCGGAGACCACGGCGACAGGCGCACCCATAAAATTCCTTAACGTCGATGAGCCAGCGAACGCACCAGTCGATCGCCCAGGCTTTGCACGCCCTGGACGAGGATGACCAACACCACGACGGTGGCGACCATCACTTCATTGTTGAACCGTTGATAGCCGTAGCGGATCGCCAGATCGCCCAGTCCGCCACCGCCGATGACCCCGGCCATGGAAGAAAAACCGATCAGCATCACCAGCGTCAGGGTGATGCCCGCCAGCAAGGCCGGCAGCGCTTCGGGCAACAACACTTTGAAAATCACGTGGCGGATGTCACCGCCCATGGCGAGGATCGCTTCGATCCGGCCCTTTTCGACTTCGTCCAAAGCGTTCTCGACGATCCGCGCAAAAAACGGAAAGGCGCCGATGGTAATCGGCACCACGGCGGCGGTGCTGCCCAGCGTGGTGCCGACCACCAGCCGGGTCAGCGGGATCAGGGCAATCAGCATCACCACGAACGGCAGCGAACGACCGAGGTTGATCACCGCGCCCAAGGCCTGATTGAGCCTCGGCAACGGGTACAGACCCTGACGGCGGCTGATGAACAGCAACACCCCCAGCGGCAAACCGATCAGTAACGTGAACAGCCCGGCGAGCAGCACCATGTACAGGGTTTCGCCAGTGGCGTTGAGCACCAGTTGCAGGATTTCATTCCAGTCGATCACGCGGTTCATGAGTGGGCCGCCCGTACGCCGTATTGCCGCAGAAAACTCAAACCGGGCGCGTCATGCCCCAGCGGCAAGCCGCAACTGGGGCGCAGTGAAGCACCGAGGGCGGACTGCGGATCGGCGAGCAATCGGGCCACCGGCCCCGCCTCCACCAGTTTTCCATTGGCCATGGACGCGGCGTGATCGCAGATCGACTTGACCACGTCCAGCTCGTGGGTGATCAGCACGATGGTCAAACCGAGCTGGCGGTTGATGTCGCGCAACAGCTCCAGAATCGACGCGGTGGTTTCCGGGTCGAGGGCGCTGGTGGCTTCGTCCGAAAGCAGATACGCCGGGCGCGCCGCCAAGGCCCGAGCGATGCCCACCCGCTGCTTCTGCCCGCCGGACAGTTGCGATGGAAAGGCTTCGGCCTTGTCGCCCAGGCCCACCAGATCCAGCAGCTCGCGAACCCGCTCATGACGCTGTGGCTTGGTAACCTTGGCGATTTCCAGCGGCACCGCGACGTTGTCGAACACGTTGCGCGAATGCAGCAGGTTGAAGCCCTGAAAGATCATGCCGATGCGCTGACGCTGGCGGCGCAACTCACGGTCGGATAGCGCCGTGAGGTCTTCGCCGTCCAGCAGAATCCGCCCGGCATCCGGGCGTTCGAGCAGATTGAGGCAACGCAGCAGCGTCGATTTACCCGCGCCGCTGCGCCCGAGAATCCCGTAGATCGCGCCATCGGGAATGCTCAGCGACACCTGATCCAGCGCCGGGGTCGACGCTGACGGATAGGTCTTGCTCAACTGCTCGACGACGATCATGGCTTGGCATCCGCCACCGGGATCACCGAGCCCTTGAAGTTCTCGGCGATATATTTGGCGACTTGCGGCGAGGTCAGGTCCTTAGCCAATTGCTGGATGCGCGGATCGTTTTCCAGTTTCGGCGTGGTCACCAGAATGTTGGCGTAGGGGTTGTGCTCGGCCTTCTCCAGCCCCAGCGCATCCTTGGCCGGCACCAGCCCGGCTTCCAGCGCGTAGTTGCCGTTGATTACCGCCAGGTCCACGTCATCCAGCGCACGGGGCAGTTGCGGCGATTCGATTTCGAGGATCTTCAGGTGTTTAGGGTTTTCGGCGATGTCCTTGGGCGTCGCCTGATCGGCCGCCGGGTCATTGAAGCCGGCTTTGAGCTTGATCAGGCCGTTGTCCTGCAACAGGTACAGCGCACGGCTCAGGTTGGTGACGTTGTTCGGCACGGCGACCGTGCCTTTGTCCGGCACCTGGGCGAAGGTTTTGTGGCGATGGGAATAAATCCCCAGCGGTTCGATGTGCACCGTGGCCGCCACTGCGAGTTTTTCGCCGAGGGCTTTTTCCTGGGATTGCAGGTACGGCAGATGCTGAAAGTAGTTGGCGTCCACATCGCCGTGCACCAGCAGCTCGTTGGAGTTCACGCCCTGCGGGATTTCGATCACCTTGAGGTTGAGCTGCGGATCGAGCTTCTGGATGTACGCCAGAATCTGCGCATGGGGCACCGGGTCGGCGGCAACGCGCAATGGTTCCAGCGCTCGAGCACTGAACGAAGTCACCAGCGCGCCGAGGACGGCCAGGGTCAAACCTGCTTTTTTCAACATGGGAAGAGTCCTTAAGCGAGTGATGGATCAGGCGTTGGCGGTCTTGCGAAGCGGTGTCTGGGTATTCGACGCATCGGCGTAGAAGCGCTGCGCGACATCGGGATGGGAGCGCAGTCGGCCCTTCAGATAATTCCAGCCGACATCGCGAAACAGCGGGTTGAGCGGATCGCTGGCCGGGCCGCGAGCCTCACGCAGCAACGCCGTCGGCAAGGGATAAAGCGGCATCACTGCATCCAGTTGCGCGCCGAGGAAAAACGCGATGGACAAGCGCTCGCTGCCCACCGGTGGCGACACCACCCGATGCACCGTGGCACGCAGATAACCGTTGGTGGCCAGCTCCAGCAACTCGCCGATGTTTACCACCAAGGTATTGTCCCGAGGCAGCGCATCGATCCAGCGCCCCTCTTCGATCTCCACTTGCAGACCGGCCTGCCGGTCTTGCAGCAGGAAGCTGAGAAAACCCGAATCCTTGTGCGCGCCGACGCCCTGATTGCTCGCCGTCGAGGCTTGCCCCGGATAGCGCATCAGCTTGATGTGTTCGTTGGGTTTGTCGCCGTACAACCGGTCAAAAGCGTCTTCCGGCAAGGACAGCGCCTGAGCGAATGCGCGCAGCAGACGCAGCGACATTTGGGTCATCGCCTGCTGCCAGTCGAGCAGCAGCGGCTTGAGTTGCGGCAACGCTTCGGGCCATTGATTCGGCCCTTGCAGCCGCGCCCACAACGGACTGTCGGCGTTCAATGGCAAGACGTCGCGCTCGGCGCCCAGATCGAATTGCTCACGTTGATCGGGCTGGCCTCGAGTGATCTCGGACGCGGCGCGGTTATAACCGCGAAAGTGCGGCGAATTGATCATGCCGACGGCGGTTTTCTCGCTGTCAGGCAAGGCGAAGAACTGGCGCGCGTAGTCCTGCACTTGCTCAAGCAGGTTGGCGTCGATGCCATGGCCGGTCAGGTAGAAAAAACCCACATCGCGGGCGGCATGGCGCAAGTCATCAAGAAATGCCTGGCGTTGCGACGGCGTACCGTCGAACTGGGACAGGTCGAGGATGGGTAATGCGGTGATGTCTGAGGTGTGCGGCATGATTCACTCCCGTGTGAATCAAACCTGAAGAGTCCGTGATCGATTCAGCGTGTGCCGTCATGGCAATCGGGAGGTCTATCGGTTTGATGCTTTTGATTCGTCTATGAAACAAAACTAAACGATATTAAAAACACCGAACAAATATCTTTTTTGCATTAGCTTAGGTCTGTCTGGCTACAGGGCTCAGGTGACTACCGCGCCTTTCGGGCAGATGGCGTGGGTGGTGGAGTCGCCGAGGCGGATTGCATCTTTCATTACGTCACTCCATTGACCTGAAATTGGCCTTCTGTGATCGACTGGCGGATCAGCGAGCAAACTTTTCTTTTTTACTCAACCGGCTTGGTTATACGGCTGTGCATGCAAGGATCAACAATTCGTGGCCTTGTAGGCGGCCGAAAAAACCACCTGCGAACAGGTGGTTTTGATCCAGACGACAAACGCGCTCACTCAGAAGTTGGCTGCTGCTCCAGCAGGGCCGCCCGTCGAACTGCAAAGGTGCCGAAAGCTATTTTGTGACGGGTAAAAACTTCAGGCAGGCGAAACCGGTCTTGATACGCAATTGCTGGATAGGCTGGACACTTTCCTGATCGCCGACCTTTTTCACTACACCGATCCCACAGTGATACTGGTCGTACTTGAACACCGGAATAATGCCGGGCTTGGTCTCGCTCCAGAGGCCGGTCTTTATGGTGTAAACAGCACCTTCCTCTGGTGTGAAGGAAAAGGGAATCTGGCACTGAGTACTGCCGACTACATCGCGGTAAGTCAGCACCAGTTCTTTACCGACAGCGACTTTGGACTCGATGAAATCGCCGTTATAGGAAAGCGGTGTATAGCCGGCATAACAGCTTTTTTCGTTGAACGTCATCGCGTCCAGTGTCGTGCCACGATCATATTTAAGGCGAACGGTCGCAGAAGGCTCATCCGGGCGGGGAAACTCGTACTGTTTGCCCATGAGCAGTGACGCGCAGCCACTGAGCGCAAACGACCCGGCCAACAGTGCACACCAACCAAACTTGTATTTACCGACCATCAACCATTCCTTGAGACGTTTGAATAGGGAACTGCCTGCCCCTCAGAGCAAACTCCACGACACCCCGACATACATCGCCATGCCCTCACCCGGTGTGGAGCGTGCCGCGTCCAGGCCTTTATCGTCATAGCCCGGCGTAACGGTAGCGGCGTAGTGCTTGTCGGTCAGGTTGCGCATGTCCAGCCAGGTCTGCCAGTCGCCTTTCGGTGCGTTGTAGCCCAACGTGGCGCCGAAGGTGGCGTAAGGATCGGCGTAATAGCTGTTGGCGTAGTCCACTGCGGTTTTCGAGACCAGTTGCGTGTTGACCGCCGCGAAGAAACCCTGCGGGAAGTCGTAGCGCAGTTCGCCCTGGTAGTAATGCATCGGCAAGCCCGGCAGGCGGTTGTCGCCGAAGCGATCGTCGTCGCGGTAGTGGAAGTCGCTGAAGGTGTAGGCCTGACGCAGGCTCAACTTGCCGCCATCGCTCGCTGACCACAGGTTGCTGTTCAGGCTGGCTTCGACACCTTGGTGCACGGTCGGGCTGGCGTTGAGTTCGTAAGGCGTGGTGGCGTTGGCGTCCGGCAATACCGAGAGCAATTCGTGGCGCACCTGAGCGTAGTACCACGCCAGGCTCCATTCGCCGAGCGCGCTGTCGCCGCGGCCGCCGAGTTCCAGGGTGGTCGCGGTCTGGTTTTGCAGCTTGACCGGATCGCGCTGGGTGCCGGTGGCGGCGCCGTTGCCGGCCGGGAAGCGTACGTTGGAGCTGTAGATCAGCGACCACGGATGCGGCGCTTCGACCGAGCGGCTGAGGTTGCCGAACAGTTGCAGATCCGGCGTCACCTGATAGCGCAGACCCAGACGTGGCGCGTAATCCCAGTCGCCAAGGCTGGTCTTGCCGCCACCTTCCGGGTAGGTGACCGCGCTTTCGCGTCGGGTGTAGATCGCGGCGAGGCCGGTGGTCAGCCACAGGTCGTCGGCGATTTCCAGGTCGTTGCCCACATGCAGGACAGAATCCGAACCCTGATAAGTGAAGTTGCGCATGTGAGTGCCCGGCGCATAACCGGCGGTATTGCCGGTGGGAATCCGCACCCGTTCGCTGGCACCGTCGTTGGGCAGGTGTTTGGTCACTCGCAGGCCCACGGTGCTGTTGCTCTCCATCCCCCAGAGCGTGTCGCGGCGCTTGTAGTCGAACGTGCCGCTGACATCGGTGTAGGCGACCTTCAGGCGATTGGGGCCTTCGCGCAGGTCCATCGGGTAATCGTGATAGACCAGACCGGTCTGGATGCTCGAATCGTCATCGATGTAGTACGTGGTCTTGTTGCCGATGAAGGTGCTGCCGGGCTGATCGCGGCTGTCGTTGCGCGTCACGTAGGCCGGGTTGGCCGCGCGCGGATCGTGCTCGATGGAATGTTTGGTCACCCGGCCGGCGAGGTCGTTGTCGGTCTCGCGGTGACGGATGTAGAAGCGGGTTTCCAGATTCGGATTGAAGCGATAACCGAAGTTGGCGATCACGCCCTGGCTCTTGCTGGCGGTGTGATCCTGATAACCGTCGGAATGCGCGTCGGTCATCGACAGGTAGTAATCGAAATCGCCCAGCACCTGACCGGAGCTGACTTGTCGCTGGGCATAACCATGGCTGCCCATGACATAGCGCACATTCAGCAGTGGCGCGTTATACCCCGTGTGGCTGACGTAATCGACGGCGCCGCCGAGGGCCAGCGCACCGCGATCAAAACCGTTGGCGCCGCGCAGCACTTCAACATGGTCGAGCCACAGCGGCTCCAGCAGTTCATAAGGCGTGCCGCCGGGGCCGGTCAGCGGCAGGCCGTCGAGCATCGTGTACAGCCCCGAGGCGTGGGCGCCGGGAGCGCGGTTGATGCCCGAGCCACGGATCGAGATTTTCGTCCCTTCGTTGCCCGCCGACTGGGCATAGACGCCGGGCTGATACGCCAGCACGTCCTGATTGCTGGCGACCCGGCCCTGCAAAGGCTGGCGCATATCCACCACGTTGCTGCCACCCGGCACCTCGGCCAGACGAGCCTTCGCCTCTTCCACCGACGCATCTTCACCGCTCTGATCCTCGGCCCCGATCAGCACTTGCCCCAGTTCCAGCCCCTGGGATTGCGCCTTGAGCGGACAGACAAGGGCCAGTCCCAGCAAGGCAGCGGGCAGGGTTTTGAGCGAAGGCATCGGGTGAACTCCAGACAGGCGGGAACGGACAGTGACAACTGCGACGCAGGAAAGAACGAAGGAAACACATGGCGATTTTGTTTTTTGTCAGGTAAACAGGCGGCTGAAATTCGGGACATTGATTTGAACAAGGGAGATGCAGGGATGGCCGAAGAAGTTCTGAAGTCGAAGATGGTCAACTTTCTGGTGACCGATGCTGAACTGAACTACGAAGATGTGGGCGAGTTCTACGAGGTCGTGGGGAACGGCAATGTCGGCGTACTCGCCGGGGTGCTCGAGGGATTCAGAAATCACTATGGCGGATTGTGGGTGGGCGGCAGAGTCACCGTCACCGAAAACGCCGTTTTCTTGAATGCCAATGCCATGAACCGCATGGTTCAGGACGGGACACTGGATGTCGAGATACCAATGCCGGCGATCCGCAAGGTCACCGTCGAAGGCGGTTTCGTGACGAAGATCGTCCGGCTCGATACCGATGCGTACAGTGTCAAATTCCGTTGCTATGGTGCCAAGGACATTGCCTCACTGATCGCCAAACAGGCCCTTTCGCAATCATTGAGACGCTCGCGGTAGTTTTGTCGCAAGACAACAGCGCCACCGGTCGTTGAGGTGGCGCCTGGATCACCCCGTCAATTCTTGCACTTGGCCAACACCACCTGGCAGGTGTCCGGCGTTCCTCCGGAGCGCCCGGCGTAACGCATGCAGTTGGCCATGGATTTTTGCCGGGCCATGTTCAGGCTGGAGCCCCAGGCCAGACCGCCCTCCCCAACCGTCGGCAAGGCCTTGGCGTAACAGCTGTCGCCAACGCCTGATGGCGGGTAATGCGTTCTGTTTGAGCATCCCGAAGCCAGCATCACGCTGAAGGCGATCAAGAGCCACGACGAGCAGTGAAGCGCGACTGGTCTGCTCATCCCGTTTCACCCCTCGAAAGACAACCGTGATCCATGGAGTCTAGTCGCTACCGCCGGACATTCACTGGGTGGTCGCCTGCCGGTACTGACGCGGGGTGAACCCGGTCGATGCCTTGAACTGGCGAGTGAAAGCGCTGTGATCGGTGTAGCCGCATTGCAGTGCCACCTCGGTGATCGGCAGCTCGGTGTGAAGCAAGCGATGGGCATGTTCCAGCCGCACTTTCTGGATCATCTGCCTCGGCGTCAGGTGGAAGACCCGTTTGCAGTAGCGCTCCAGTTGCGCCACCGAGATACCGGCGATCCGGGTCAATTCGCCCAAGGTGACACGCCGATTGAAATGCGCGCGGATGTGTTCGTCGACCGCCGCCAGGCGCTGGAACGCTGGATGTTTTTCGCTGGCCGATTGCAGGTCCACCGAAATCCCCGCGAGGCCGATGATCTCGCCGTCACGGTTGTACAGCGGACGCTTGTGCGTCAGGCACCAGCCCGGTTCACGACTGCCGTACAGGTGCAGTTCCAGCTGATCTTCCAGCACGAAACCTTCTTCCAGCACCCGCCGATCCTGCTCGGTATAACCCGGCCCGAGTTGCGCCGGAAACACCTGCGCACTGGTTTTGCCGAGTAGCGGTTTCAGGTCTTTCAAGCCGCAGCGCTGCACCAGCGTGCGATTGGCCAGGACGTACCGCGCCTGCACATCCTTGATGAAGATCGCCGCGTTCGGAATCGCATCCAGCATCGGCAACAGCGGTGCAACGCCGCCCAGCAGTGCATCGAGAGTATGCGGCCGATGGCGCTCATCGCCCTGACAGAGGATCGCAAACGCGTTCTGCATGTGAAGGTCTTCCCCGGTGAGTGGATCGGCCTGAAAACAAGTCCGCCCTGAGGCGTGCGCGTGCAGATTGCAGCAACGTTTACGGCGTGTCGAGCGCCGCTGTCTTTCTTCGCAACTGTGCCGATTTCGTCATCCGCAGCTGCGCAAAACATCAATCGCCCGACGCCTGATGAGTTCACTGTTTAGCCGTTCCAGTGACTCACACCTGCCTATCCAATAACTCACAAGAAGGCGATGCCATGTCAGGCCAAGGCAAGTTCAAAAAACAACTTTCATTGATCGACCTCACCTTTATCGGGCTGGGGGCGATCTTCGGTTCCGGCTGGTTGTTCGCGGCCAGTCACGTGTCGGCGATTGCCGGGCCGGCGGGGATTTTTTCCTGGTTGCTGGGCGGGTTCGCCGTGTTGCTGCTGGGCATCGTCTACTGCGAACTGGGCGCGGCATTGCCAAGGGCCGGCGGCGTGGTGCGTTACCCGGTTTACAGCCACGGGCCGCTGCTCGGTTACCTGATGGGTTTCATCACTCTGATCGCGTTTTCCAGTCTGGTGGCGATCGAGGTGGTTGCCTCTCGCCAATACGCAGCGGCATGGTTTCCGAGCCTGACCAAGGCCGGCAGCGGTGATCCGACCCTGCTCGGCTGGCTGGTGCAGTTCGGCCTGCTCTGTGTGTTCTTCCTGCTCAACTACCGCAGCGTGAAGACCTTCGCCAAGGCCAATAATCTGGTCAGCGTTTTCAAGTTCATCGTGCCGCTGCTGGTGATCGGCGTGCTGTTAACCTTCTTCAAACCGGAAAACTTCCAGGTTCAAGGCTTCGCGCCTTTCGGACTCTCGGGCATCGAGATGGCCGTCTCCGCCGGCGGCGTGATCTTCGCCTACCTCGGCCTGACCCCGATCATTTCGGTGGCCAGCGAAGTGAAAAATCCCCAGCGCACCATTCCGATTGCGCTGATCCTGTCGGTGCTGCTGTCCACCGCGATTTACGTGTTGCTGCAAACGGCTTTCCTCGGCGGCATCCCGACCGAATTGCTCGCCAATGGCTGGGCCGGGGTTTCCAAGGAATTCGCCCTGCCGTATCGCGACATCGCCCTGGCGCTGGGCGTGGGCTGGCTGGCGTATCTGGTGGTGGCGGACGCGGTGATCTCGCCCAGCGGCTGCGGCAACATCTACATGAACGCCACGCCTCGGGTGATCTACGGCTGGGCGCAGACCGGCACGTTTTTCAAGGTCTTCACCCACATCGACGCGAAGTCCGGCATTCCGCGTCCGGCGCTGTGGCTGACCTTCGCCCTGTCGGTGTTCTGGACCCTGCCGTTCCCGTCGTGGGAAGCGCTGATCAACGTGGTGTCCGCCGCATTGGTGCTGAGTTACGCAGTGGCTCCAGTGACCGTCGCCGCGCTGCGTCGCAATGCCCCCGACATGCCGCGCCCGTTCCGGGTCAAGTGCATGGGCGTGCTGGGGCCGGTGTCGTTCATCATCGCTGCGCTGATCGTTTACTGGTCGGGCTGGAACACCGTGTCCTGGCTGCTCGGCCTGCAAATCCTGATGTTCGTCGTCTACCTGCTCTGCGGCCGTTTCGTGCCGACCGCCCACCTCAGCCTGTCCCGCCAAGTGCGCTCGTCGGCGTGGCTGATCGCCTTCTACGCGGTGACCATCGTCCTGTCGAAACTCGGCACCTTCGGCGGTCTGGGCATCCTCACCCATCCGTTCGACACCCTGGTCGTCGCAGTCTGTGCGATGGGCATTTATTACTGGGGCGCCGCTACTGGCGTACCGGCGCATCTGCTGCGCCTGGAATCGGAAGAGGATGAAAGCGAAGTCGCTTCGCCGTCCCCTGCCTCCGCCGCCAACCCGCGCGCTGCCGGCGCTTACTGAAATCACTCAACGGGACCTGTCCATGAAACGAGTACACGTCATTGATTCCCACACCGGCGGCGAACCCACGCGTCTGGTGATGAAAGGTTTTCCAGATCTTCCGGGCCGCACCATGGCCGAGAAGCGCGATGCCCTGCGCAACCAGCATGACCAGTGGCGCCGCGCCTGTCTGCTGGAACCGCGCGGCAACGATGTGCTGGTGGGCGCGCTGTATTGCGAGCCGGTGTCGCCGGACGCCACCTGCGGCGTGATCTTCTTCAACAACGCCGGTTACCTCGGCATGTGCGGCCACGGCACCATCGGCCTTGTCGCATCGCTGCAACACCTGGGGCTGATCGCGCCGGGCGTGCACAAGATAGACACGCCGGTCGGCCCGGTCAGCGCAACGCTGCATGAAGACGGCGCCGTGACGCTCGGCAATGTGCCGGCTTATCGATTCCGTAAACAGGTGGCGGTGGAAGTGCCGGGGTACGGCCGCTTCCTCGGTGACGTCGCCTACGGCGGCAACTGGTTTTTCCTGGTCTCCGAACACGGCCAGACGCTGACGATGGACAACGTCGAAACCCTGACCGACCTCACCTGGAAAATGCTCAGGGCCCTCGAAGACCAAGGCATCCATGGCGAGGACGGCGCAATCATCGACCACATCGAACTGTTCGCCGATGACGCCGAGGCCGACAGCCGCAACTTCGTGATGTGCCCCGGCAAAGCCTACGACCGCTCCCCTTGCGGCACCGGCACCAGCGCCAAACTCGCTTGCCTGGCCGCCGACGAAAAACTCGCGCCGGGCGAGCGCTGGGTGCAGGCGAGCATCACCGGCAGCCAGTTCGAAGGCTGCTTCGAATGGGAAGGCGATCGCGTTCGCCCCTATATCACCGGCCGCGCCCACATGACCGCCGACAGCACGCTGCTGATCGACGAAACAGATCCGTTCGCGTGGGGCATCTGAGCCGCTGCGCTTTTTTTCAAACCCCTCTGAATGACCGTTCCAAGGAGAACAATAATGAGCGACAACATCTTCACTGGCTGCATGCCCGCCCTGATGACCCCGTGCACCGCCGCGCGCAAACCGGACTTCGACGCGCTGGTGGCCAAGGGTCGCGAGCTGATCGACATCGGCATGAGTGCGGTCGTGTACTGCGGTTCCATGGGCGACTGGCCGTTGCTCACCGAAGCCGAGCGTCAGGAAGGCGTGGCGCGGCTGGTGGCCGCCGGGATTCCGACCATCGTCGGCACTGGCGCGGTCAACACCCGTGAAGCGGTGTCCCACGCGGCCCATGCGGCGAAAGTCGGCGCGCAGGGCTTGATGGTGATCCCTCGGGTGCTGTCCCGTGGCGCTTCGGCGGCGGCGCAAAAAGCCCACTTCGCAGCGATTCTGCAAGCCGCGCCGAACCTGCCGGCGGTGATCTACAACAGCCCTTACTACGGCTTCGCCACCCGCGCCGACCTGTTCTTCGAACTGCGCCGTGAATACCCGAACCTGATCGGCTTCAAGGAATTCGGCGGTGGCGCCGATCTGCGCTACGCCGCTGAAAACATCACCTCCAAGGATGATGACGTGACCTTGATGGTGGGTGTCGACACCCAGGTCGTGCACGGCTTCGTCAACTGCAACGCCACCGGCGCCATCACCGGCATCGGCAACGCCCTGCCCAGCGAAGTGCTGCAACTGGTGGCCCTGAGCAAGCAAGCGGCCAAGGGTGACGCCAAGGCCCGACGTCAGGCCCGTGAGCTGGAATCGGCGCTGGCGGTGCTGTCGTCCTTCGACGAAGGCACGGATCTGGTGCTGTATTACAAACACCTGATGGTGCTCAACGGCGACAAGGAATACACCCTGCATTTCAACGAAACCGATGCCTTGAGCGACTCGCAACGCCGTTACGCGGAAGCCCAGTACACGCTGTTCCGTCACTGGTACGAAAACTGGTCGGCGGAACAGAACTTAGCCTGACCTGCCGCTGCGCTCAAGCCCGCCGCCCCCCACGGTGGCGGGCTCTATTCGTGACCTGTTTTATTGATAAGGAATGCGCCATGACTCTGACGGGCCAACTGCTGATCGGTCAGCAAACCCTCACCGGCGACCGCGACGTCATCCACGGAATCAACCCCGCTACAAACTCGCCTTTGCAACCGGCCTACGCCGGCGGTTCTGCCGAGCATGTCGAGCAGGCCTGCGCACTGGCCTGGGCGGCGCTCGACCGTTATCGCGAGACATCGCTTGAGGCACGGGCCGAATTCATTGAAACCATCGCGGGCGAAATCGAATCGCTCGGCGACGAACTGATCGACCGCGCCATGGCCGAAACCGGCCTGCCGCGCCCGCGCCTGTTGGGTGAACGGGGCCGCACCTGCCAGCAACTGCGTTTGTTTGCCCGCACCGTGCGGGCCGGTGAATGGCTGGATGTGCGAGTCGACAGCGCGCAACCGCAGCGCCAGCCGCTGCCGCGTTCGGATCTGCGTCAGCGGCAGATTCCACTGGGCCCGGTGGCGGTGTTTGGTGCAAGCAACTTTCCACTGGCGTTCTCGGTGGCGGGCGGCGATACCGCTTCAGCGCTGGTCGCCGGTTGCCCGGTGATCGTCAAGGCCCACGGCGCCCATCCCGGCACCAGCGAACTGGTTGGTCGCGCCGTAGCGCGGGCGGTCAAGGCCTGTGGTTTGCCGGAAGGTGTGTTCTCGTTGTTGTACGGCTCCGGCCGCGAGGTGGGGATCGCGCTGGTCAGCGATCCACGGATCAAGGCAGTTGGCTTCACCGGTTCGCGCAGTGGCGGGCTCGCGCTGATCAAAGCAGCTCAGGCACGGCCCGAGCCAATTCCGGTGTACGCGGAAATGAGTTCGATCAACCCGGTGTTGCTGTTTCCGGCAGCGTTGCAGAATCGCCCCGAAACATTGGCCCAGGGTTTTGTTGCTTCGCTGACCTTGGGCGCCGGTCAGTTCTGCACCAATCCCGGTCTGGTCATCGCCCACAAGGGGCCGGCGCTGGACGCCTTCATTGGCGCCACCACTGAATTCGTTCAACGCAGCCCCGCGCAGACCATGCTGACGCCGGGGATTTTCAATGCCTATGAGTCCAGCGTGAATGCTCTCGCGGAAAATACCCGGGCGCACATTGCCGCCGTCGGCCAGCGCGCGACGGAACCGAATCAGGGCCAGGCTCATGTGTTCGTCACCAACGCCGCCGATTTCCTTGCTGATCATTCGTTGCAGGCCGAAGCCTTCGGCGCCGCGTCCGTAATCGTGCAATGCGCCAGCGACGCTGAAATCCGTCAGGTGCTCGAGCAGCTGGAAGGCCAACTGACCGCCACGCTGCATCTCGATGACGAGGATCTGCAACAGGCCCGCGCATTGCTGCCAACCCTGGAGCGCAAGGCCGGACGCCTGCTGGTCAACGGCTGGCCGACCGGCGTTGAAGTCTGCGATGCGATGGTGCATGGCGGGCCGTTCCCGGCGACTTCCGATTCGCGCACCACCTCAGTGGGCACCGCGGCGATCCTGCGTTTCCTGCGTCCGGTCTGCTATCAGGATTTCCCCGACAGCCTGCTGCCGACCGCGCTCAAACACGCCAATCCACTGTCGCTGCGTCGCTTGCTCGATGGCCAAAGGGAAACCGCGAAAAATGCCGAATAACCCGCACGACATCGCCGTGGTCGGCGCCGGCATCATCGGCGTCGCGAGCGCCCTGCGCCTGGCCCGTCAGGGTTTGCGGGTGGTGGTGATCGATCCGCAGGAACCGGGGCACGGCGCCTCGTTCGGCAACGCCGGGCACCTGGCGACCGAGCAAGTATTTCCGATTGCCGACAGCTCGATCCTCAAACGCCTGCCCGCCATGCTCATGGACCCGATGGGGCCGCTGCGCCTGGACTGGAAATACCTGCCCCGCGCCTTGCCCTGGTTTGCGCGGCTTTTGCTGAACCTGCGCTCGGCGCCGTTCCAGCGTACCGTCGCCGGGTTGAGGGCGCTGAATGAAAGCTCGCTCGACGCCTGGCAGCGCTTGCTCAATGACATCCAGCGTCCCGACCTGCTGAAGATGGAAGGTTCGCTGCTGGTGTTCGAACGCCCCGACTCGCGTCCGGCCCTCGAAGCATTACAGCGACGCATGCAACAGCAGCAGGTGCCGGTCGATTGGTGGCAGGCCGGTGCGGTACGCGAGACCGCGCCGCAACTGAGCGAACAGATTCAAGGCGGACTGTTTTTCCCGAACACCGGGCACTTCATCGATCCCTACCGCGTCGTGCGTGAGTTGGTGGACGCGGCGAAAGCCAGCGGCGTGCAGTTTGTGAAACAGGCGGTTCAGGGCGGGCAACTGCATGAGCATGGCGTCAATCTGATGACCGGAACCGGCGCCCTGTCCGCTCGCCAGGTACTGATCGCCTGCGGCGCCCATTCGGCAAAACTCACCGCCGCACTGACCGGCAAAAACGTCCCGCTGGACACCGAGCGCGGCTATCACCTGATGCTGCCTCACGAACACAACCGACTGCCCTTTCCCGTCACCTCGCTGGAACGTAAATTCATCATGACCCCGATGTCCGAAGGGCTGCGCCTGGCCGGCACCGTCGAATTCGCCGGCCTCGAAGCCCCACCGACCATGGCCCGCGCCTGGCAGTTGCATCGGTTGAGCAAAGGGTTGTTTCGTGAGGATCTGAACACCGAGGCAGCCACACCGTGGATGGGGTTTCGGCCGTCGCTGCCTGACTCGTTGCCGTTGATCGATCGGGTGTGTGACGGGAAGGTGTTGCTTGCGTTCGGGCATCAGCATCTGGGGCTGACGCAGGCGGCGGTGACGGCGGAGATGGTTGGGGGGATGGTTTCGCCGTCGGCGCAGAACACAGCTCGTGTTCTTCCTTCGAGCGAGCCCTATCGGCTGGATCGCTTTTGAGTGGCCGTCTATCTGGCGCCCTGCTGATATTCACGGGGCGTACACCCGAACTCTCGACGGAACACCGTGTGCAGGTACTGTGCGGATTTGAAACCGCACGTGCGGGCAACGTCCGCAATCGCCGTGTCGGTTTTTTCCAGTCCGCGAGTGGCCGCCGCCAGTTTGAAACGCAGAATCTCGTCATGCACGCTGCAACCACGCACCGCGCGAAAGTGCGACTCCAGCGAGGAACGCGACACGCCGACATAAGCCGCCACCTGCGCGGTCTTGATGCCCTGGCAGGCATATTGGCGAATGAACAGCAGCGCCTGCATGACGTAGGGGTTGCCCAATGGCTGATGCAAGCTCGACACCTGCACGTTGATCGCTTCAGGCGGGATCAGGAAATGCTCGCCCGTTGACGGCTTGCCGTGGAGCATCTGGTGCAGCAGTTGCGCGGCGGTGCGGCCCATGGTTTCGGTGCCCTGGATCACTGAACTCAGGGGGACCCGGGTCAGGCTGCGGGTCAACGGGTCATTGTCGATGCCGATCAGCGCCACCTGCTCCGGCACGGCGATGCCGGCGGTCAGGCAGGCTTGCAGCAACTGCCGGGCGCGGGCATCACTGACTGCAATGATGCCAATCGGCTTTGGCAGGCTTTGCAGCCAGGCGATCAGTTGTTCGACGGCGCTGTCCCACAGCGGCGCGCTGGTCCCCATGCCGCGATAGACCTCGGCGTGCAAGCCGTCCCGCTGCATCAATTTTAGAAAAGCCTTTTCGCGCTCCTGGGCCCATCGGTTCGTCTGCGCTTCGGGCAGGCTGAAGCAGGCGAACCGTTGCAGCCCGGCCTCGATCAAGTGCTCGTAAGCCATGGTGATCAGCGCGTTATTGTCGGTCGCGACGTACGGGATGCCTTTGGGATAGGCGCGCTCATCCTGGTAAGAACCACCCACCGCCACCACGGGCAACTTGATGTCGGCCAGCGCCTCGCCAATCAGCGGGTCGTCAAAGTCGGCAATGATTCCGTCACCTTGCCAGCGCTCGATGCCCTTCAAGCGGCAGAGAAAATCCTCCTCCAGAAACAGATCCCAAGACGCGCGCGTGCTGCTCAGGTAGTTGCCGATGCCGCTGATGATGCCGCGGTCATAGATCTTGCTCCCGTTGAACAACAGGGCGATGCGGTGAACAGGCGGTACGGTTTTCATTGTTTTCAGGCTTGTTCCGGGCCCCTTGCCGTAGAGGCGGTCTGCACAGACTAGGCGCGCAGAGGGCGAATCTCAATACGCAAAATCGCACTCCGTGTTGGTGATTTTCGTAATCGGCAGGCACAGGGCCGTTGCTAGTATCGGGACACGCCCAAGAACAACAACCAAGAACAACAAGGACATTGCCAATGCCGTACTTCCCCGATGTCGACCGGATTCGCTACGAAGGTCCTGCCAGCGATTCTCCCCTTGCCTTCCGTCACTACGACGCCGACAAGATCATCCTCGGCAAGCCGATGCGCGAACACCTGCGCATGGCCGCCTGTTATTGGCACACCTTTGTCTGGCCGGGCTCCGACGTGTTCGGCGCAGGGACGTTCAAGCGCCCATGGCAACACGCCGGCGACCCGATGGAACTGGCCATTGGCAAGGCGCAGGCCGCGTTCGAGTTTTTCTCCAAGCTGGGTATCGACTACTACTGCTTTCACGACACGGATGTCGCCCCCGAAGGCCACTCGCTGAAGGAGTACCGCAACCACTTCGCCCAAATGGTCGATCACCTGGAACGCCATCAGGAAGAAAGCGGAATCAAGCTGCTGTGGGGCACCGCCAACTGCTTCAGCAATCCGCGCTTTGCCGCCGGCGCCGCCAGCAACCCGGATCCTGAAGTGTTCGCCTGCGCCGCCGCCCAGGTCTTCAGCGCCATGAACGCGACTCAACGCCTCAAGGGCTCCAACTATGTGTTGTGGGGCGGTCGCGAAGGTTACGAAACCCTGCTCAACACCGACTTGAAACGCGAGCGCGAACAACTGGGTCGCTTCATGCGCATGGTGGTCGAGCACAAGTACAAGATCGGCTTCAAAGGTGATCTGCTGATCGAGCCCAAACCGCAGGAGCCGACCAAGCACCAGTACGATTACGACAGCGCCACGGTGTTCGGTTTTCTCCAGCAGTTCGGTCTGGAAAAGGAAATCAAGGTCAACATCGAGGCGAACCACGCGACCCTGGCCGGTCATAGTTTTCATCACGAAGTGGCGACGGCCGTCTCGCTGGGGATTTTCGGCAGCATCGACGCCAACCGCGGCGACCCGCAAAACGGCTGGGACACCGATCAATTCCCCAACAGCGTCGAGGAAATGACCCTCGTCACTTATGAAATCCTCAAGGCCGGCGGGTTCGGCAATGGCGGGTTCAACTTCGACTCCAAGGTGCGCCGCCAGAGCCTCGACGAGGTCGATCTTTTTCACGGTCACGTCGGTGCCA
This sequence comes from Pseudomonas sp. B707, assembly GCF_022496685.1. Classification (NCBI taxonomy): domain Bacteria; kingdom Pseudomonadati; phylum Pseudomonadota; class Gammaproteobacteria; order Pseudomonadales; family Pseudomonadaceae; genus Pseudomonas; species Pseudomonas sp. B707. Next base: position 108,111 of record NZ_WTVE01000004.1, on the reverse strand, counting down.
TGGACGTCCTCGCCCTGTCGCTCGAGCGGGCCGCCGCCATGGTCCAGAACGATCAGCTTCAGCGGCTCAAGGACCAACGCTACGCCGGCTGGCAGCAGCCGTTCGGCCAGGCGGTTCTGGCAGGCGACTTCAATCTCCAGTCACTGGCCGAGCACGCCTTCGCCAACGAACTGAACCCGCAGGCCGTCAGCGGCCGGCAGGAAATGCTCGAAAACGTCGTCAACCGTTTCATCTATCGCTGATCGCCAAAGGGGACTGCGGGCGCTGTGACATTTGCGCGACAAATCTGTAGTCCGTTGCGTCAGCTGATTCTCTACAGTTCCATCAGCCCGATATTCATCGTCAGGCCGTGTCTTTCAAACAAAAATAAAAGGACGCACCACCATGAAGAATGTAAAACGCACGCTGCTGGCCAGCGCCCTGGCCCTGTTGTCGCTGCCGGTGATGGCCGACGCGGCCCATCCGAAAATCGGTTTCTCCATTGATGACCTGCGGCTGGAACGCTGGTCCCGTGACCGGGATTACTTCGTTGCGGCAGCAGAGAAAATGGACGCCAAGGTCTTCGTGCAGTCGGCCGATGCCAACGAGCAAAAGCAAATTTCGCAAATCGAAAACCTCATTTCCCGCGGCGTCGATGTCATCGTCATCGTGCCGTTCAACGCTACCGTGCTGACCAATGCGGTGGCCGAAGCGAAGAAGGCCGGGATCAAGGTCGTGTCCTATGACCGTCTGATACTCAACGCCGATATCGACGCCTACATCTCCTTCGATAACGAAAAGGTCGGCGAAATGCAGGCCAGCGGCGTGCTGCACGCAGCGCCCAAGGGCAATTACTTCCTGCTGGGCGGTGCGCCCACCGACAACAACGCGAAAGTCCTGCGCGAAGGTCAGATGAAAGTGCTGCAACCGGCCATCGACAAGGGCGATATCAAGATCGTCGGCCAGCAATGGGTGAAGGAATGGAACCCGACCGAGGCGCTGAGCATTGTTGAAAACGCCTTGACCCGCAACGACAACAAAATCGACGGCATCGTCGCCTCCAACGACGCCACGGCCGGTGGCGCCATTCAGGCCCTGGCCGCTCAGCAACTGGCCGGCAAGGTGCCGATCTCCGGACAGGACGCGGACCTGGCAGCGGTCAAGCGGGTGATCTCCGGCACTCAAACCATGACCGTTTACAAACCGCTGAAACTGATTGCCTCCGAAGCCGCCAGACTCTCGGTGCAACTGGCGCGCAACGAGAAGCCCGCCTACAGCTCGCAGTACGACAACGGCAGCAAAAAAGTCGACACCATCTTGCTCACCCCGACTCCGTTGACCAAGGACAACATCGACCTGCTGGAACAGGACGGCTTCTATACCAAGGCGCAGCTCGCCGGAAAGTGACACTCAGTGAGTGATGCCCCCGCAGGCGTTTTGCGCCTGCGGGATCAGTCCAGTATCTGTCGCTTATGAGTCTCTGCCATGTCCGACTTTCTGCTGCAAATGAACGGCATCGTCAAAACCTTCGGCGGTGTCAAAGCGCTCAACGGCATCGACCTCAAGGTCCGGCCGGGCGAGTGCGTCGGGCTGTGCGGCGAGAATGGCGCCGGCAAGTCGACGCTGATGAAAATCCTGTCTGCGGTCTATCCCCATGGCACCTGGGACGGTGAAATCCTCTGGGACGGTCAACCGCTCAAGGCGCAATCGATCAGCGAAACGGAAGCCGCTGGCATCGTCATCATTCATCAGGAGCTGACGCTGGTTCCCGACCTCTCGGTGGCCGAAAACATTTTCATGGGCCATGAGCTGACGCTGCCGGGTGGGCGGATGAATTACCCGGCGATGATCCACCGCGCCGAAGCCCTGATGCGTGAACTGAAAGTGCCGGACATGAACGTGTCGCTGCCGGTTTCGCAGTACGGCGGCGGTTATCAGCAACTGGTGGAAATCGCCAAGGCCCTGAACAAACAGGCGCGCCTGCTGATCCTCGACGAGCCTTCTTCCGCCCTGACCCGTTCGGAAATCGAGGTGTTGCTGGACATCATCCGCGACCTCAAGGCCAAGGGTGTCGCCTGCGTCTACATCTCCCACAAGCTCGATGAAGTGGCCGCAGTGTGTGACACCATTTCGGTCATCCGGGACGGTAAACACATCGCCACGACCGCCATGGAAAACATGGATATTCCACAGATCATCACCCAGATGGTCGGCCGGGAAATGAGCAGCCTCTACCCCACCGAACCCCACGACATCGGCGAGGTGATTTTCGAGGCGCGCCACATCACCTGCTACGACGTCGACAACCCCAAACGCAAACGGGTCGACGACGTTTCGTTCAGCCTCAAACGCGGGGAAATCCTCGGCATCGCCGGGCTGGTCGGTGCCGGCCGCACGGAGCTTGTGACCGCGCTGTTTGGCGCCTACCCCGGTCGCCACGAAGGCGAAGTCTGGCTGGACGGTCAGCCCATTGACACCCGCACGCCGCTCAAATCAATTCGCGCCGGCGTGTGCCTGGTGCCCGAAGACCGCAAGCGTCAGGGGATCATTCCCGACCTGGGTGTCGGCCAGAACATCACCCTGGCCGTGCTGGACAGTTTCTCGAAACTGACCCGCATCGACGCCGAAGCCGAACTGGGCAGCATCGATCGGGAAATTTCGCGCCTGCACCTGAAGACCGCGAGCCCGTTCCTGCCGATCACCAGCCTGTCCGGAGGCAATCAACAAAAAGCCGTGTTGGCGAAGATGCTGCTGACCAGGCCCCGGGTGCTGATCCTCGACGAGCCGACCCGAGGGGTGGATGTCGGCGCGAAGTACGAGATCTACAAGTTGATGGGGATGCTGGCCGCCGAAGGCGTGTCGATCATCATGGTGTCTTCGGAACTGGCCGAGGTGCTCGGCGTTTCCGACCGCGTACTGGTGATCGGCGAAGGCCGGTTGCAGGGCGATTTCATCAACCGCGAACTCACTCAGGAACAGGTGCTCGCCGCAGCACTCAGCCAGCCTGACAGCCATAACAATAAAGATCGGAAATCCGCGTAAATGAATCAGGTCAAACAACTTTTCACCCGCTACAAGATGCTCGCACTGGTGTTTGCCGTGGCGCTGATCTGGCTGTTCTTCAGCTGGCAGACCGAGGGCGGATTCCTGACACCGCGCAACCTCTCCAACCTGCTGCGCCAGATGTCCATCACCGGGATCCTCGCCTGCGGCATGGTGCTGGTCATCATCAGCGGCGAGATCGATCTGTCGGTCGGCTCATTGCTGGGCCTGCTCGGTGGCGTGGCAGCCATTCTCGACGTTGTCTATCACATACCGCTGCTGGCGAACCTGAGCCTTGTGGTGGTGTGCGGATTGCTGATCGGCCTCGCCAACGGTTACATGGCGGCGTACCTGCGCATTCCGTCATTTATCGTGGGGCTGGGCGGGATGCTGGCGTTCCGGGGGATTTTGCTGGGAATCACCGGAGGCACTACCATTGCGCCGGTGTCTCCGGAGCTTGTTTACATTGGCCAAGGTTATTTGCCACATGCAATCGGCGCCGGCCTGGGCGTCCTGCTGTTCGCACTGACGTTGTTCCTGACCTGGAAACAACGGCGCAATCGCGCCCTTCACGGCCTCGCGGCACACTCACTGGTGCGTGACGTGGCACGCGTGTTGTTGATCGGCGCGGTGCTGGCCGGGTTTGTCCAGACCCTCAACAGCTATGACGGCATTCCCGTGCCGGTCCTGCTTCTGTTGATTCTATTGGGCGGATTCAGCTACGTGACCAGCCAGACCGTGTTCGGCCGACGCGTCTATTCCGTGGGCAGCAACATGGAAGCGACGCGCCTGTCCGGTATCAATGTGCAGGCCGTGAAACTCTGGATTTTCGGGATCATGGGCGTGATGTGCGCCCTCGCCGGCGTGGTCAACACTGCGCGCCTGGCCGCCGGCTCCCCCTCGGCCGGCAGCATGGGCGAACTCGACGCCATCGCCGCCTGCTTCATCGGTGGCACCTCGATGCGCGGCGGTTCCGGCACGGTCTACGGCGCCCTCCTCGGCGCGTTGGTCATCACCAGCCTGGACAACGGCATGTCCATGCTCGACGTCGACAGTTACTGGCAGATGATCGTCAAGGGCAGCATTCTGGTGTTGGCGGTTTGGGTGGATGTGAGTACGCGGACCGGGCGGCGTTGAAATGAAGGCATCTCTGAAAATGCGAAAAGCCTGCTTTTGAAGGCAGGCTTTTCGTTACGCCTGGAGCTTTTCGATATCTAGGAAGGCATCAGCCAGTGCCGCTCAGTGGTCCACCCGAGAAAAACCTTACAACCCTCCCGCTCTTGGTGAGCCGAAGTCAACCGACATCCAGATACCGCCATGCGCAACCCGATCATGGCGGGAAGAAATCGTCCCTGAAATGCGCCGGATTGAGCGGCGAAGTGCACTTCAATGTTTCCAAGCACGCTCTCCAATCGAGACTGATCCAGCATCGACAGATAAAACATCATCTGGCGCCACGCATACGCGGTGTTTTTCAACATGACCAGACGTGCATGGTAGAACTTGATCTGCATCTGCTGCCGACTGCATATCCATTTGAAACATGCCTCGGCCATTGAACCCAAGCGATCATGTAACAGCGTCTTCAGGTCCAGATCATCAAACAGGATTGCCAGATTTTGCGTGGTCAATATCTGTTGCTGTTCGATGATCGTGCCGTTGTTCGCTGGACTCCATCTACCGATATCGGCATTCGCTCGCCGCGCGCACAAACCTGCCAGCACACCACTGTTGCTTCGTGAATTCCGCTGCTTGGGTAGTGCAGCCAACTGATCCATATCGATATCGTAATAGCGTGCGTAAAGAGATCCGGCCATCAGCCGGACTGAACGCTTGGCAGCCTTCACGAACTTGCCGGAGAAAGCGCCCATGAAAATGTCAGCCGCGATCTCCTCTACGAAGGGAAGATCCAGCTTGGCCGATTCGGCAAGCGAGGAAAATTCCTGAAGCAACTTGTTTGGCAGAATGGCCTGAGGAAATGCAACAAGGGTCAATGCGGACGCCTCGACCAAAGCCTGTCTGGCACCTTCAATCGCGAGAGCGCCAGCCTCGTACTCGGTCTCCAGGGCTTTCACCCAAGGTAAATCATCGACTCTCACCTGACGCTGCATGTTCAGCAGCAATAGAGAGCGTCGACGCCTGAAAGCACGATAGGTAGCGACAGACAGTGCCCGCAGCGCTACGTCTCGATATCCGGCGCTACAGATTTGCGCCGTCATCGCTGGCAGCACTTTCGCCACGGTATCTGCGGATGTAATGACCCCATGTTCAATCAACTCTGCAACCGTTCCCTTTCGGCAGCGTTCGAGGCGTCGACGAATCGAAGGAGGAATGGTCTCCCCCTCCTTCAATGAATAAGCCTTCGCCTCTTCGTTGGTGATGGGCGTCAGTAACGGCGCGAAATCAGAGATGCCTTCCGAGACTGGATATCTCGCCAGTCGCGCGGAAGCAGCCTTGGCAATCAGATGGTGTGCCGAGGCTGATACGTGATGGCGCTGCTGTGCGCGCTTGCTGGAATGTTCTTCGGACTCAGGGTGTCCATGCTTGGCTACAAAGTCGTCGACGATTCTGCGAATGCGCCCAACCTGGCGCCCCGTTAGCGATGCAGGATCGATAGAGCATTGCTTGAGCAATGCCAGCAACTCCGCCGCCCGATCACTGGAGTTACCCGCGCGGCGGGGATCAGCCTCAGTGGCGATATCAAATTCTTTACCGAGCACCGAAGCGCGCTCGAACCAGCCTTCAGGGTAATGCCTGCAAGGCCAACCATCGTTGTACGTCAGCAGGAACAGCGAGACCGCCGTGTCGTAGAGGGGCAACCTGCGTTCAACAACATGCTTTTGGACGGTAAGACGAGGCTGGGGTAAGAGGTCGGACAGCCGCAGGCTGATTTGACCAGCATTGAAAACTTCAACTTCAGTCATCGAGAGTGGGCGCTCGTTGGCTGCCGCGGGAAAGAAACGCACTCGTTCGAAGAAAGGCGCGATCTGCTCGATCAACGTCCTGGCTTCTTCGACGCGTTGTTGCCCCAGAAACCAGGCCACTGTCAGCAACGCGGCCTCTTCCGGTACATCGATCCGATAGTCTTCGTTCGTCAATCGCTCTTGCAGCGTTCTTACGCCTTCGTCTGAAAGATGCCACCTATTCAAATCGAGCCGTTCGTAACCCGCTCGAATGCCGGGAATCGATGACGCCAACAGGCGCTCATGAGCGGTCAACTCGCCACCGGCCAGAAGGTTGCCCGTTGCAAAGCCGCCAGTGGCCACTTCCAGCGTGATCCATTCTGGCAGGTCGGCAAACGGCGTCCGCGAGCCATACAGTGTACGGCCATGCATCAGGTTTTCGAGAACCTTTTGCCAGCGTTCGATCCTGGCAAGTGCTTTCGGACTGGCGTCATTGTCGCGTGCAGTAAGCGCGCGAGACAGTTGAAAGTGCGCATAACCGGCGTTTATTTCGCCGAACGCACCCGATTCACCCTCAGGCCTGGACATACTTCCTTGTGACCTACTATGTAGTGGGTCCGGGGGCTGGATTCGAACCAGCGCCCACCCGGTTAAGAGCCGAGTGTTCTACCGCTGAACTACCCCGGAACAGAGCGCGCATTGTCGATGAGTCGCGAAAGTATGTGAAGCTCGGATTCAGGGATTTTGTTGCGACAAATCTCTGATCGTTAAGCCTTCATCACTCAATGCAGCGCTTATCCAAACGCTACGCGCACAAAATCAATAAAACTCCTCAACTTCGGCGTCAGCCTCGGATCCGGCGCATACAGAAGATTCATCGGCGAAACCGGCACCTTGTACTGCGGCAGCAGACTTACCAGCGTCCCGCTTCTCAGCGAATCCTTGACCAGCTCCAGCGGCAGCATCACCACCCCCAGCCCCGCGACGGCCCCGGACAGTAACGGATCGCCCTGATTAATCGTCAATCGGCTTTTAATCGGTACATCGATACAGCCTTCCGGGCCTTCGAATCGCAGGTGTGAGCGGCCGTCCGAATAGGCGAACGCCAGACATTCATGCTCCTGAAGGTCCCAAGGCGTGGTGATGGTTGGGCGGCGTGCGAGGTAGGACGGTGCCGCGCACAGCACCATTTGATAGGGCATCAGCGGCAGTGCCTTCAGGCCGCTGTCGGCGAGTTCGCCGATGCGAAATACAGCGTCGTATCCGCCGTCCACCAGGTCGACCAGTTCGTTCGACAGCGTCAGGTCCACCGACACTTGCGGATAACGAACCATGTACTCCAGCAGCTTCGGCGACAGCGAACTGACGCCGAACGTGACGGGCGCATTGATCCGCAACCGGCCGCTGGGCACGCCACGGGTCACGGCGGCCATTTCTTCAGCGGCGTCCATGTCGGCCAGAATCAGCTTGGCCCGCTGATAGAACGTGCGGCCGAAATCCGTGAGGCTTTGCTTGCGGGTGGTGCGGTTGAGCAGCGAAACGCCCAGATGCTGCTCGAGCATCTTCACTTGCTTGCCGACCATTTGCGGGGACAGGTTGAGTTCGTCCGCCACCGCGCTGAAGGAGCCCAGCTCCACCGCTTTGACGAAGGTGGCCATGAGTGTGAGGCGATCCATTGGAAACTCGTTGTTTCTAGTGTTGCGCCATCCTAGGCCTTTATCCGGAGCAGGCCAAAGCCTAAATTGGCGTCCATGGCACCGGCTCACGTCGGTGCAATTTCATCGATAACCGAGGAAGTACAGATGGCACGCATTGTCAGGATTCATGAATACGGTGACGCGAGCGTCCTCAAACTGGAAAACGTCGACGTCCCGGCGCCCGCTGCGGACGAAGTGCAGATCGAGGTCAAAGCCTTTGGCCTGAATCGCGCCGAAGTGATGTTCCGTAATCACGCCTATCTGCAGGAAGCGGAGTTTCCCAGCCGTCTCGGCTACGAAGCGGCCGGTGTGGTGGTGGCGGTCGGCGCCAACGTCAGCGAGTTCAAGATCGGTGATGCCGTCAGCCTGATTCCGCCGCTGGACATCGCGCGCTGGGGCACTTACGGCGAACTGGCCAACGTACCCGCCCACCTCACCGTCAAACACCCGCAGAACCTGTCGTTTGAACAAGCGGCGGCGTCCTGGATGCAATACGTCACCGCGTGGGGTGCGCTGGTCGAACAGGCCAAACTGCAAAAGGACGATTTCGTGATCGTCACCGCCGCCTCCAGCAGCGTCGGCCTGGCAGCCTTCCAGATCGCGAAAATGGTCGGCGCCACCTCGATTGCCGTCACCCGCACCCGCGCCAAGAAACAAGCTTTGCTCGACGCTGGCGCCGCACACGTGATCGTCAGCGACGAAGAAGACATGGTTGCAGCCGTCATGGCGCTGACCGACGGCAAAGGCGCGCGGGTGGTGTTCGATCCGGTGGGCGGCCCGTCGTTCGAACCGCTGACCCAAAGCATGGCGCGCGGCGGCATCCTGCTGGAGTACGGTGCCCTGAGCCCGGAGCCAACGCCGTTCCCGCTGTTCACCGTGCTCGGCAAATGCCTGACGCTCAAGGGTTACCTCTACACGGAGATCGTCTCCGACCCGGCCATCCTGGCACGCGCCAAAACTTTCATCGGCGACGGGCTGGCTTCGGGTGCGCTGCAACCGATCATTGCCAGGACATTTGCCCTGGATGACATTCAGGAAGCGCATCGTTTTCTTGAGGCCAATCAGCAGGTCGGGAAGATTGTCGTCACGGTTTGAGGTGACGAGTCCCCTGCTCTGCTGTTTGCGGTAGAAACGACGAAAGCCTGCTTTTTTCAAAGCAGGCTTTCGTCTATCCGGCATCCGGTTATTTCTGATGCGCCGTCAGCGCGGCATAGCCGTTCATCAAGTTGCGGTAGTTCGGGATGCGCTGGGACAGCAGGTTGCCCAGGCCTTCGATGTCGTTGCGCCAGTCGCGGTGCAGTTCGCAGGCTACCGAGAACCAGTTCATCATCTGTGCGCCGGCCTGGGTCATGCGGTTCCATGCGGCTTGCTGCACGGTGGTGTTGAAGGTGCCGGAAGCGTCGGTCACCACGAACACGTCAAACCCTTCCGCCAGCGCCGACAGGGTCGGGAACGCTACACACACATCGGTCACGACCCCGGCAATGATGATCTGCTTGCGGCCGGTGGCCTTGATCGCCTTGACGAAGTCTTCGTTGTCCCAGGCGTTGATCTGGCCTGGGCGAGCGATGTACGGCGCGTCCGGGAACATTTCCTTGAGTTCCGGCACCAGCGGGCCGTTCGGGCCTTGTTCGAAGCTGGTGGTGAGGATGGTCGGCAATTCGAAGAATTTGGCCAGATCGGCCAGCGCCAGCACGTTGTTCTTGAACTCGTTTGGCGAGAAGTCCTGAACCAGAGAAATCAGACCGGTCTGGTGGTCGACCAGCAGAACCACGGCGTCGTCTTTGTTCAGGCGGTTGTAGGTTGGAGTGCTCATGTGTGAATCCCTTTTTAGTTGTGGAAGTGCGTTTGCGTTCAAGATGGGCACAGATTACTGACTCGCCTGAAAGCGATAAATCGTCTGAAAAGCGTTTCACCGTCAACTCAAAACGGACAATTCGCTCTAACTGCCGAGCAGATCACACAGCCAGCCCGACCTTCCCTCCGATCCTTGTCATACTGTTCACTCGCTCACAACGACAGCCAGGGAATGTTGATGCCCGGACGCAAGACGCAAGCGCCCACCCCAGATGAAACACCGCGCGCGCCTCGCCAAGGCGTGAAGGCCGGCTCGACCTTTCGCCTGACCGTCAGTTTCATGCTGATGGTGGTCGTGGCTTTTCTGACCGTCGAGAGCTGGAGGACGTGGCGCGATTACCGTTCGGTGTTTGCTTCCGCACGCGATTCGGTGACCAACCTCGCCCGCGCCACGGCGCAACACGCCGAGGACACCATCCGTCAGGTCGATGTGCTGACTGCGGGGCTGGCCGAGCGGGTCGAAGGCGATGGTTTGCAGAACCTGGATGTGGCGCGGATTCACAAGCTGCTCATCCAGCAATCGAAAATCATGCCGCAGCTGCATGGCCTGTTCATCTACGGCCCGGACGGCCAGTGGATCGTGACCGACAAGGAGGTCACGCCTGAGACGGCCAACAATGCCGACCGCGATTATTTCCAGTATCACCGCACCCATGAAGACCGGCGCGTGCGTATCGGCCAAGTGGTGGAAAGCCGTTCCACCCATGACCTGATCATTCCGATCTCGCGGCGTTTGAATAACCCCGACGGATCGTTCGCCGGCGTGCTGCTGGGGACGGTCAAGGTCAGTTATTTCGTCGATTATTACGGTGACTTCCGCATCGATGACAAAGGCGCACTGGTGCTGGCGATGCGCGACGGCACGATCCTCGTGCGCCGGCCGTTCATTGCCTCCGTGGTTGGCAAAAGCCTGGCGAACAGCGAGATCTTCAAGACCTACCTGCCCAACGCCAATCAGGGCATTGTCCAGATCCGGGCGGTGGTCGACGACACCGAACGCCTTTACGGCTATCGCGCCCTGACCACCTACCCACTGGTGGTCGAGGCTGGTTTGTCCCGGGATTCCATCGTTGCGCCGTGGCGCCAGGACCTGCTGAAAAACGGCTTCGTGCTGGTGTTCCTGATTCTGGTGCTGGCCTGTTTCGGGCTCATCGTCCTGAGCCAGTTGCGCCAGCGGATGGCGATGGAACGGGAGATTCGCTCGGCGCACAAAACGATGCGCGACATGGCGCTGACTGACAGCCTCACCGGCCTCGGCAACCGTCGGCGCCTGGACGCGGCGCTGACGGATGAGATTCGCCTGGCCCGACGTCAGGGTTCGCCGCTGTCATTGATCATGCTCGATGTCGACTACTTCAAGCGCTACAACGACCAGTACGGCCACGCCGCCGGCGATGACTGCCTGATCGCGGTCGGCGACGGCATCCGCAAAGCAGTCAAGCGGCCTTCGGACCTCGCCGTACGCTACGGCGGCGAGGAATTCACCGTGCTATTGCCCAACACCGACAGCGCCGGGGCAATTCAGGTGGCTGAAGATATTTTGCAGACCATTCGCTCGCTGGAGCTCGAACATGCCGGGCATCCGCTGGGGTATGTCACTGCGAGTGCGGGGATTACCACGCGCTATCCGGTTGACGATGCGGTGACCCCGGCCACTTTGCTCAAGTCCGCCGATACCTGTCTGTATCAGGCCAAGCAGCAAGGGCGGAATCGCTGGTGTTCGGCGCAGGCATCCCGGCAAATCCAGCCGATTGCGGCGATGCCGCGGACGGATCGCTGAATGTGACTAAAACCAGACAATTCCTGCGTCCTTCACGCACATAAGCAGCGTCCTACGGCAGCCGTCCCTCACGCCTGATTACGTGGGCACCCTCGCCTTCGATACCGTCTTCTGCCTGAACCGGACAGAACACAGACGATGCGAAGAAAAGGCAAAGGTACCGAACTCCGAAACCAAACGCTCAAATCAGAAGCCCGCAAACTTGCGCACGAAACGCTTTCCATGGATCCAGGAGCTCTGGCAGCCGGGATTGATGCTCAGTTGCTCAGGATCGACCCGATCACGCCCTTGGCAATCAACGCATACCATCAGTGGAGCGGGCCCATTGGATACCCATGGGATGATGTACTTGAGTGGAAAACAAAAGATGCAAAAGGTCTGGACTTGGCTTTCTGGTACGAAGATGAGCTGTGCGGTTTGTGCTATGCAACGCCACGAAAAAGCACAATCTGCATAAAAATCGTTCTTTTGCAGGGTCACACCTACAAGGCCCATACCCTGCGAGGCTGGATCGCACCAATGGCACTACTGACAACAGAGTTCTATGCCCGAAAGCTGGGATGTACCGAAATTGAAGTACAAGAACCTGACTCAGGTGCTATCTCCTACTACCAAACGCTTGGATTTTATTTTGACACGACTGACCGCCTTGTCTTTCCACTGGTCCACCCATAAGATCGACTCAAGCAACCCGGCACGAGAGGTGTCCATGAAACACAAGAAGCCAAAAGCCCAATCAGCGCCTGCTTCCAGACTTCGTGCCGAAGAACCCTGTTTGCCCAACAGGGTCTCCGCCAGTCAGCGGCATTTTTTGAAAGTAGCCGCAGCCTGTGGCAAAGAAATGGAGCCTGATGGTTGGCTCGCCGGTGGCAGAACCTGAATCCCGCTTTGAAAAAACCGCCTGATTGGCGGTTTTTTTTCGCTTCAATATTGGCGTGCCCCGCGCCGGGCGCTCCAAAGACAGTGACGTGAAGCAAAAGCAGGAGAATTCCGAAAGCCCGCACTTCATGGTTTATTTACCGACTCAACCTTGGAATCAGCCCACACTCCCTCATATCAAGAAACATCTGCGACCCACTCGAGAGGAAGGACATGCCATGACCACTCAAACCGAAACTGCCATTCTTGCCGGCGGCTGCTTCTGGGGCATGCAGGATCTGTTGCGCCGCTACCCCGGCGTGCTGCAGACGCGGGTCGGTTACACCGGCGGCGATGTGCCGAACGCCACCTACCGCAATCATGGTAACCACGCCGAAGCCATCGAAATCGTCTTCGACCCCGCCGTGATCAGCTATCGGCAGATCCTTGAGTTTTTCTTTCAGATCCACGACCCGAGCACACCCAACCGTCAGGGCAACGACCTCGGTCCGAGCTATCGTTCGGCGATCTATTACCTGAACGAGCAGCAACGCGATATCGCCGAAGACACTGCGGCTGATGTCGACGCATCAGGTCTGTGGCCAGGCCGGGTGGTTACCGAAATCGAACCGGCGGGGCCGTTCTGGGAAGCGGAGCCGGAGCATCAGGATTACCTCGAGCGCATTCCGAATGGCTACACCTGCCACTTCATTCGCCCGAACTGGAAGCTGCCGAAACGCGGTTGAGGTCTAGAGGGGGTCGGTGCAGTAACCCGTACATCTATTGCTGCAGCGACACCTGACTGCTTGTATCCTTGCGCGCGATGAGGACGAACGGCTGCCGTTATTGCCTTGATCCAATAGCCTCTGGAACGGAAAAACGGACTTTCCATAAGGTAGTGACGTGAAGCGAGATACGCACCTGGTTGTGCTTTTGCTGTTGGTTATCGGCTGTTCCCTGGCCTCACTGACTGTCTGGAAGGTGCTGGCCTCTCGAGAGCGAGCGCTGGAGGAAGTAGACGTTCACGGGTTGAACCTGACCCAGGCGCTTGTCACCTATTCCGAAGGCATTGTCCGCCAAAGTTCGGCGCTTTTGCTCGGGCTCGTCGAACGCCTGGAAACCGAAGGCAGTGGCCCCGTTCAGATCCAGCGGATCAGATCGCTGATCGACCGGCAGGAACCGCTGATGCCACAGCTCAGCGGCATCACCATCTACGACAGTCAGGGACGCTGGCTGATGTCGTCCAACCGGCCGATTCCGGCCGGGGCAAATAGCAGTGATCGGGCCTATTTCATTCATCACCGCGATGATCCCTCCCCCGAGACCTTTATCGGTCCGCCCATTCAGAGCCGCTCCAATCAGGAATGGGTCATCACCGTCAGTCGACGCTTCAATGATGCTCGCGGTGAGTTTGCCGGAGTGGTCGCGGTGACCTTGGGCATCGAAAACTTTCTGCGGCTGTTTGGAAAGATCGATGTCGGCCAGGAGGGTGCCATCGGGTTGTCTTATACCGATGGTACGTTGTTGGTTCGCTACCCCTTCCGCGAGCAGGACATGGGGCGCAATTTTTCAAAATCACCGATCTACGCCAAGTATCTGGTGGATCGCTCTGTCGGCACCGCCTCGTTCACCTCCAGCCTGGACGGTGTGGAAAGGCTCTACGCCTTTCGCAAAAGTGACCGGCTGCCGCTGATCACGACCGTCGCACTCGGGAAACGCGAAGCCCTCGCCGCGTGGCGAACGGAGGCGCTGCTATCGGCCGTGGTGGTGACGGGCCTGCTTGCGCTTACCGGTCTCATCGGTTGGTTTTTGATACTGGATATCCGACGCAGAACCCAAGTAGAAGCAGAGTTGATGGGCACTCAGCAGCAGTTGCTTTCGTCAAACAGGCAACTCGAGTTGTTGGCGATGAAGGACGCCTTGACCGGTCTGGCCAATCGACGCTGCTTCGATGTCACACTGGACCTGGAGGCGCGACGAGCGCAGCGCGACGGCACGTCCTTGGCACTGCTGATGATTGATATCGACTACTTCAAACTGTTCAACGATTCCTACGGGCATGTTGCCGGCGACGATTGTCTGCAACGCGTTGGCAACGTCGTGGAGACGTGCGTGCGCCGTCCCTCGGATCTTGTGGCGCGGTATGGCGGTGAAGAGATGGGCGTCATCATGCCCAATACCGACAGCGAAGGTGCGCAGATCGTGGCGCAACTGATCCTTGACCGGTTGCAGCAAGCGAACATTTCCCACGAATCCAGCCCGTTGGGACGAGTGAGTGTCAGCATCGGGATTGCCACTGCCGCCGGTTCCCGACTCACCCCCGTGCAAGGTTTGATCGAAGCCGCCGATCAGGCGCTGTACAGTGCCAAGGCCTTGGGGCGAAACAGGTCGGTGAAACTGCCGGGCTTGATCTAGCCTTAGGTGAAACCACGCGGGAGAAAACCAGCATGCCCCTCCCCGAGCCACTCGCGCTGACAACCCGTAGATGGAATGACTATGTATGGGGCAACGCAAAATGAAAGGGTCGTACACCGAGGGGCCTTTGGCGCGTCCTCCTTTTTGTCCTTGGTCCTTTGCTTGACGCTTGCAGCACCAGCCCAGGCTGACACCTGCCCTGCCGGCGAAAAACAAGTATGCCTCGACAGCTGCATTTGCCTGCCGGACCCGGAACGTCTGTCTGAAGACCTTTTCCGGATGGCGGCACCGGTCCTGGCGCAGGGCTTGACTCAGGCCCGCGCCGAAGCCGCCAGTACCGACATCAAACCGATTCCCCCGCACATCCGGGAGCAACTGCTGCGCTGGTATGAACCCGGCGTCCTCGATGCCGTGCACTACAAAGTCACCAACGACGGCCAATACAACGCCGCCACGGCCATCCTGCAAAATCCGGATGTCGGTGCAGTGACGCTGATCGACATCATCCTGTTCCGCGACGCTGAAACCGCAGAACACAACGTCACTCTCTGGGCGCACGAACTGAAGCATGTGCAGCAGTTTCAGGAATGGGGAGTCGAAGGGTTTGCGCAGCGGTATTCGCAGGATTTCAATGCGGTCGAGGCTCCGGCGTATGCGATACAGAGCGAGGTCAGACGTTGGCTGCGAGCCGAAGCCCGATGATCGGACATCCCCTGCGTCCATGCCGGGGCCAACCCCACCGTTCAAGCACCAGAAAAACCCTAGGCCTCGCCCGCCGAAACCGCCGCCCTCGCCTGCCCATGTTGCCGCGTGGTCACCAGCCCGATAAACGAAATCGCCAGCGCCAGCCCAATGGTCGACGTCACTTCCAGACGATGCTCGGGCGTCACCATCATCACCGCCAGCGCAGCGCAGATGAACGCGATCACCAGCCACGTCAGCCATGGAAACAGCCACATGCGAAACGTCAGCTCGACGTTTTGCCGACGCAACATCCGGCGCATGCGCAATTGCGAAACCGCGATCACCAGATACACCAGCAACGCAATCGCGCCGGAGCTGGCGAGCAGAAACTGGAACAGCCCCGCCGGCATGAAATAGCTGAACAGCGTCACCCCGGCGCCGATCACGGTGCTGGCAATCACCGCTGCCCTCGGCACGCCCGCTGCAGAGGTAACCTTTAACGGTTGCGGAGCATCGCCGCGACGACCCAGCGAGAACAGCATCCGCGAGGAAATGTAGATCGAGGAATTCATGCAACTGGCCACCGCGATCAGCACGACCACATCGACCAGGAATTTGGCATTGGGAACGTTCATCAGCTCCAGCGCGCGCTGGTAAGAGCCGACCGACGCCAGCAGCGGATCGTTCCAGGGCACCACGGAAATCACCACGAAAATCGACAGCAGATAAAACACGCCGATGCGCCAGATCACCGAGCGCGTGGCCTTGGCGATGTTCTGCGCCGGGTTGCTCGATTCGGCGGCCGCGATGGTCACCGCTTCCGTCCCGATAAAACTGAACATGATGGTGATGAAAGCCCCGACCACCGCCGACAAACCATTGGGCGCAAACCCGCCGTGTTCCTCCATCAAGCGGCTCAAACCGCTGGCCTCACGCTCCGGAATCCAGCCCATCAACACCGCAAAACCCAGCCCGATGAACCCGATGATCGCCACCACTTTGGCCATCGCAAACCAGAACTCGAACTCGCCGTACTTGGACACGCTGAACAGGTTGGTCACCACCAGCAAAATGATCGACAGCAACGCGAACAACCACGCATCGATCTGCGGAAACCACTGATTCAAGACATGCCCGGCGGCCAGCGCTTCGATCGGAATGACCAGCACCCAGAACCACCAATACAACCAACCAATGGTGAACCCCGCCCAACGGCCGATGGCCTGATCGGCATAGGTGGAAAACGATCCCGTGTCCGGATGGGCCACGGCCATTTCACCGAGCATGCGCATGACCAGCACGACCAGCAGACCGGAGAAGAGATAAGCAAGCAAGACTGCCGGGCCGGCGGCGGCAATGGCGTGGCCGGAGCCGACAAACAGCCCCGCACCGATGATGCCGGCAATGGAAAGCATGGTGACATGACGCGGCTTGAAGCCCTGCGCCAACTGACCGTTCGAGTCCTTCGAGTTCAGACTATTCATTGTTTTTGTTGTTCTCTGGTGATCGACGTTTGGGCGTACTGACGACATGTCAGGCGATCATCATTTCTTCCTGTTGCCCTGCTCCAGAGCGGCGCACCTCAAGCGCTGCAGCGTTACAAATCGGTCGGACGACGACGCAGGGCGATGAAATGATGCGTCACCTTACGTGCCTGGAGTTGATCGCAAATAGCCTGGGAGCGGCACGACGGTGTCTGATTTCGACATGGTGAATGGCATTCGGGCCCGTTCGAGAGCGCCATCACAGAATAAAAAAGGGGCGCTGATTTATTCAGGAAAAATAGATCAGTCCCCCTTTTTCTGGCCGGTGTCAGCCCTTGGTCAGATCAACCAACGGTGTCTGCCGCACCTCAGTCTCCCGCCCGCCCTGAATGTCGCTCACCTGCTTCAAGGCCTTGTCCACTGCCGCCTTATCCGCCAACAAGCTGTAACTGATGCGGAACTGTTTGTGTTCCTTCGGCCCGATGGTGGGTACCAGGTTCAGTGGTCGCTGATAACGGCGGTTGTAGGAAAAACTCGTCCCCGGCTCCAGCCCGGTGACATAACCCTGGCCTTGGGTATCGGTGTTCTTCCACAGGGAAAACACCGGCAATGTCTGCGTATTGAAGCCAACCGAAACGCCCAGGCTGCCGGCCTTGTTATGCAACACGGTCAACGTATCGCCCTTGGCATCGGCATACGGCACCACGTTGTAAACCGTTTCGTCGTAGTCCTTGGTCGGTGCGCGGTAGGTTTGCCATTCAGCCAAATCGCCCTTGGCCTTGTCGTTGAACGGCGACACTTGTTTCACCGGCGCGGCGAAACGAGCGCCCTGCTCCAGGAACGGGGTGCTGAAATTACTGTGGTACAGCGCCTGGTATTCCTTCGGATAGTCACCGTTGTTGGTCAGGGTGTCGTTGAGGGCGAACACTACGCTGCCGGGTTCCGTGACCAGTTCGGTGGCGACGGAGAAGTCGACTTTCTTGAACGCCTGCTCTTTCAGCTCACCGCGCAGGGTGATGGCGTACGGTGGCGTTTCATCGATGTGCAGGGTGACTTTGTTCGCCGGAATGTTGGCGGCCCGGCCGTGCAGGGTCAGCAGTTCGCCGTTGTCGACGCCGGGGTGGCCGACCCATTCGTATCCGCAGCGGGTCACCAGCTCATTGAAACCTTCGAGCCAGCCCAGACCACCACGGCCATTGAGTTCGATGAAGGACGGATTGACCACTTCCTTGACCGGCGAATCCCAGCCCATACGCACATTGCCGACCGAGGCCTGCAAGACGTTCATTCCCCGCGTCGGCACCACCGAGAGTTTCATCGTGCCGTTATCGATGTCGACAATGCTGACGCCTTCCTGCCGACCACCATGCAAGGTGCGCAGGCTGACGCTGAAGGGTTTGTCGGTTTTCACGCCGAATTGCTGGCTGGTGATCTGCCAGTTCTGAGCGGCTTTGTCGGTGTCGAGAAGAACGTAATCCCAGGCCATGGCGTGAGAGGCAGCGGACAGTGCGCTGAGGGCAACAACGAGTTTGAGCGGGGTCATGGAAGCAGCCTTTTCTTGGAGTTGTGCGGTTTTTATAAACCTGCTGAAACGTTTCATCAAGCTATGTTTCCAGCCAGTCAGAATGAAGCTGCGGAAAACGCTTTTGCAGCCACTCGATAAAAACCTGAACCTGAGGTGCCAAATGCGTCCGACTCGGGTAGAGCAACGAAACAGGGCGAGGGGCTGGCCGATAGGGCTTTAGAACTTCCACCAAACCGCGACTGGCCAAATGCTCGGCCACGGTAATCCCAGGCGCCTGGATTATTCCGAAACCCGACACACCACACTGGACATACGCATTCGACTCGGTGACGG
This sequence comes from Pseudomonas sp. B707, assembly GCF_022496685.1. Classification (NCBI taxonomy): domain Bacteria; kingdom Pseudomonadati; phylum Pseudomonadota; class Gammaproteobacteria; order Pseudomonadales; family Pseudomonadaceae; genus Pseudomonas; species Pseudomonas sp. B707. Next base: position 89,554 of record NZ_WTVE01000004.1, on the reverse strand, counting down.
TGATGCCGGCGTTACTCACAAAGGATCGATCCTGACCTTTTAACGTGAAATGCCAAGGCAATGTCCTGTTGTTCTGACCGGACAAGAAGTTGACGCCTCGATGGGAGGCCAGATCGTCGAGTGTCGCGGGTTCCCCGTACTGGTGCAGATACTCGGGCGCGGCACAGGTCACCATGGTCGCCATTGCGATTGGGCGAGCGATCAAGGTCGAATCCGGTAGATCGCCAATACGCAACGCACAGTCGACGCCCTCACCGATCAGGTCGACAGCCCGGTCAGTCACGCCCAGAACCATGTTGATACCTGGGTAGGAGGCGGTGAATTCTTTAAGGCTTTTGATGAATTCCAACTGCGCGAAAGCGGTCGGGATATCGACACGAAGTCGGCCCGTGAGCGTTGCTCCGGATCGGTCGAACATTGAGGTCGCAGCAGAAATATCCGCCAAAATCTCCTGTACCCGCTCATAGAACCTCTCGCCCTCGGCGGTAAGGGCCACCTTTCTCGTGGTGCGCTGAAACAGGCGCACGCCCAATGACGTTTCCAGCTCCTGAATATATCGGGTGACCTGGGGCCGCCCGATGTCCAGCGATTCGGCGGCTTTGGTAAAACTGCCGAGTTCCGTAAGCCTGGCAAACAGTCGCATCGATTGAAGCAGTTCCATGTCGCTACCCTATGAACCCCGCTTGACCGCGAGTTGAACATGATTGTTGCTCAAGGATAGAACAATCATGTCTTTTGCCACGCATTTATTGCGCATCGTCAAAAGCGAAAAATGCATCCAAGGCAGAACCTGCTCTGGTTCAAGGCCATTAACGTGTATTTGGAGATTCACGATGAAAGCGTGGTTATTGAAAGATTTCGGACTCGACAACCTGCAATTGGAAGAGGTCGCGACGCCGCAACCCAAGGCGGGCGAATTGCTGGTCAAGGTCGGTGCTGTCTCGCTCAACTTTCGCGACAAGGCAATCGTCGACGGCATTTATGAACCGCACATGGTGCCCAAACCACTGATCCCGGTGAGCGATGCCGCCGGCACGGTGGTAGCGATCGGTGACAACGTCACGCGCTTCAAAGTCGGTGATCGGGTCAACTCACATCTTTACTCACGGTGGCTGGATGGCGAGCCAGGCCCGAACGAACCCGATTACTGCTTCGGTTCACCGCTACCCGGCGGCTTGGCCGAATACATGATCATCCATGAAGACAGCGCCGTCGGTGCCCCGGACAACATGAGCGACGAAGAGGCGGCCACACTTCCGATTGCTGCGCTCACAGCCTGGTATTCGCTGGTGGACTTTGGGCAGATCCAACCAGGCCAGACCGTATTGGTTCAAGGCACGGGAGGTGTGTCGATATTTGCCGTGCAGATCGCAACTGCGCTTGGCGCGAAGGTCATCGCAACGTCGAGTAGCGATAAGAATCTGCATACCGTCAAGGGGCTGGGGGCCGTGGCAGGCATCAACTACAGAACGACGCCGAACTGGGCGGACGAAGTGCTGAAGCTGACCGAAGGCAAAGGCGTGGATTTACTACTCGACGTAGCCGGCGGCAGTGGTATCAATCAATCGGTCGCAGCAACCAAGGCATCCGGGCGCATTGCGCAGATCGGATTTTTAACGGGGCAAACCGTGGAACTCAATCTGATGCCACTCATTTTCCGCCAGACGACCATTCGCGGAATCGCCGTGGCGCCGCGCTCATCATTCGATCGAATGAACACATTCCTCAACCAACACAAGATCCGCCCCGTGATCGATCAGGTGTATCCGTTCGAGAAAGCACGTGAGGCTTATGAGCATCTCGCAAGGGGAGCATTTGGGAAGGTTGTGATCAAAATCGCTTGATAACCTCAAGGCGCCAATTCGGCGCCTTTTTTGCCTGCCTCAGCGCTCAGAGGTGTGTCGGATTTCGACATCGCGAGCCGCGATCAGACCTCTGCAGCGCAGCCGATGCTTCACACAACAGATTACGGCTGGTTTCCAGAAACGAGTAAACCGGGCAGAAAGCCGCCGTGTTTAAAGCCTTTTTTGATTTGTGTTTAGAAACGCCCGGCATTACTTCCCCACGGCTACAGCGTCTTGCGTCATTGCCTACGACTACGCCAGAATCCGCCGGCTTGTGCGTCTGGGGTGCGGGTTTTATCGTTTCCGGGTCACTGAAAAACAGTGATCGGGTTTGGTAGCCCGGATTACCTGTCGCATCGCAACACCAGATTGCAGGGACTCTTTCGCCCTCTGTTTTATGGTGGCCATGCGTAGGGCGTCTTCGGACGCGCCGGGTATCCAGGTGACCGGTCTACCAACCTCCGTATGGCCACCACCCTCGTTTGGTAGCGAGGCTGATGGCTCCACTTTCTCACCCTGGAGTTACATCTATGTTCAAGCCAACACCGAACCCACCGGAAACCGATCCAGTTTCTCCCTACAAATTCCCCGATTCCCGAACCCTCAACGAAGCGGCCGAACGCGCGCTCGATCACTACCTCACTCCGCAGCAACGGATCATGGGTAGCCATCACAAACACGACCCCATGTACCTGGCCAATCCGGCGTACGACACCGAATCACTCTTGGCCAATGCCAGCGAATCATTGGGCTCGGCCAGCGAGATGCTCAACAACTTCGCTGCCACGCTGGAGCCTGCCCACCGCAAGACTGCGATCGGGATTGCGCAGTTGGTGATGTTGAGTGAGTTGGCGGTGAATCAGGCGTTGGATCATGTTGAGGTTAAGAGCTAAACGCTAGCCGTCTGCGACCCGATAGTACGCGGCTAAAGAAGGCATGAGCGTTGGCCGTAGCTGCCACGATGAATGGCAGCTACGGCCAAAAAGCAAACATTTGCGCAAAAAACGATCGCCGTTGGCTGCACAGATGATGTTAAAAAGACACTTTTTTCGGATAGGGCCAAATTATGGTGGGCGAGGTTGGGTTTTGTGATTGGCGTCCTTGGTCTGAACGGACAGAACTCGAAGGAAAGAATCTCCCGGGTGTGTACTTCATCGCGCGCAGTAAAAAGAAACCTGACAACTATCGGGTAAACAACGATTTCATCATCTACATTGGCGAGACAACAGGCCAGACATTGGCAGACCGGTTGCGTCAATTCAACACGTCAGCATTCAGCGAACGCCCCGGACATTCTGGAGGCAACACCTTTAGGTTGACACTTCTCGAAACCACGCCACTTGAGCATCTTTGGGTTTCAGCCTGCCCTGTCGACATGGGCCAGCCTTACACCACTGCCTACATCAAACACTTAGAGCGAAAGCTGCTCTGGGAGTACGTGTGCACGTGGGGAAAATATCCAGATTGCAATCGGTCCTGACTAAGAAGCTGGCAACACTCGTAAAAATCGAGGATTGATGGATTTCAGGAAATCTCCAACCCGCTCTTGCAAAACCAGCTATAACGCTGACCATTTCGCTTCCTACGATGAGTGCCCGAGCCGTTAGCTTCATCAACCCCATAAGGACATGCCCTTGCGAAGATTGCGCCTCAGTAACAAAAAGCTCCGAAACATACCCCGACATCTCCGTGCATTGGAATACTGGGCCGCGAGTTTCAGCGGCGAGTTCCATCCTCGCTTCGATGAGCACGAGCGCTACTCAAACTGGAAAATCCCGGTAATCAATACCCTCGTTGAAGGTCCGCAAGCACGTATCGAAGTGCAGGCCTTCTGTGTCCAGCAGTTGCTCGAAGCAGCGGCCCACCTTTCCCGCGCAGCGGATCGCAGCCAAGGCTACTACCGCGTCGCCTGCTTATTGACTTGGCCCTGGTTACACCATAGTGAAGTGACAGTGTTCTATGACCGTGAGTACTACTTGAGCTTTCTGGGGCAGCATAATTCGCTTGCTCCGATACACTTGAGTGACAGGCTCGCCTTGGATTTGCCCGAACAATTCATTGAGCATGGACATGATGTAACTCAGGACGATGATGAAGTCGAAGTTCAGTGGTGGTGTATTGGGGAGCGTGCTTGATCAATGGCTTGATCCAGAAAAGGAGACTGCTCTGCATCACGAAAATAAATCAGTTCCCTTTTTTGCAGCCCCCTTTTTGCATCGAGCTAGACGATGTTGCAGACTTTTAAGATCTGCAACAGAGCCCCCAACTAAATATATGCCTACTTCATATCTAGCCCTTTACTTTCAAGGAAAATCCTATAGGTTCTCTCAACGAAATCATTGATTGGCGCTGCACGCGCATCCTCAAAGCTTTCCAGTTGTTCTTTGGTGAACAACTCCAAATACAGGTCAGTATTCTGAGTAAAAATCCCTGCAAGAAAAGGTTGCCAGTTGAAGTGACAGAAATGGCTAAGGAAGATCCTCGCAAGCCTATCATTCCAATGCCTAGAGCAGACAGAAGCTATTGTCGTGTAGAAAAAATGGTGCGATAAGTAGGCGGAGAAATATTCTTCAATTAATGAAATCGGATCACTTGCCAAGTCATTTGAAAGCATGTAGCTAACTATGCGCGCTCGCACTTCACTGTCAGAAACCCTATTAAGATACTGATCAAGGCTATTCTTTTTCAGGCGACCAAGCACTATCAGCTTCGCATTTTTACTCTTCACCTCTAAATGGTCAGTGTTGACAAGGAGAAACTTATAGGAGTCGTCCTCCCCCAAGCAGATGTCATCGCTGGAACAAATGCTCAGAAGCTGGAATAGAAGATTGTATTTTAAGAAGCTGCCATAGTTGTAATCTTCAATTGAGATGGTTTCAGGTGCCAAATCCCTCAGAAGTTGTGACAGCTTTTCCTTGACAAGATCTATGACCATGCTCCTTGGTCTAGTCTTGTAGTAAAACTCAACATACTGGAGAAAAATCCCATCAGACTCACCATTCAGATTCTCGAAATACTGGTCTATCTCCAGCATTAATTCTTCGCTTACATCCATATCTGGAAAATTCGAAACGTATCCGATGGCAAGGTTGATCTCCTCAGGATCTTTACGTGAATATGCTAGCTCTACCAGCGGCATCAAAGCGCCAGGATTGCCACTTCGACCTAAACTCCAGATCAAGCGATAAAAGTAAAAATCTCTTTTGAAGCTCTGCCGATTATAAACTGCAATTAGAGCGTCAATCTTACTGGTATCAAGGTGCACATTTCTTAAAAGGCTAACTAGTTTGTCTAGACTGTACGCTACATTGTCTTGTGCGAGATACTCTTCTGATTCGTTACTGGCATCAATAAAATGATTGAACTCTCTATCAGCATTAAACTCAATCCCGTAACTCGCCAGGATTTTTTTTGAATTATAGGAGTGCCTTGCGTCTTCCTCGCTAATTTTAATAAGAAGTTTTCCAGCAAGTTCTCTATCAATTTCGAATAGTGCATGCGCAGCGTCATAGAACTCATTGCTATGATCTGTGCGTTCCAATACGAATGATAGTGCTTCTCGATCAGAAGTATCACCAAACAGAGCTAAAGTTCTTAAGCTCATGCATATTCCTGGTTGGCCGCTATCCTTCCATTTATTTATGCATTCTCTCGCTATATTTGTAATCACGGTTGGTGGGGAGCGAAACCATAGTTCATAACTTCCCCCTGAAACTCTACCAAGTCCCTGAGCATACATTTCATTTTCAGCAAGAATGTTTAAGAGGGTTGTTTCATCACCGCTCAGTGCTAAGGCCCTTTTCCGCTGGTGAGGGTGCTCCGAATCAACATATCCTTGCCGAGATCTGAGCCTTTTTAAGCTGTTCTCTGTCCCCAATATGCCAAGTGCGTATATCGCGCTGCTGCGGGTGAGCACCTTGTCACTTTTTTCAAGATCGAGAATGTCTTGCTCTACGCTACTTAAATAAACACCTTGAAATTTTCTCGCGACTTTCGCAGCTAGGTTGATGTCAAATTTAAAAATCGTCTCCAAGAATTCATTCTTTTCAGAGTCCAAGATAAAATTGCTGCTGTAAAGCCATATATCGTAATGAGCGTTATTAAATTCAGATACTTGATGATTGCGCCACTTTTTAGCTAGCGTTTTGGAGGCCAAGTAATCAGAAATAATTAGATGAGGCGTTGAATAATGATTGTCTGTACCCTTGTATAAAACCTCACACTCTGAAATTAGCCCGAGAAACTCTGTAAAGCTGAGAGCCTTGAATATGTAAGGATTTATTGCGGCCAACTCTTCATGACATTTCAACATTAAATCAACATAGCTATCTTCAGGAATGGAGGAAACTCCATGCTCGAAGTTTGCATTGTATAGAACCATTGAAAAGGCATCGATTACTTTCGCTTTTGGTAGTTGATTAGATTTTAGGTCGCTAGCTGTTACCCGGGTCTGGTCGTTATCTAGCTTTCCTGAAATCCAATCTTCTAGTATCTCCTCGGTGCTTGTTGGTAGCTTTTTATTTTTCTTGTAATAATCAATTGAGCGTGACAGCACAAATGGTGAAGAGAAGAAGTCAAAATTTACGGAACCCAATCTGCTTCTATATTGTTCATAGAACATATCAAGCTCATTTTCCTCAAAAGTTGATCTGGCAATATTCAGAACCGCTCTATAGGAGAGGGGCTGAATTGATAGACAGCAATCAATTGATGTGGATTTTGTGTCTACACTTAAACCTTTGTCTCTCAGGGTTATAATATAATTATAACCACTTAATGTACTTTCAAGATCATCGAAAAATGCTTGCGTGTCGCATTGCAGCATTTCATCAAGCCCATCGAGGAGAAAGACAATTTTAAATGGCAGACTTTTCCATGAGCCGAATTTTATATCAAGCTCACTTTCAATCATATGATTTAGCGAATTCCTAGAATAACCTCTCAACTTTATCTTGATAGGCAAGTATTCTGCATCGGACTCAGAAGGATTTAATTTGTTTTTAATTAACGAAAGCGTAGAGGACTTGCCGCTCCCCCCAGGGGATGATATTGCTATATTCCTCCCCTGCTTTAGAAGTTCTGCCACGGCGCCCGAACTTAAAATTCCATTGCCAAAATCTATCAGATCACTACTGCTTGTTAACTTTGAAGGTAGGCGCGCTGAAGTGTAGCTGAGAGATGTTAGGTTTTCTTCGGTCAGGGTGGTCTTTTTAAGGTATGCACTGAGGTTGAAGTCTGGCGTGGGGCAGTCTCTCAAGATTTTTTCAATCGTGAAATGGGAATCTATGATATCTGACAGCTCACTCCATATTGTGATTAGTTCATTTCTAAAATCAGTGCCAGACCATATCGTAAGATTATCCAAAGTATCAAAATAGTCTTCAACTATCTTTACGGGATCAAGATTTTGCTTCTTAGCTTTTTCTAGCAGCGCGGGCTGAAATTTCCCCTTGACTATGATTTTATTACATTCTTGCTTTAGCACGTCGTAGTTACTTTGGCGCTCTGCTTTACGTAAAGAGCCAGAAACATCGCCACAGGTAATTATGTAATGCTTCCTAGGATTGGATCCGTTAAGAGCCTTATCAAAAGAAACTTTGATTATTTCTTCTGCGACCTTGTTAACACTCAAGGCTGATTCATATCTTTTACATTGAATACATACTAAGTGCTGATCTCTTTCGGTGCGGGCAGTGCAGTCATAGCCTTGGTCACCTGAAGGCTGTCGGCCGCTCTTCATTTCGAAGCCTTGTTTTTTCCCCAAAAGAGTCAAGGCTTGATAGGTGAAGTCTTCAAATGCATCTGAAGTAAGGGCCTGAAAAGGAATTGGATGTCCTTGATATAGAATTGGTTTCGCTGCCTGCGCTTGCATGGTGACGTCTCGGTAGGTCATTTTTTTCGAAGTCGGAATGGTCGACTCTCGCCAGTTAGCTATAGTTCTGTTTTGCCACCACAGATACCTCGATGTCAATCAGGGCTTTGGCTATCAGCTCGGTACGGCCATCGTACGTGGGAGTCGACTCACACCGTTTATCGATTTGCGCCCTTCTGTTAGAGAAACCCAATTTGTGATCCGTGGGAGCTGAGACTTAGTCGAAGCTCAGTTGTGGTGTATTGGAGAGCGCGATTGACCAATGAGTGGATCGGTGTCCAGGAGCGCCCCTCATTCATAGATCAGGAAAACTGGAGAAAGAATGGGGGAAAGAATGGGGACGCATTTATTTTCGTCCAAGCCGCTATTGAACTAAATGCTCATTCCAGCGAGGTCACCAAGCAGGTTTCGATGCCCTCCAACCTCTTGAGCCATTCATTAACCAGAACGACTGCATCGTCACCCTGATTCAGGTAGAACAGGTAGTCGCCTGTCTCGAAGGAAACTTGAAAGCCGACAAGCCAAACATCTCCGCCCGCCACTTTATCGACAACGCCTTGAACTGCTGTGATGATTTTTCCTTCGAGGAAGAGAGCTGACCTGTTGCGAAGCAGATTTTCCCTGCGCCACGAGCAGAAGCTCGCGGCATCAAGCGCAAAGGATGTGGGAGGTTCCAGATCGGACTCATCAGCTCCCACACTTTCCCCATCGCTCAGCAGGTACATCGCAACTTTCTGACGTTCGCCACACCGCCAGAGCAACGACCCTACGTCAGACAGGCATTTTTCCTCGTTGAAGTAATATTGGTCATGCAATAACTCAGCAAGTCGCTGCCCCTGCAGCAGCTGCGCATTTTTCAAGTCATTCGCCATCCTCTCTCGGGAGACGGTATAGCGGTTAAGCATTGGGCAGTTCCCTATTTATTCGCAATCAAGGCTCCCGGAATCGCCTGATATCCGCCCTCTTCGGGAACATGCGGCCTTTTGCATCCAAAGACGTCCACAATCCGTGCATTCATAAACATGTGACGTCCGAAGGGCGTGCTCGATACCTTTGATTGGCGGATCATTCCCACCCCAACTCTCTGTAGGACATCTTGTCCTGTTCGGGAAAGTCCGTCACATACTCACCCACTGCATGTGCGCATAGTATTTTGTCATCGCTTCAAAATGACTTTGCGCCTCGACCTCCCACGCCAGTGTTGCTCCCGGATCCATTAGTGCACGTGCACCATCTCCACGAGCACCGGCCAGACAAAAAGTCTGACAGCCATCGGATTCCTGCCAAAGCTCATGATTCATAGAGATTGGCACTCCCGCTAAAACCGCCCCACCGCAAACAACGAAAGATCCAGCTCACTCTCCCCCCGCAAACACCACTGCGCAAACGCCTCCCCCAGCGCCGCCGAGTGTTTGAACCCATGCCCGGAGCATGCCGACACCACCAACGTGTGCTGCAACCGTGGATGCTCATCAATGATGAAATGTCGATCCGGCGTGACGGTGTAGGCGCAGACCGCTGACTTCACCACCCGATCCGTCAGCCCGGCGATCCGCCCCTGCACCTGCTGCTCGTACATCTCGCGTTCTTCCTCGGCCGAGACTGTGCGATCCAGAGTTTCAGGCGTGGACGTGCTGTGATACTGCGCCGTCGCCACCTTCAAACTGCCCTCCCCCGGCAACGCGGGAAAGCCGTAGAAATCGTCGTCCTGGCCGTGAGTGAAGATGAACGTGGTTGAATTGCCGACCAGTTCCGCGTCAGGCTCGGTTTCGAACCAGAACAGTTTTTGCCGATAGACGCTTAGCAGCCTGTCGAACGGCGCGCCGAGCAAGCCGCCCGCCCAGTTGCCGGCGGTGACCACCAGTTTGTTCGCCCGCACGGTGCGCTGGTCGGTGGTGACGGTGACGCCCTGTTCGTCCGAGCTGATGTGGGTCACGGTCTCGCCCTTGTACAGCTTGGCGCCGTGTTGTTCGGCCAGTCTGAGTTGCACGTCAATGCAGCGTTCGGGCCTTACGAAACCACCTTCGGGTTCAAAGTAGCCAATGGCGTCGTCGCGCACCTGGGCAAACTGCGGGAAGCGCTGGCGGATCTGGGCAGCGTCGAGGACTTCGTGTTCGATGCCGTAGGTCTGTGCCAGGGCGATGGTGCGCAGGGTGAAGTCGGTTTCGTCGGCGGGATCGAAGTCGGGGCTGGAGGTCAGCACCAGCAGGCCGGTCTGTTCGAACAGGGCCTCGCCCGACAGCGCTTCCAGTTCGCGCCAGATGCGGTGGGAGTTGCGCACGATGGGCACGTATTGCGCGCCCTCGCCCACGGACAGCCGGGTGATGCGGGTGTCGCCATGGCTGGAGCCGAATGTGTGCGGCGGATGGTGGCGGTCGATGCCGACCACGTTGACCCCGGCCTTCGCCAGTTGATACACCGTGGCCGCGCCCATGGCGCCGAGGCCGATGACCAGTGCTTCGCATCGTTCCATGATTGATTTCCGCTCAGGCAAAAGAGCCACAGTGAAGCGGATCAGGCGATGGAAAACAATCCGCTGAAAGCCGCGCCTAGGCAAAAATGCGGGAAGCGAGCTAATGGGCGTCCCATTTACTGTCAATCAGCCGTCTGTCGGTGCTGGCTGTAGTCAAACGAAATTTGATAGTCGTTGGTACTCAGAGCAATCTGGTGCTGAAAATACGGCTGAATAGTCGCGACCCACTTTTCGACGACGTTGAAGCTGCCATTATTGATGTTGCCCTCTACTGGAATGCTTAAGGCATTCAATACTGATTCATCATCCCCCAGATTTTTTGACGTCTCCTCGCCTTGGAATTCCAGGTTTGCTGTGTCGTACCACTCCAGCCTCAGCTCCAGTCCCATCTATTCCTCACAGATATTTTTTTGACGAAAAAAGGGACGGTGGCCCCGTGCCCTTTGCTCTCCGCAGTATCAGGATTTCGCACAGGTACCCATGAAATACTCCAGTCCGCTCGGGAAGCTGACATTCAGCAGGGCTCCCAGTGCCGCTACCTGATCCTCACTCAGTAACAACTCACCAGGATTCAGTTCGCTCAGGGGCTTGGATTCAATGAGCTGTGCAACTTTTTCATTCATTTCGCTACCGTCGATATCCAGCTCGAACTGCAGCGTGTCGTCTTGGACGTCATCGGGGTAAAAGCCGGTTATTGAAAGGAAGAGCATCGCTTGTTCCTTCATGAAAAAAGGGCCGGATATATTCTCGTGAATAGATCCGCCCCCTTTAGTTTTTCTGTCTATACATTGCATGTCAGTTGGAAATAGAAATTTCGATCCTCAATCGACCTACCGGCAAGCTCTTCGATTGCTTGCATTTGTGGCTGGCTCAAATCATAGCCCTCCCACCCCTGCGGTTCTTCTTTCCAAACCATGATGGCTTTGATTTGCTCATCACATCCCTGTGGCAACTCGATAACGAAGGCCTGGAAGTCTGTCTCAATGTCAAAAGCTTCTACTAAAAATCTCAAGGTTCAATGCTCCTTTTCTTGCCTTTTTTAGATTTTTTATTCTTTTTTGTAGATGTCGGCTCGCCTAAAAGTGCCCAGCCCCGCAGGAATGGCAGTGCCGCTGATTTTCTTGAGCTCAACCCCGCCGCTGCTATCGGCTTCCCGGCCACCGAGCAAAATCAGCTCGCCGTAATCCTTCAGGCTATCAGTCGGCACCATCCCCGAAGGATTCGAGTAATCGATGATCGCGTCCGGCAGCTTGCACGACTTGGCAAACACGCAACCCGCACGCACCGGCTCAGACTTGTTCGCCGCCACCTCACGGCTGCGCTCAAAGGCGTCCTGTCTCGCCAGCATGGCGTCGTACTTGTCTTGTCGGTCTTGCTGATCGGCCAGTTCGGTGGCCGTCATGTAGCGGTAAGTGACGTGATGCCCGTCGCCTGCCGGTGGGTTGGGAACCCGGGGAATGTCCTTTTGACCAGCCACTGATTGTCCTTTCGTTCATGCATCGGCAACCCCTCCAAGAGGCCGCACGACGTTAACGAACCAGGAAAATCATGGCTGTAGGACGTATCTCTAAAGACGTGGGGATTGTTCGACGTGAACGGATTGCATCTCGGCAACGACCGCCTCAATCACACACAAAGCCGTCGGCGACAGGCTCCTGCCCTGCAAACTCACCACACCGATTTCAGAATGAAATCCCGGCCGGTCGACAACATGAAGCTCGATCAAACGCCCCACCCGAATATCTTCAGCCACGGCGCCATGGATGACGCCGAGGATGGTGTCAGTCGAACCAGCGACGGTTTTGAGCAACGCCACATCATCGCACTCCAACACGATGGGCAGCGTCTGGCGGGTGGAGATGCCGAGGGTTCGGGCGGTCTCGAGTTTCACGACTTCGGGCAAGCGCGTCGTGGCGATGCCATAGCCTTCCAGCTCGCCCATCGCCACTTTACGCCCGGCCAGCGGATGCTCCGGACGCACGAAGAAGCCTGCCGAAACCTGGCCCAGCGAGCGGATCAAAAGATCGGATTCCGCGGTGAAGTTACGGATATCGGCAACGAAGAATTCGATCGCTTCGGCGCGCAGCCGCGCTTCGAGAATCTGCCAGTTGTTCACCTCGACACGCAGGGTGACTGCCGGGTGATCCAGGCGCAGTCGCGGCACGACTTGATGCATCAACATGGCCGCCGGGAACGGCCCGACGCCAAAAGCGAGGCTACCCAGTTGGCGATCGCTGTAGAGCGCCATGTCCCGCTCCAGCGAACGGGCATCGAACAGCAACCGCCGCGCCCGCTCGATCAGAAACGCCCCCGCCGGCGTCGGGCGGACGTCGCCGGTGTCGCGATCGAACAGGCGCTGCCCGGTTTCGCTCTCCAGCGCCTGAATGCTGCGGCTCAGGGCCGGCTGGCTGAGGTGAACGCGTTCGGCGGCGCGGCCGAAATGGCGTTCATCGGCCAGCGCGAGAAGGTGTGACAGTCGTTTGAGGTCCATTCACCCGATGCTAGCGACGCATTATCCGGATGTAAACAATGCATTGGATACATCGCCGCCCTGCCCCTAGGCTGGAGCGAATTCGACCCTCGGAGAACAACAAGAATGAAACCGACCCTCTACACGATCCTCGCCCTGACGCTGGTGTCACTCGGCGGCTGTGACAACAAGCCCGGCGTCGCAGCCGGCGACGCCACGCCCGCCACGGCAGCGGTGATCCAGGCGTCGATCAAGGGCCTGGATCTCAGCGACAACCGGGACATGGAAGATGCCCAGCGCGGTTTCATCGCCCGCCCCACCGGCAAGATCCTTGGCTCCGACGGCAATGTGCTGATCGATTTCGATGCGTACCGCTTCGTCGAAGGCCAGGCGCCAGCCACCGTCAACCCTAGCCTGTGGCGGCACGCGATGCTCAACGCGCAGATCGGTCTGTTCAAGGTTCGCGATGGGATTTACCAGTTGCGCGGATTCGACATCGCCAACATGACGCTGATCGACGGGCAAACCGGCTGGATCGTGGTCGACCCGCTGACCTCCCGGGAATCCGCCGCCGCAGCGCTGGCATTCGCCCGCGAGCATCTGGGCAACAAGCCCGTCACCGCGATCATTTTCACCCACGACCATGCCGACCATTTCGGCGGTGTGCTGGGCATCACCTCAAGCAGCGAAGTCGCCCAGCGCAATATTCCCATCGTCGCGCCTGCCGGGTTCATGGAGGAAGCCACCAGCGAAAACATCCTGGCGGGCCCGGCGATGGCGCGGCGTTCGATGTATCAGTTCGGCAAGAACCTGACGCCGGGCGCCACCGGCATCGTCGACACCGGTCTGGGCAAAAACGTCGCCTACGGCAGCATGGGCATCCTGCCGCCGACGCAGATCATCGACCAGCCGATCCAGCCGCTGGTGCTCGACGGCGTCAGCTTCGTGTTCCACAACATGCCCGGCGCGGAAGCCCCGGCCGAGCTGACCTTTTCGATCCCCGCGCTGAAGGCGTATGGCGGTGCGGAGCTGCTGGCGCAGACCATGCACAACCTCTTGCCGATCCGTGGCGCCAAGGTGCGCGATGCGCTGCGCTGGTCTGACTACACGCAAATCGCCCTCGACGAGTTGGGCGACACCGAGGTCTATTTCGGTCAGCACAACTGGCCGATCTGGGGCAACGAGCGGATCCGCGAATTCATCACCAAGCACCGCGACGTCTACAAATACCTGCACGACCAGACCGTGCGCCTGATGAACGCCGGCTACACCCCCAACGAGATCGCCGACAAGATCCAGCTGCCGGATTCGCTGGCGTCGTACTTCGGCACCCGTGGTTATTACGGCGACCTGCGCCACAACGTCAAGGCGATCTACCAGCTGTACCTGGGCGCCTACGATGGCAACCCCGCGCACTTGAATCCGCTGGTGCCCAAGGAATCGGCAAAGCGCTACGTCGAATTGATGGGAGGCAATGCCAAGGTGGTCGAGGCCGCGCGCGAGGCCTATGACAAGGGCGAATATCGCTGGGTCGCCGAGCTGCTGGATCAGGCCGTGCTCGCCAACCCCGACGACACGGCCGCCAAAGAACTGCTGGCCCGCGCGTACGAACAGATGGGCTATCAGGCGGAATCGGCGACCTGGCGCAACAGCTACCTGACCGCGGCCATGGAGCTGCGCAACGGCCCGCCAGCCAAGGGCGTCAAACGCTCCGACCTGATCGAACTGATGAAGCAGACGCCCACTGAGCGCTTCCTCGAAGCCATGGCCGCAAGCCTCGACGGGCCGGCGGCGGATGGCAAGAACTGGACGTTCAATCTGGTGCTGACCGATACGAATGAATCGTTCGTGCTGTGGATCGAGAACGCCGTGCTGCACTATCGAAAAGGCCCGACCGCGGCGAACGCCAACGCAACGCTGACCGTCACCAAGGACCTGTTCGTCCAACTGCTGAGCGGCACCGCCGGGCTGAAGGAAACGCTCACCTCCGATGATCTGAAGGTGGATGGCAGCAATGTCGATCTCGTGAGATTCCTGGGGCTGCTGGAAAAGGCGCCGGGGAATTTTGCGATTGTTGCGCGGGCGCGCGACTGATTCACAACGCACCGTGCGAGTGTAATGATTCGGCCAGTCGGTGCAGTGTGTCAGCACCGACTTTCTGCCTTGAGCAAATACGGCTAGGCGCATTTAGGCCGCGATCGTCGATGCTAAGGCCGACCGAATTTCCAGGACTTCCACACCGTGCCCGACACTCCGACTCAAATGGCCTACGCGAGACGCTTCACGGCGGTACTCGCCTACATCGACGCCAACCTTGAAGGCGACCTGTCGGTGAAGGCGTTAAGTCAGGTTGCGAACTTTTCCGAGTTCCACTTTCACAGGCAATTTACGGTATTCGTCGGCGTGCCCGTTTCTCGTTATGTGCAGTTGATGCGCCTGCGTCGTGCGGCGCACCGCTTGATCGCCCTGCCTCACCTCTCGGTGATGGACGCCGCGCTGGATACGGGCTTCGAGAGTCCCGAGGCGTTTTCGAGGGCATTCAAGCGAGCCCTCGGCCTCTCGCCCGGGGCCTTTCGCAAGGCACCGGACTGGAAGGTCTGGCATTCGGTCTTTGCCATTCCGCATTTCTCAAGGAGCATTGCCATGCAGGTACGAATTGTCGACTTCCCCGAAGTTCGCGTCGCCGCACTCGAACACCGCGGCCCGCCAGGGCTTCTCAATCAAAGCGTGCAAACGTTCATCCGGTGGCGCCAGCAGAGTGGCCAGTCACCCGTGGCGTTGAGCCGCACGTTCGGGATTCCCTATGGCAATCCCGACACGACACCAGCGCAAGACTTTCATTTCGCGATTTGCGGTGAGATTCACGACACCGTGGCGCCCAATGCATTCAATGTCGGCGAACTGATCATTCCCGCCGGTCGCTGCGCCGTCGTCCGTCATGTGGGCTCCACCGATCACATCGGCGAAACCATCTACCCGATCTACCGTGACTGGTTACCGGCCAGCGGCGAAGAATTGCGTGATCACCCACTGTTTTTCGAATACTTGAGCATCAGCCCCGAGACCCCGAAAGATCAGTGGCAAACGGATATCTACGTGCCGCTGCGCTAGCCTGCTCATGCCCGATCTGCTCGTGCAGCAGGTCGGGCAAATGCGCACGACTGCGAACAGAATCAGGCAAGCAATCCGGAGAAATGCGCTAACAGAATGGGGACACGGAACGTGAAGATGGCTGTCCGACTGATCCTTCGAGGACGTTCCCATGCTTGTACACGCCTACGGTGCCCACGCCGGCGATAAACCCCTTGAGCCGATGCAGATCAATCGCCGCGCGCCGGCGGCCCATGATGTGCAGATCGACATCGCCTTCTGCGGCATCTGCCACTCCGACCTGCACCAGGTGCGCGCCGAATGGGCCGGGACGCAATTCCCCTGCGTGCCGGGGCACGAGATTGTCGGCCGCGTTTCGGCGGTCGGCGCCCATGTGTCCGACTACAAAGTCGGTGATCTGGTGGGTGTCGGCTGCATCGTCGACAGCTGCAAACACTGCGAGGATTGCGAGACCGGTCTGGAAAACTACTGCGACGGCATGATCGGCACCTACAACTTCCCGACCCCGGACGCACCGGGCTGGACCCTCGGCGGCTACTCGCAAAACATCGTGGTGCATGAGCGTTATGTCCTGCGTATCCGTCACCCTGAGGCGCAGTTGGCCGCCGTCGCGCCGCTGCTGTGTGCGGGCATCACTACGTACTCGCCGCTGCGTCACTGGAACGCCGGGCCGGGCAAAAAGGTCGGTGTGGTCGGTATCGGTGGCCTGGGCCACATGGGCATCAAACTGGCCCATGCGATGGGCGCGCACGTCGTGGCGTTCACCACCTCCGAGTCCAAGCGCGAAGCCGCAAAAGCACTGGGCGCCGATGAGGTCGTGGTATCGCGCAATGCCGAAGAAATGGCCGCGCACACCAAGAGCTTCGACTTGATCCTCAACACCGTCGCCGCGCCTCACGATCTCGACGCGTTTCTGGTGCTGCTCAAGCGTGACGGCGCCCTGACGCTGGTCGGTGCGCCCGCCTCACCGCATACGTCACCGAACGTGTTCAACCTGATCATGAAGCGCCGGACCATTGCCGGTTCAATGATCGGTGGCATTGCCGAGACCCAGGAGATGCTGGATTTCTGTGCCGAACACGGCATCGTTTCCGACATCGAGCTGATTCGCGCGGACCAAATCAACGCGTCCTACGAGCGGATGCTGCAGGGTGATGTGAAATATCGTTTTGTGATCGATAACGCGACGCTGGCCGGCTGAGCCGTTACTCCGGCAACCCTGCCAACCGCAAACCTTCGGCAAACCGGGCGACGTCTTCAGGCCGTTGAATGGGCAGCCACGCGCAGAGGCTGGACACCCGCAACGTCGGGTCCAGCTGACGCACCCGTTCCATGGCCTGCCCGGCTTTGTCGGCTCGCCCATTGAGCGCGTGGCTGGCGGCGATCAGGGCCGCCGCTACCAGCAGACTGGGCAGATTTCCCTGCGCTTTCTCGGCCCAGGAAACCGAACATTCGAAGCGACCGGCGAAGAAGTGCGCCAGCGCCATCCCGACCTGCATGCGGAACATTTCCGGGTCCACAGGGCTCAGGCGCACGGCATGCTCGAGGTTGGCAATGGCGGCTTCGGTTTCGCCACCCAAGGCGCGCAGGATACCGCCGAGAAACCACGCTGGGGCCAGATTGGGGTTGAGCACTCGAGCCCGATCCAGCAAAGCAATGCCACAATCGACATCCCCGGTCAGATGGGCCAGGGCATGACCGCAACGGGTCAGCGCCACCGCGTCGTCACGCCCCAGCTCCACGCCCATGCGCGCCAGCCGCGCACCTTCGGCGATTTCCCGGGGCCGGTCGGTCATCCAGCCGTTGAGCTTGCGCCAGAAGTGGCACCACGCGGCCATGCCATACGCCGAGGCGAATTCCGGATCCAGTTCAATCGCCCGGGAGAACAACGCCAGTGCCTGCTCGATCGCCTCTTGGGTGCCGATGTGCAGTTTGGCCGTGCCCCGCAGGTAGTAATCATAGGCATCGAGGCTGTCGGTGGGCTTGCGTTTGGCCCGCTCGATTTCCGCGCGTTCAAGCTGCGGCGCAATGGCGCCCACTACGCTCTCGGCCACTTGATCCTGGAGTTCGAAAATATCGTCGAGCAGGCCTTCGAAGCGCTCGGCCCACAGGTGCGTGCCGCTGCACGCATCAATCAACTGGCCGGTGATGCGGATCTTGTTGCCGCTCTTGCGCACGCTGCCTTCCAGCACGTAACGCACACCCAGTTCCTGACCGACGCCTCGCGCATCCACCGCCCTGCCCTTGTAGGTGAAACTGGAGTTGCGGGCGATGACGAACAGCCAGCGCAGGCGCGACAACGCGGTGATGATGTCTTCGACGATGCCGTCGGCGAAATAGTCCTGCTCGGCGTCTCCACTGAGATTCTGGAAGGGCAGGACGGTGATCGAAGGTTTTTCCGGCAGGACAAGTGTCGTGGCCACTTCGGGTATCGCAGGCGCTTCGGGCGCATTGACGGGGCTGTCGCTCGAGGTGATTTCACCGACAAAGCGATAGCCCTTGCGCGGCACCGTGCGCACCAGGCGCTGCTGCTCGCCGGTGTCGCCGATGGCCTTGCGCACGGCGTTGATGTGGCTGGTGATGGTCGATTCGGAAACGATCCGGCCGCTCCATACGGCGCTCAACAGTTCGTCCTTGCTCACCACCCGCTCGCGGTTGCTGACCAGCAGCAACAGCAGATCGAAGACCTGCGGCCCGACCGTCACGACTTGCCCGTGACAGGTCAGTTCCCGGCGCTGCTGGTCGAGCAGGTAGTCTTCAAACACAAATTGCACGGTGGCTGTTCTCTGGTCTGGCGCCCGCGACGCCGTGTCCGGGCAGGCGATTGTTTTGCGCTCGATCATACGGCAGACCTCGGGCCGCCGCACCGGTCTGCACACTGGTCTACGCATCTGCCGACGGATTGGCCTGTCTGGACAAAAAACCAAGACAAATCCAAGGTCACCACAAGGATTTGCCCGAGCGCCGCAAGCATGCTCAACCCACATCGACAGCAATGGTTGCCGTCGGCAAGTGGAGAGTTGCCATGAAGATCGTCGTTATCGGAGGCACCGGCCTCATCGGATCGAAACTTGTGAACAATCTGCGCGAACGCGGCCACGACGCCCGCGCCGCCTCCCCTAACACCGGCGTCAACAGCATCACCCGCGAAGGCCTTGCCGAAGCGATGGACGGCGCCCAGGTGGTGGTCGACGTTTCCAACGCCCCTTCGTGGGAAGACCAGGCCGTACTCGACTTCTTCGAGACCTCCACTCGCAACCTCCTCGCCGCCGAAGCCGCCGCTGGGGTTCGCCATCACGTGGCGCTGTCGATCGTCGCCAGTGAGCGCTCGCCTGCCAACGGCTACTTCCGCGCCAAGGTCGCCCAGGAGAACCTGATCAAGGCCTCGAGCATTCCGTACACCCTAGTGCGGGCCACGCAATTCTTCGAATTTGTCGGCGGCATCGCCCAATCCGCCACCGTCGGCGAGGAAGTGCGCCTGTCGCCGGCACTGATCCAGCCCATGGCCTCCGACGATGTCGCCGCTGCCCTCACCGACGTTGCCTTGGCAGCGCCGATCAACGGCACGCAGGAAATCGCCGGCCCCGAAGCCATGCCCCTCGACGAGCTGGTGCGGCGTTTTTTCCGCGCCACTCACGACACCCGCAAAGTGATCCCGGACGTGCACGCCCGCTACTTCGGCGGCGAGCTCGACGACCAGTCGCTCACCCCCGGCAGCAGCAACCCGCGCCTGGGCCCGACGCGCTTTGAAGACTGGCTGGCGAAATCGACCCAGCGCTGAAACACCCCACCTGATTTGAAGGAGTATCGCCATGTTCAGCCGAATCCTGCTGGCCGCCACGTTTGCGGCCGTTTCGATTTCATCTGCCTCGGCCGCCGAACCGCAGGCGGGCAAGGTCACCGTGGTGTTCGACCGCGCCCTGCCCAACGTTCCGGGCAAATCCATGCGGGGCGTGCTGGTGGAATACGCGCCCGGTGGATCTTCGCCGGCGCACTTTCATCCGAAGTCCGCGTTCATCTACGCCACGGTGCTTGAGGGCGCCGTGCGCAGCAAGGTCGGTGACGGGCCGGAGAAGGTCTACAAGGCCGGGGAAAACTTCGTCGAGCTACCGGGTGACTTCCACGCGGTGAGCGCCAATGCCAGCACCACTGAGCCGTCCCGTCTGCTGGCGGTGTTCGTGCTCGACAGCAGCGAGACCGACCTGGTCAAACCCGTCAAGCCGTAACCGATCCTTACGCCAATCCACCTCCGGCAGCGTGGCTGCCGGAGAGTACCGCTACGGGGCGCGATCAAGGTCGGCGTTGCAAAACATGCCCGATCAAAGCATTGATCTTTCGCCCCACACCCAGTAAAAAACCGTCTTCCCTTTCCGCCCTTGCAAGGAGCAGCGGATGCTCGAACTCGCCACGCAACGCCTTGACCTGCGCACGATGGTCGAATCCGACTGGCCGCTGTTCCTCAGGCTGCACTCCGAGCCGCAAACCATGCAGTACGTGTTCGGTGAAATCGCCGAGGATCAGGTGCGCAAAGGCTTCGAGCATCGGCTTCCGGCCTGGGGGCCGCAGTCGGATCACTGGTTGTGTCTGGTGGTGACCGACAGGGCCAGCGGACAGGAACTGGGCGTGACCGGATTTCGTATCCTGTCGCCGGGGCATGCCGAGGTGGGTTGCCTGCTGTTGCCCGAGCATCAGGGCAAAGGCTTTGGCACCGAGTCGCGGCAGGCGATCATCGACTATGCCGCCGTCATCGGCCTGGACTCGTTGGAGTCGACCGTGACCGACGGTAATATCGCCTCCTGCAAGGTGTTGGAGAAATGCGGTTTTGTATTCGAGCGCCGCGTGCCACAGGCCTATCAGATTGGAGATCGGTGGTTTGACGACCTGATCTACCGCTATCAAATCAGCTGACCCCGTTTTATCAGCGACCGCCAAGGAGGCCCTCGTCGTGAATCCTTATCAATGCCTGCCACCCCGCGCTTTCTGGCGCACCGCCGTGGCTGACAAGCCCGCGCTGACCATCGATCAACTGTGGACGCCGCAGTTCGAGATCGGCAACAAGGACGCCATCGTCACCGCTGGCTCCTGTTTCGCCCAGCACATCGGCCGCGCGCTGGTGGAGCGCGGCATGAACTGGCTGGACGCGGAACCGGCCCCGGCCGAACTGCCCGCAGCCGACTGGAAATCCCACAACTACGGGGTGTTCTCGTTCCGCACCGGCAACCTGTACACCCCGGCGATGCTGTGCCAATGGCTCGAATGGGCCTTGGGCGTGAGCCTGCCCCCCGACGAAACCTGGGCCCATGACGGGCGTTTCTTCGACCCGTTCCGCCCCGCCGTGGAGCCCGACGGTTTTGCCAGCGAGGACGCGCTGTTCGCATCGCGCGAAGCCACCCTCGACGCCATCCGCACCGCCCTGCGCCAGGCCAAAGTGTTCGTGTTTACCCTCGGCCTGACCGAAGCCTGGCAAAACCGCCAGACCGGACTGGTGTACCCCGTGTGCCCTGGCACCGTGCGCGGCACCTTCGATCCGCTGCTTCACAAGTTCTGCAATTTCGGCTTCATGGACACCTATGGCGATATGGTCCGGGCGCTGGAGTTGATGCGTTCGATCAACCCGCAACTGCGCCTGCTGCTCACCGTGTCACCGGTGCCCCTGACGGCGACCGCCACGGGCGAGCATGTGCTGAGCGCCACCACCTATTCCAAATCGGTCCTGCGCGCCGTCGCCGGGCAGCTGTGTGAAGACCTGCACGACGTCGACTATTTCCCTTCTTACGAAATCATCACCGGCACACCGTTCAAGGGCGCGTTCTATCAGCCCAACCAGCGGGAAGTTACGCCCGACGGCGTGGCGTTCGTCATGCAGCAGTTTTTCGCCGGGCTCGATGCGGTTCAACCGGTGCAGAAGCCGGCCAGCGTTCCTTCCACCTGCGTGTCCAGCGAGGAGCTTGTCTGTGAAGACGCCGTGCTCGATTACTACGCCTAGGTTTCTGCTGCTGGGCGACTCCCATGCCGGGGTCATCGGCAAGGCGGCGCAGGCCCGCGGCTTGCCGTTCAGCGGCGGCCCGCTGGGCACCGGCCGGGATTTTGCGGTCGACTTTTTCAGCCTGACCCGCCATGACGTGGTGTTTCGGGAAGCCGAGATGGAGCGCCTGTATCGCCAGGCCCTTGAGCCGTTCGAAGTGCCGCAACTGGCGAAGGTCGGGGTGCCGCTGGTGAGTACGATCGGCTTGAGCCTGCACTATCTCGCCACCGCGCCGAACTGGACGTGCTACCAGACGCCGGACGCCGAGTTCGATGAAGGTTTTCTCGCCGGGCCGCTGTTCGAATCCATTGTCGACACCCTGTCCCGGCCTGCGCTGGCGTTCTATGAAC
The DNA here is from genome assembly GCF_022496685.1 of Pseudomonas sp. B707. Lineage (NCBI taxonomy): Bacteria > Pseudomonadati > Pseudomonadota > Gammaproteobacteria > Pseudomonadales > Pseudomonadaceae > Pseudomonas > Pseudomonas sp. B707. Next base: position 67,409 of record NZ_WTVE01000004.1, on the reverse strand, counting down.
AGGCCCGGGCGATGAACCTCAAGGTGTTCGCCGTATTGCCGCCGCAGCGGGTTCCGGAGTTGTCCGACTCACGAGTGTTCATGGCCGCGCAGGCGCTGCTGATCGAGCGTCTGCAAGGACTTGGCATCGAGCTGATCGACGTGCGCACGGCGGCGAATGATGAGCAGGGCTTTCAGCGTTCGGCGTACTGCGAAGTGGATGACCCGCTGCACGGGAATCTGGCGTTCGGCGAGTTGATCGTCGAGCAACTGCTCAAACAAGGCCTGTGAATGACCGGTGGGAACGGCACCGCCGCTCCCGCCGTTTTTTTAGATTCAAGCTTTCGGCTGCGTCCCCAGAATCGTCACCCGCTCGCCATACCGCGAGTGCGGAAAATAATCCCAGACCGCATGGTGCTGGGTGCAACGGTTGTCCCAGAACACCAAGGTATTCGGCGCCCAGCGCACGCGACAACTCAGAACTGGTTCGCGAGCCACCAGATCGAACAGCATGTTCAACAGCACCTGGCTTTCCCCGCCGGATAACTGGACGATGTGCGACGTAAACCCGGAATTGACGAACAGCGTTTTGCGACCGGTTTCCGGGTGGCGAACCACCACCGGGTGCTCGGTTTTCGGCAGGTTGGCCGGCGCCTCATAGCCCTTCCACGGAATCGCGCCGTCGTGGATCGCTGTCAGTTCTCCGAGAAACTGCTGCATCGTCGGCGACAGCATTTCCAGCGCCAGGTGCATGTTGGCGAACAGCGTATCGCCGCCCGTGCCGATGGCCGGGGTTTCCTTGACGTACAGCATCGAGCCCATGGACGGCGCCAGGTCGGCGGTGCCGTCGGTGTGCCAGGTTTCGCCGGCCACGTAGCGCGATTGCGCGTTGGCGCGGATCACCACCAGTTCCGGGTCATCGCCGTCGATGTCTTCCACCGGCAGCGCCCGCAGCTCACCGAACAACCGGCCAAACGCCTTGTGCTCGTCCACCGTCAGATGTTGATCGCGGAACACCACCACGTGATTCTCCAGAAAGGCCTGGCGGATTTCCGCGAGCTGCTCGTCGCTCAGCGGCTGCGAAAGATCGACGCCGCCGATCTCGGCCCCGATGATCGGCGTGATCCGCTCGACCGTGATGTGCTGATACGGCGCGCGCCGTTCTGCGGCGATGCGCTCGATTGCCTTGAGTGCCAACTGATCCATGTTCCCTCACCTTTTTTATTGGAACGACACCGATGACTGCTCGCGCAGCGAACGCGGGCGCATGTCGATCCAGTGCTCGTTGATGTAATCCAGACAGACCTGGCGTTCGCCGCGCATCCCCGCCTCGCTCCAGCCGCTGGCCATCGGCTTGCCCGCCGGCCACAGGGAATACTGGCCCTGAGCGTTGATCACCACATCGAATTGCAGGTGTGCGTCATTCATGTCGTTCTCCTGTTGAACGGGATTGCAGTGTGGCCAGACTTCGCTCGAGCCCGGTGGCGAGATGGTTGAATACGGCATGTCGCTGTTCGTCGTTCTGCGTGCAGGCCCCGACGTAAACCCGTACGGATGCCGCGCAAATCTGCGCGCAGGTGTCTGCGTCGTCGTCCGCGAAGGCCCGGGCCGACACTTCGGCGTTGGCGCTGGCATGCGCGTGGGCAAACGCGGTGGCGGCGGCCTCGGTATTCAGTTGCGCGTAGTACTCGGCGAACGCCTCGGCATCGCCGAAGTGCTCGGCAATCATGGCGCTGTTGGCCGGCGCGAGGCCGTAGGTCAGCGCACTGGCGTGGGCCTTGGCGTAAGCAGCGTCGTAGGCGTAGGCCTTGCGATACAGCGCCAGCAACACCGGTTTGAGCGTGGCTCGCCATTCGCCCTGACGCCCGATCACGCCGAGCGCCGCCCGCTGATGCAGGCTTTGCAACGCGAGCAGCGCCTGCTGATGTTCCGGCACGGCTTCGCCGAGCATCGGCATGACCACGTCGGCCTGCCAGAAATGAAACAGCCGCAACGGCACGGCACCCTCGCCATTGTCTATCCGCTTGCGCAGGTCGTCGGCCTGTCCGGTCTCGCACAGTACTTGCACTAAATTCAGTAGCCATCGCGGCATCGAGATCGGTTCATTCATGGCGCCGGCTCATCCGTACCGATCACCTCGGCCAGCAACCGCGCCCAGCGGCCCGCCACGATGCCGTAATGATCAGTGTCCAGGGTTTGCCAGCTGCGCAACTGCGGCAGCAAGGCCTGCCAGTTGCGTTGCAGGTCGTCCGGGTTCCAGTCGTTACCCAGCCCGTAAGGATTGGCGTGCCCGGCGATGAACAGCCGCACCGCCGTGGTCGCCAGCGCCGGTGGCTGGAAGTCGATCATGCTGGTCATGTTGTTGCGGCAGCACACCGTCAACCGTTGCAGATAGGCCTGACGTTCCTCGACCATGCCCTGCCCTTCGACCGCCGGCCAGCGCTGGGCAAATTCGCGCTGGAACACCTGCTCGATGGTCTGCTCGTCGATGCCGGCCAGTTCCACACCGGCATCGGGCGCGGGTGGGTCGATCAGGTACAACAACGGCTGCCTGAACCCGTCAGCCCGGGCCTGATGACACAGCGCCTGCGCCACCCATGCACCAAACGACCAGCCTGCAAGACGCCAAGTGCAGCCGTGCGGAAGGTGGATTTTGATCGCCTCCAGATACCAGCGTGCACGCTCCTCCACGCTGATGTTCGGCAACTGCGGCAGGCGCAGCGCCGGGTCGGCGATCACGCACACGCCCAGTTCCGCCGGCAGCGCCGACACCAGTTCCCGATAAGCCTGAACATCGCCGCCCACCGGGTGGATCAGGTACAGCCAGTCGCGGCCGGCACCGGCATGCCATTGATCGATCCGCACTGCGTCGTGCCAGCCCTGCAGTGTTACGCCGGGAGCCTCTTCAACCGTAGCGGTCGAGACCAGCCCCAGCACCTCGCTCAGGCTGACCTTGTGGCTGAATTGCGACAGCTGGAAAACCTCGCCGGTGGCTGCTTGCAGTTCGTCGATCAGGTCGAGCAGCGTCAGCGAATCCGCGCCCAGGTCGTACAGCGAATCGTCATCTTCCAGCTCGGCCACACCGAGCCACTTGCACAGGCACTCACGCAAGCGCGTCGAAAGATCCACGCCCTTCGGCGCCTCAACCGGGGTGGCCACAGCACCGTGACGAACCGGATAAAACCGCCGTGCCGTGTCGATGCCGGTGGTGGAGATCAGCAGCTGCGGCAACTGCGTCGCCATCGCCAGATCGAACACCCGACAGCCTTCTTCGGCCGACAAACCGACCGTCAGATGCTCCAGATGCACGGCGTCTCCACCGTTGCTGGTGGTGGCCATGCCGATGTCGCGCCAGATGTCCCAGTTGATCCCCAGACGCAGGCAAGCGTCGGCCGGGTTCGGGCGATAGTGAGTGAAGCCGTCGAGCACCCCGCTGGCCGACGCGTAATCCAGATGCCCCGCGCCGCCGAACAGCGCCGACATCGACGAGCAGTACAGGACAAAACCCGGCTTCAGGTGCTCGATCAACGCCTCGACCGCCAGCATGCCGCGAGTCTTGGCGGCCATGGCCTCGGCCATTTGCCGGGCATCGCGGTGGCGAATCAGACTGCCCGCACCGACGCCCGCCGCGTGAATCACCCCGCTCAGGCGACCGTAACGAACGGCCAGTTGATCGAGGATCTGCGGCCAGCGTGGCAGGTCGGCGATGTCCGCTTTGATGCAGTCGATCCGCGAAGCGTACGCCGCCAGCGACTCAGGCAATTGCCCTTGGCGCGAGATCAGCACCACACGGCGCGCGGGTGCCCGTAGCAGGTGTTCGCACAAGGTCCGGCCGATGCCACCGCTGCCGCCCAGCACGAGGAATGTTCCATCTTCCGGTAAAAGTGACGTCGTTGCCGGGCCGGTCAATGGCTGAGGCATCAAGCGTGGCTGCCAGAGGTAACCGTCGCGCACCGCCATTCGCCGAGGCAACGAAACCGGATCGGCAAGCAACGCTGCCAACTCGCCGGCCTGCGCTTCGAGACGTGGCGACGGCCAGTCCAGCCAGTGGCAACGCACCGGGTATTCCTGCGGCACCACTTCGGTGATGCCGGCCAGCGCTGCCAATTCGGGACGCTGAACCTCGCCGTCCACCGGACACGCCTGCCATGACATCAACCACAAGCGCAGACGTGTCGTGCGCGGGGTTTGCCCCCAGGCCTGCATCAGCGCACTGACCGTGTCCAGACAGGCCCACTGCGCCAGATCCAGCGATTGCTCGTTGACCGCGCCCGACACCGCCAGCGGTAAGGCATGCAGCCATTCGAGTTCGCCAAGGTCAGGTTCTGCGATCTCGGCGAGCAACCGGTTCAGGGCTTCGGTGTCCAGCGGATCAAGCTCGAAACGGTCCGGGCTCAAGCGTTTGAAGCCGTTGCCGGCGCGCACTTGAATCACGCGTCGATAGACAGTGTTCAGGCTCGCCAGCAAGGTCGATTCCGGCGCCTCATGGCTGCACAGAATCAGCACCTCACGGGATCCGGCCGTCGCTGTCGCGCTCAGGCGTCGGGTGCGCACCCACTGCCGCTGGTGGAACCAGTCCGCCAGCGGTTGCCGCGCAAGGGCTGGCGCTTCAGGTTCAGCAGCTACAGGCGTCTGGAAACGATACGGCTGAAGATCGAACGACGACGGCGGCAAATCCCAGGGCGGCGGTGCCGAGCGCTGCGACCACTGGATATTCGCGCCTTCGTACCAAGCGTCCAGCAGTTCCTGCGGCGATTGATCTCGGGCGATCACCTGCGCGCTTGAGACCGTGACTTCCTTGATCGCTGTCGGCTGCAATGGAATGGCCTCACCCGTCCCACAAACCATTGCGAAGCGCCAGCGCAACTGCCGGCGACCTGACTGCAAGTGCCGCAGCAACGCAGTCTGCTGTTCCGGGTTCGCATGCAGATATTCGCGAATCACCGCGATATCGCGCAGCAACTCCGCCCGGCTGTGAGCCGAAATCATCAGCAGCGGCAACGTTTCCTCGACACTTTCCTGCGCCGTGGGCGCAGCACCGACGATGACATGCGCATTGGTCCCGCCAATCCCGAAACTGCTGACACCGGCCAGTCGCCGCCGCCCTTGCGGCCATGGCCGGGACGTGGTCGGCACGTAGAACGGCGAATGTTCCAGATCGATCTGCGGGTTGATCCGGCCAAAACCGAGGTTCGGCGGCAGCACGCCATGGAACACCGCAAGGCTGGCGCGAATCAGCCCGACCACCCCCGCCGCCGCGCCCAAATGACCGATCTGGCTTTTCACCGAAGCCAGCGCGCAATGACCGACCGGCGCATCGCCGAAAGCCTTGGTCAACGCCGCAACCTCGATCGGATCGCCCAGCAAGGTGCCGGTGCCATGGGCCTCGATGTAGCCGATGTCGGCACCGGTCAACCCGGCCCGACTCAGGGCATCGCGGATGACCGCGCTCTGCCCGGCCACCGACGGTGCGGTGTAACTCATCTTGGCCCGGCCATCGTTGTTCAACGCCGAGCCCTCGACCAACGCATAGATCCGGTCACCATCGGCCCGCGCCTTGGCCAACGGTTTGAGCACCACCACGCCGTAACCACTGGCGCCGAGGGTGCCGCTGGCATCGTCGCTGAACGGACGGCACAGACCGTCGGCGGAAAAGATGTGCTGCGAGCGATGCCGGTAGCCCTCGGTCAGGGTCGGGTCGATCAGCACCCCGGCCGCGAGCATCACGTCACTGTCGCCCTGACGCAGCATCGAACTGGCCAGGTGCACGGCGATCAGCGAACTGCCGCAAGCGGCCTGCACGCTGAGGGCCGGGCCGTTGAGGTCCAGGTGATACGCGGCTTTGGTCGCCAGAAAATCCTTGTCGTGATGCAGCGCCAGTTGAAAACCGTCCGGCAGATCGTCTTCGGCGGTTTCGCGCAGCATCTGCTGGAAGTAGGTGGTTTCGCCGCAACTGGCGATCAGGCCGATGCGCGGGCCGCCGGTCGAAGGAACGATGGCCGCGTGTTGCAGGGCCTGCACGCACGCCATCAGCAGATGCCGCTGTTGCGGGTCCATCAGCCGAGCTTCCTGGCGGCTGATGCCGAAGTACTCGGGATCGAAATCGAGCATGCCCGCCAGCTGACTGCGGGCGCCGACCAGCCCGTCATCGGCAGCAAAGTGCTCGATGCCCAGCCCATTGCCTTGCACCATCGCCCAGAACTCGGACAGGTTCTGCGCCCCGGCCACATTGACCGACATGCCGATGATCGCCATCGGCTGATGACCATCATCGGTCTGCCGTACACGCTCCGCCACGTCCACAGGCGCGGTCGACAGATGCGCCGCCAGCCGCCGCACCGTGACGTGTTCGAACAGATCGGCCATCGTCACCTTGTGCGGCAGCTCTTCGGCATAACGGCCATGCAAACGCATCAAGCCGAGGCTGGTGGCGCCGGCCTCGAAGAAGGTCTGCTCCGGCTCGATGTCCCGGCCGATCACGGCCTGGAACAACTCGCTCAGTTGCCGTTCCAGCGCGGTCAATTGAACAGCCGGTGCTGGCGTGCTGCGCCGCTCCAAAGCCTCGCCCAAATCCGGCAAGGCCTTGCGGTCGATCTTGCCGCTGGGGGTGCGTGGCCAGCGGTCGATCCGTCGGTATTCATCGATCCGTACATGGGCCGGCAGCAGCCGCGCGACCTGACGATCCAATTGTTGCGAGGTCGCAGGTTGGCCATCGAGTTGCAACCAGGCGATCAGCCGTGGTGGATCGGCCTGCACCGCCACCACCGCGTTGACCACTTCCGGCACCTGCATCAGCGCCGCCTCGATCTGCCCCAGTTCCAGACGATGGCCGCTGAGTTTGATCTGTTGATCGTCACGTCCCAGGTAAAGCAGGCAGCCCTGGGCATCGGCCCACGCCAGATCGCCGGTGCGATAGTACAAACAGCCGTCTGCCAGCTCGACAAACCGCGCGGTGTTCAGCGCAGGATCAGCCAGATAGCAACGGGCAACCATCGGCCCGGCCACCAGCAGATAACCGCGACTGCCCGCAGGCACCGGGCGATCGTGCTCATCGACCAGCAACAGCCGCGCATTACCAACGGCATGACCGATCGGCGCGCGCAACGGCCAGTCCCGCGCCACGGGCGGCAGGCGCATGGCGCTGACCACGTGGGTTTCAGTCGGGCCGTAGTGGTTGAACAGCGAGGCCTGCGGCATGCCGCCGAACCAGTTGCGCAGCGCGTCGGTGCAGAGCAATTGCTCCCCGGCCGTGATCACCTCACGCAACGCCGACGGGTAAACGCCCCTGGCCACGGCGGTTTGCGCCAGATGCTGCAAGGCCACGTAAGGCAGGAACAGCCGCTCGATCCGCGCCTCGACCATGTAATCCAGCAACGCCTCGGCATCCTGCCGCCATCGCGGCGTGATCAGGTGATAACAACCGCCGCCGCACAGGGTGCTGAAAATCTCCTGGAACGACACATCGAACGACAGCATCGAGAACTGCAGCGTTATCGCTTTCGCCGGCAACTGCCCTTCGGTGCGCTGCCATTGCAGCAGGTTGCACAGGGTGCGTTCCGACACTTGCACGCCTTTCGGTGTGCCGGTCGATCCGGAAGTGAACAGCGTGTACAACGGCCGTTCGCCAGCGTGGCGTGGACGCTCGAATGTTCCGGCATCGGCGCGCAGATCAACCCGATGGGTGGCGAATCGTCCGGCGTTCAGGTCATCCAGTGCAGCCTTGGTCGCGTCGCTGAACAGCACACAAAGCGGCTGCGCCTGCTCCACCACCTGACGCTGGATCGCCACCGGGTAAGCAGGGTCCAGCGGCACGGCCGTCAGGTTGAGTTTGGCCAGCGCCAGCAAGGCGACGATGTGCTCCACCGAGGCATCGAGAAACAGCACGACATGCAACGGCGCGTTCCCGGCCGGCAACGGATGGCGCTCGATCAGGGTGGCCGCCAGAGCATCAGCCAGCGCATTCAGCTCGCTGTAGGTGAGACGGTGCTGGCCTTGAACCAGCGCAACCGCCTCCGGTGTGAAATGCACTTGATGCTCGAATCCGTCCGCCAATGTGTTGAACGGCAGCTCAATCTGCGGGCCCTCGCTGGCCGGTGGCAGGTTGCGTCGATACGGACTGAGCAAATCGTTGAGATTGGCCGCCGGAGTTTCCAGCAACAAATCCAGACCACGGCGGAACAACGCGTTCACCGCCCGCATCTGTTCGGCATCGAAATAGCTGCACTGATATTCCCACCAGCATTCCAGCTGCGACCCGCTGCCCACCATCAACAACGTCAGCGGGCACTTGGCGTGCAACTGCTCGTTGAATTCCAGCGTGGCGTGCAGGTTCGAGTCAGCCAGTGCGGCGTAATCGGTGTTTTCCAGCACGAACATGAAATCGAACAGCAACGGGCTCGACGACAACCGCAGGTCTTCCACCAGATCCGCCAGCGCCACGTCCTGCAACGCCAGCACTTCACGCACGGTGGCAGTCTGTTTGCGCAACTGCTCGCTCAGGGGCAATGCATTTTCAACGGCGGTGGGGATCAGCACGGTGTTGGCAAACATGCCGACGGTGTCTTCGAACTCCGCCAGCGGCCGGTTGGACACCGGGCTGGCGATCCGTGGCCGCTCGCACCCGGTCAGGGCGTACAGGCTCCAGGCGAAAACACTGAACAGCACTTCGAAACGGGTCAACCGTTGTTGGGTGCAAAAGCGTTCGAGGGCAGCGCTACGGAGAGTGCCCAAGGGTTCGCGGTGCAACCGGGCGTCCGGGCTGATTTCGCGCATTGGCATCAATGCAGACGATGGTTCTTCCTGACGGCGGTGCAATTCGGCGAGGGCGCGGCGCTGGTCGCGATAATGCGGATCGACGCTCCACTGGCGCTGCCACTGGCCAAACTCCAGCGTTGTCAACCGGGCGGCCGGTTGCGGGCTGTCGCGGCCTTGCAGGACATCGGCGTAAAGCTGCGCCAGGTCGTCGAACAGCAGGTTCACCGACCAGCCATCGACGATGATGTGATGCAAGTTCAGCAACAACCGGCAGCTGCCATCGGCGAACGGCAACAGCCAGGCCTGAAACAGGTTGGGCGTGGTCAGGTCGAACGGCGCGGCGAACACCAGTTCTGCGAAGGCCTGCCAGTTGTCCTCGGTGAAATGCCCGACCGCGAAGGTTCGACAGGTCGGCCCCTGCTCGGCAATTACTTGATCGAGTCCGTCGCTACCGGGTGCAAAAGCCGTGCGCAATCCAGGATGACGCTGTACCAGTCGCCCGACGGCTTCGGAAAGTGCGGCGACTTCGACACCCGCCGCCAGTTGCAGAATCAGCGGCACGCTATAAGCCGTTGAGGTCGGCGAGCGTTGTTGCAACAGCCACAAACGGCGCTGCTCTGCGGTGGCCGGCAGGCGTTTGGCGCTGCTGATCGGGGGCGCAGGTGGGTAGATCGAATCGCCGTTCGTTTCACCGGTCAGTTGTTCGGCCAGTGACGAGAAAGGCTCGTTGAGCAACGTGTCGAGCGCGATCTCGCGCTGCCAACGAACACGAATCGCCGAGCGCAGGCGCATGGCCTTGAGCGAATCGCCGCCGCTGCCGAGCCAGTCATCCTGCGCACTCAGGGCCGGTTGGCCGAGCAGCGAGCGGGCTTCGTTCAGTAGCCAGCTCAACGCAGGCGAAAGAGCGCCATCGTCAACGACATCCATCGCTGGATGCCACGGACTCAACCCTTGGGCCAGCAATCCGTCACGATCAATCTTGCCATTGGCCGTCAGCGGCAGGCGCTCCAGCAGAAACAACTGATGCGGCCGCATATACGGCGCCAGTTGTGCCCGCAGATGGTTTTCGAAGGCGTGATAGTCCAGATCCCCGCGCGGCACGATGAACGCCAGCAACTGATGATCTTCAGCCGCCTGACGCCGGGTGCAGACGTACACCTGCGCCACGCCGGGATACTCCAGCATCCGCTGTTCAACCTCCCCCGGCTCGATCCGGAAGCCACGAATTTTCACCTGCCGGTCGACGCGCCCCAGGTACTCGATCAAGCCTTCGGCGTTGCGCCGGACCAGATCGCCGGTGCGGTAATGCACCTGCGCGCCACTATCGAGGTGGGGCAAACGCACGAACTGGCGGGCGGTTTCTTCGGGCCGGTTGCGATAGCCACGGGCGACGCCGCTGCCACTCAAATACAGCTCGCCCACCTCGCCCGGCGGCACTGGCCGTTGCTGTTCATCCAGCACCAACACGCCAGTGTCCGGCAACGGTCGGCCAATGGGCGCCGAGTCGCCGGCAAAGTCGCGGCTGATCGGCCAGCACAAGGCAAACGTGGTGCACTCGGTGGGGCCATAGACGTTAAAAATCCGGCAGCGGCTCTCAGGATTGTCCCGATACCAACCACGAACAGCGGCGGCACTGATCTGCTCACCGCCAATCAGCACCTGACGCACGCTGGAAAAACACGACGGCCACTCGGCAATCAACGTGTTGAACAGCGACACCGTCATGAACAGGTTGTCGACCTGCGTCCGCTCCAGCACCTCGGCCAGTCGACGCGCATCCAGCACGTCATCGTCGGCGATCATCACGCAGCAACCGCCGTTGAGCAGCGGCGCCCACAGTTCGAAACTGCACGCATCGAACGCCGGGTTGGACAGGCAGGCAAACCGGTCCGTCGGGCGAATCTCGATATAGCCGTCGCTGTGCGCCAGCCGCAGCAAGCCGCGCTCGCCCACCTCGACGGCTTTTGGCGTGCCGGTGGTGCCCGAGGTGTAGAACAGGAACATCACCTCGGCGAAATCTTCGGCCAGCGTCTGCGGCGGAGCGTCCGGTTGATCGAGCAAGGCCTCGACGCTGGTTTGCCACAGTGAAGGCGACCACAGCGGTTCTTCATCCAGGGTAATCAGGCCGACACACGCCGCATCCGCCAACATCAACTCCCGACGTTTGCGCGGGCTGGCGCGATCCAGCGGCACCTCCACCGCACCGACTTTCAGGGCGCCGATAATCGCTGCCAGCCACTGCCAGCAGCGCGGCATGCACAATGCCAGCGACTGACCGGGCTCGACGCCGCGCGCCAGCAACCCTCGCGCGATACGCTCGCTGGCGCTGGCCAGTTCGGCGTAAGTCAGCGTAACCGACTGATCGATCACCGCCGGGGCTTGCGGATTACGCGCCACTTGCTCGGCAAAACGCGCAAGCAATGGCAAGTCTTTGGACGCACTCATCATTTCGCCTCCTGCGCGTCGAAGCGTTGCAGCTCCCGACGGATGATTTGCGAGACCCGGTGGATTTCCGCGCTTTCGAGCATGTCCCAGTGCCCGCCGCTGACCAGTTTCGCCAAATAGCCGCTGCCCGCGCGGCGACGCCAGAAGCCACGCAGTTCATGCAACTGATGGCGGCTGAAATCTTCCCGCGCCTGAATCAGCACCACGCGACCGGCGCGCGGCGCGCACTCATAGGCGGCCATGGCCAGCCGGTTGTGGTTGTAGATGTTGAAGTAGCGTTCGACCTGGGCGTCTTCGATGCCGGGGTACATGCCGTTGAAACGCACCAGCTTGTCGCGGAACTCGGCCATGTCCACGGTGCCGATCTGCTCGCGGAAACCCGGATCGTCGCTGCCCTGAGTGTCGAGCAGCACCACCGTCACCTGACGATGCCCCGCCGCCGTCAACCGCCGCGCCATCTCATAGGCCACCAGACCACCGAACGACAGCCCGGTGAGGATCAGCGGTTGCTGCGTCAGCGGCTCGATCTGGCGCAAGTAAGCCTCGGCCATCGCTTCGACCGTCGGCTCGGTGCTCTCCCCCGGATTCAGCCCCGGCGATTGCACCCCGTACACGCCGGTTTCATCCGGCAGCACCTTGGCCAGCGACAGGTAACAGAACGCCGTGCCGCCCGCCGGGTGAATGCACACCACGTTGTGCCGGCCGCTACCGCGACGGAATTCGATCAGGTTGCTCTGGGCCAGCGCCGGATTCGCCCCGACCCGCAGCCAGCCACCCAGCGCCTCGATGGTCGGGTAGCTGAGCACCACGCGCACCGGCACTTCGACCGCGAACTGCTGGCTGATTTCATGGGCCATTTTGATCGCGGCGATGGAGGTGCCGCCGACATTGAAGAAGTTGTCGCGAATGCCGATCTGCGGCGCCAGCAACAGGCTTTTCCAGATCTGGTACAGCGCCAGCTCGATGTGATCGCGCGGGCTGCTCAGGTTGACCTGACGATTGACCAATTCCTCGTCCGCCAATGCCGTCAGCGCGGCGCGATCAACCTTGCCATTGGCGGTCAGAGGCAGCGCGTCGAGCCACAGATAGCTGCCGGGGATTACGGCTCTGGGCAGGGTTGTCGCCAGATGGGCGTGCACCGCTGCTTCGTCCACGGGCTCTGCCACCACGCAACAAGCTACCAGCCGCTGGTCCTGCGCCGCTTCGCCGACCATAAACACCACGGCGCTGCGGATACCGGCAAACGCTTCGAGCCGGGCCTCGATTTCGCCCAGTTCCAGGCGCACGCCACGCAACTTGACCTGGAAATCATTGCGCCCGAGAAATTCCAGCTGACCGTCCGGGCGATAACGCGCCAGATCGCCGCTGCGATAGAGCCGATCACCTGCCACAAATGGGTTGTCGATAAAGCGCTCGGCACTGAGCTGCGCCAGCCCCAGATAACCCCGGGCCACGCCGACGCCGCCAATGTGCAGATGCCCGGTCACGCCAACCGGCACCGGCTGGTCGCGGTCATCAAGCACGTAAAAACGATTGTTGGAGATTGGCCGGCCGATCGGCAGTTGCCGGGCCGGCACTTCGGCACCGGGCTCCAGGGTCCAGATGCTGTTGATCACCGTGGTTTCGGTCGGGCCGTAAACGTTGTGCAGCCGTGCATGGGGCAGACGCTCCTGAAAGCGCCGCGCCAGGGCTGGCGGCAGTTCACCGCCGCCGCTGAACACATCGGTCAGCGACGTACACTGGCTGACCTCGTCAACCTCCAGAAACAGCTGCAACATCGCCGGCACGAACACCAGCGCCGTGACCTCCTGCTCGCGTACCTCGCGGGCCAGATACGCCGGTTCGTAATGCCCGCCGGACCGCGCGATCACCAGCCGACCGCCGGTTGCCAACGGCCAGAAGGTCTCCCACGCCGAGGCATCGAAACCGAACGGGATCTTGTGCAGCATCGCCCCCGCTTCGCCGCAGACCTGCAAACACCACAGCAGCAGATTGCTCAAGCCACGGTGGGCGACCATCGCGCCCTTGGGCAAACCGGTGGTGCCCGAGGTGTAGATCACGTAGGCGAGATGGTCAGGGGTGACGCCGACATTGCGTGGGTCGAGATTGTCGGCAGGCAACGACGCCCAGCTCGCGGCATCTTGTTCAAGGTCGAGGATTGGCACTTCCCAGTTCGACCCTTGCACGGCCTGACGCAAAATTCCGTGCGCCGAACCGAGGGTCAGCAGCACCGCCGGCGTGCTGTCGCCGAGCATATGGCTCAGGCGTCCCAGCGGATAATCCGGATCCAACGGCACGTAGGCGCCACCGGCCTTGAGCACCGCCAGCAGCGCCACCGGCAATTCCAGCGAACGCTCGATGCACACCGCCACGCGCACATCCGGGCCGACGCCCAAGGTGCGCAAATGCCGCGCCAGTCGGTTGGCCAGGGCATTGAGTTCGGCGTAGCTCAGGGATTCACCCTCGAACACCACCGCGCAGGCCTGAGGGTTGCTCGCGGCCTGCGCTTCAACCAGTTGATGCACGCAGGGCGCCGTTTGCGTCAGTGGCGCGGCGCGGTTGAAGTCCACAAGCACTTGCTGACGCTCAGCCTCATTCATCAGCGGCAAGGCATTGATCGGTTGCTTGGCGTCGGCGGCGATCTGTTCGAGCAGGTGACGGTAGTGCCCGCTCAGGCGTTCGATGGTTGCGATGTCGTAGAGGTCGGTGTTGTATTCCACCAGCAAGTCCAGCCGCCCTTCCCGCTCGACCCATTCGAACGCCAGATCGAACTTGGCCGTGGCACTGCTGGTGCCGTACGGCGCCAGTTCCAGGCCAGGCATCTGCACCGCGTTGCCCGGCGTGTTCTGCAACACCAGCATCACCTGGAACAACGGCGAATAACCGGGATCGCGCTGCGGGTTGACGGCCTCCACCACGCGGTCGAACGGCACGTCCTGATGGGCGTGGACGTCGAGCATCTGGCCGCGCACCTCGCGCAGCAGTTCGGCGAAGGTCTGCTGCGGATTCAGGCGCTGACGCAGCACCAAGGTGTTAACGAAATGGCCGATCAGCGGCTCGACTTCCGGACGATTACGGTTGGCGAACGGCGTGCCGATGCACAGATCCTGCTGACCGCTGTGGCGCCACAACAACACAGCCAAAGCACCGAGCAGTACGTTGAACAGCGTGCCTTGGGTCTGCCGGGCCAGCGCCGTGAGTTCACGCAAGGTGCCGCCATCGACGGAGGAACTGAACGTGGCCCCGACATAGCGCTGCACCAACGGACGCGGCCGGTCGGCGGGCAAGGTCGACAACAGCGGCGCGTCGTCCAGGGTGCGCCGCCAGTGATCGAGCTGTGCGTCCAGCACGGCGCCGCCCACTCGCTGTTGCTGCCAGCAGGCGTAGTCGGCGTATTGCACCGGCAGCGGCGCAAGCGTCGGGGTTTCGCCACGCAGATAATCGCCGTACGACGTGGCGACTTCGTGCAGGATCACGCCCATCGACCAGCCGTCGGCGATGATGTGATGCACGCTGTACAGCCACAGGTATTCATCGTCGGCCACGCGCAGTAACGACGCCCGCAGCAACGGCCCGCTCGCCAGATCGAATGGCGCCCGGGCGTCCTGCTCGACGGCGGATCGCACGTGCTGCTCGCGGTCTTCGGCAGACAAATGGCGCAGATCCGTTACCGACAACGACAGCGGCATCGATGCATGAACAACTTGACGCGGTTCACCGTCCACGCTGCAAAACGTCGTGCGCAGGACTTCGTGCCGGGCCACCAATTCGTTCAGCGCCCGCTCCAGCTGCGCGACATCCAACTGCCCTTTCAGTGTTACCGCCGTCGGCACGTTGTAGAACGGGTTGCCGGGTTCCAGTTGATCGAGAAACCACAGTTGCCGCTGCGAGAACGACAATGGCCAGGACGCGTGCGCGCCGGCACGGCGGGGAATCGCCGCGTCATCGTGCCCGCCGAGCAAGGCGATCAGTTCCTGTTTGTGACGCTTGAGCGCCTGGGTCAGCTCTTCGGTGAGAAACCCGCGCGGCGCCTTGCAGCGCAGCCTGTCACCGTCCACTTCGAGCACCACGCCATGGCGAGCGAACAACGCCAGCAATTGATCGGCATTCATACTTCGAACTCCTCCATGTCTTCGTCGTCCAGGCTGGCGGTCGCAGGCTCGATGGCAAACGCCTCGACCGGCGCGCGGTGTTGTTCATCGGCTGTGCGCAGCCCGCCGATCATCGAGTAGATCAATTCATGGCTTGGCCCCAGATCGAACAGCGTCGTCAGTTGCTGTTCCTCGACCGAGCCGATGCCGCACAGGCCCAGGCCGTGCTCGACGGCGGTCATGCTCAGCAACTGGGCCATCGCCCCGCTTTCGATGTGGCAGAAGTCGCGGCTGCGCTCGCCATACAGCGGGCGAATCGCGGCCATGTCGGCGATGAAGAACAGCGAGAACGCGGCGTTCTCGTACACCGGTCGGTTGACGAAATAGTCGTAGGTGTCCGGGTCGAGCGCTCCGCTCTGGAGCGCCAGCAAACGATGCTGGCGGGGATCGTAGTAATACGCGCCACCGGGCACGCCGAGCACGCGATCCGGCTTGACGTAGAGGTACACCTGAATCGGGTAAAGGCCACCCGCCGACGGGAACTGGTATTTCACTTCGCCGTCGAGTTGCCCCTGGGCCAGCGCTGCCAGTACGTGCGCGAAGGCCTGAGTGGCGATCGGTTGCAGATCGTATTGACGCACCGAGCGGTAATCGCTCAAACGTCGGGCGAAGGCCGGGTCTTGCGGCAGATCCAATGCCACTGCCGGCAAGGCTTGAGCGAAGTCGCGGCGCCCACGCTGTTCGGCTTTGAACTGCGCCCGCTGCTGTGGATCCTCGATGATGTCCTGCACGGGCTCCGGCGCCTGCTGCACGTTGCCGAGCAGATCCTGACGCGCCCGGTTCTGGCGGTACATGCCGAGCAGGTGCAGCAACGTCGGCTGGGCCAGCAGTTGTGCCACGTGCGGGCGGAACTGCAACGCGCCGGACAACGCGTTGCTGATCCGGACGATATCGATCGACGTTGCGCCGAGGTTCAGCAGGTTGGCGTTGGCGGCGATGGATTCGCGCTTGAGCACGTCCTGCACGATTTCCACCAGCCGCTGTTCCTGCGGGCCGTCGACTTCCAGCGCCGGCCCTTGCTCTTCGATTTGCTCTGGTTCCGGCAGGCGTTTCTTGTCGACCTTGCCGTTGGACGACAACGGCCAGGCCTCGACGAAAGTGAACGTGGCCGGAATCATGTAGGCCGGCAGTTTGTCGCTCAGGTAGGCGCTGAAATCGCTGGCCTGCAACGCCGGATCGGCCTTGAGCACGTAGCCCGCCAGACGCTTCTCGCCCAGCGTGCTGCCAAGAATCCGCACCACCGCGCTCTGCACGCCGGGATGGCGATTGAGCGCGGCTTCGATCTCACCCAGCTCGATGCGATAACCCTGGACCTTGACCTGATTGTCTTCGCGACCGAGGAATTCGATGTTGCCGTCCGGCAGCAATCGGCCCAGGTCACCGGTGCGATAAAGCCGTTCGCCGGTCACTGGGTGATCGAAGAAACTGCCCGCGCTGAGTTTTTCATCGCGCCAGTAACCTTTCGCCAGACCGATGCCGCCGATGTACAGCTGCCCCGCGACCCAGGTCGGGCGCACTTGCAGCGCTTCGTCCAGCACATAGAAGCGCTGATGATCGAGGGCCTTGCCGTAGGGAATGCTGCGCCAGGCCGGGTCGACGTGCTGTACCGCGTAACAGATCGACCAGATCGACGCTTCGGTGGCACCGCCCAGGCTGATCAACTGCAACTGCGGCTGCAAAGCCCAGGCCCGCTCAGGCAAGGTCAGGGGAATCCAGTCGCCGGACAGCATCGCCACCCGCAAGCTGGCAGGCAACGCGCCGCCCTCACCCTCCACGTATTCGACCAGCATGCCGAGCAGCGCCGGCACCGAGTTCCACAGGCTGACGTGATGACGCTTGATCAATTCGAGCCAGTGCGCCGGATCGAGGGTCAGTTGCGGGTCGAGGATGACCACCGCCGCGCCCACGGCCAACGTGCCGAAGAAGTCATAGACCGACAGGTCGAAGCTCAGCGACGAGATCGCCAATACACGGTCGTTCGGGCCGACGGCAAAGCGCCGGTTGATGTCGAGCAAGGTGTTGACCGCGCCGCGATGGTCGATCACCACGCCTTTCGGCTGACCGGTGGAGCCGGAGGTGTAGATCACGTAAGCGAGGTCGCTTTCGTCCACCTGCACCGGTTGCAGTGGCAGTTCATCGTTCGAGACTTCATCGGTGACCGCGATGGCCGTGACCTGCGCCGGCCATTCGATCCTGTCGAGCAGCGCCGGTTGGGTCAGGGCCAGACTCGCCTCGGCCCGCTCCAGAATATGCCGCAGCCGTTCCGCCGGTTGCGTCGGCTCGATCGGCAGGTAAGCGCCGCCGGCATACAGAATCGCCAGCGTTGCGACCACTTGTTCCCAGCCGCGCTCCATCACTACCGCCACCAAGCGGTTCGGCAGCACGCCCTGTGTTTGCAATCGGGCGCCGAGTTGTCGGGCCTCAAAGCGAAGCTGGGCGTACGTCAGCTGTCGCGTGCCGATCACCGCCAGTGCGTCCGGTGTGGCAAGGGCCTGACGTTCGAACAGTTCGTGCATCAATGGCAGCGTTTGCTGATGGTCGACCGGTGCCGGCAAGCGTGCCTGCGGCAGCAGTTGTGGCGTGTTTGCGCTCCAGGCCGCCGGCTCGCAGAGGCTGTCGAGCAGGGTGTTATAGGCGACGAACATCTGCTCGATCATGCCTTGCGGGAACAGTTCGTCGATGCTGTCCCAGTTGAACAACAGGCGTCCTTCCAGCTCCAGCAACGTGTGGTCGAGCCACACTTGCGGGGTCTGGGTGATGCTGTGCATGTGCCTGGCGTTCAACGCGTCGGCGAGGTTGAACTCGGCCAACTCCGGCGCCGCTTCCGACAGTGTGCTATTGAACACGATCGGCATCGCCGTCTGCTGCACGCCCCGGGCCTGGGACAATTCACGCAGCACCCGCACGCCGCTGACCACCGAATGGTCGATGTCGCGCCACAGTTGCGCCTGCACGGCGCGGGCCTTGTCGGTAAAGGTTTGTGTTCCGTCAATGCCGACTTCCAGCAGCACCAGCGAAGTGAAATCGCCGATGATTTCGTCGACATCGGTGTGCAGCGGCATACGGTTGAACAGCGGCAGGCTCAGGGTGAAACGCGGCGTGCGGCTCCACAGCGCCAGCACTTCGCTGAACGCGGTAAGCAGCATCACCGACGGCGTCACCGCAAACTGTTTGGCCACGGCTTTGAGCTGCGTCCACTGCGCCGCCGACATGTCGCGGTCGCGGCGGGTGAAGTGCGGGTTGGCGATGCTTTCGGGCTGGCGTACCAGCGGCAGGTCCGGCGCAGGGGCCAGTGTGGTCACCCGTTCACGCCAATAGCCCAGCGCTTGCTCGTAGCGGCGGCCATTACGCAGTTGCTGTTCAGCCAGCACATAGTCGCGGAAAGTCAGGCCCGGTTCCGCCAGTTCCAGGTTCGGATCGACGTAGAACGCCATCAGTTCGCGGGCGAGAATCTGCGTGCTCGCGGCGTCGACGATCAGCGCGTCGAGGCTGATGTGCAAATGGGTGATGCCGTCATCGAGTAGCGACAGGCTGAACTCGAACAGCGGCCAGCGACTGGCGTCCAGCACCTGATGGGACTGGCGTTCGCGGGTCGCTTCCAGCGTGCGCTGCGCCACATCGGCGGGCAAACCGCGCAGATCGCTGCGCGGCATGCGATAGGTCGGCACCTGCGCCAGCACCTGTTGCGTGCCGTCGCTGAGGAACACCACGCGCAGCATGTCGTGGCGCAGGATCATGCGGTTCAAGGCTTGTTCGAAACGCTCGGCGTCGAACTCGGGAATGCGCAGTTCTTCGTAACCGTGGGCACTGACGCCACCGAGGCTGACCGTGGCCTCGCGACCGAACCAGTAGGCTTGCTGGATATCGGTCAGAGGGAACGGTTCATGTCGATTGTCGCGATCCGGTTCGATCTGAATGAACGCCGGTTCAACGCTTTGCTCTTCACGCGACACCTGCGCCGCCAGATCCAGCAACACCGGGGTCTGGAACAGGCTGCTCAGGGACAGTTGCGCGCCCATGCGCTGGTTGATCGCGTAGATCATCCGCGTCGCCAGCAGCGAGTGGCCGCCGAGGTCGAAGAAGTTGTCGTGGATGCCGACCCGCTCGCACTTGAGCACTTCGGCCCAGATCTCGGCCATTTGCCGTTCAATGTCGTTGCGCGGCGCTTCGTAAGTCGCGCCGGCGCTGCGTTCCGGTGCCGGCAGCGCCTGGCGGTCGATCTTGCCGTTGCGGGTCAGCGGCAATTGCGACAGGCGAACCCAGGCACTCGGGATCATGTGTTCGGGCAACTGGCGTTGCAGTTCGGCGCGCAAGAATTCGCTGGTCGCGGAGCCGACCACGTAGGCCACCAGACGCTTGTCCCCGGCCACGTCTTCACGCAGCAACACGGCGGCTTCCTGCACACCGGGTTGTTGATGCAGCAGGCTGTCGATCTCACCGAGTTCGATGCGGAAGCCGCGCAGTTTCACCTGTTGGTCGATGCGTCCCAGGTATTGCACGTTGCCGTCGGCCAGGAATGTCGCGAGGTCGCCGCTGCGGTACATCCGCGCGCCCGGCTCGCCACTGAACGGGTCCGGCAGGAAGCGTTCAGCGGTCAGGTCCGGACGGTTCAGATACCCTCGGGCCAGGCAGGCGCCGGCGATGTACAACTCGCCCGCCACGCCGACCGGGACCGGATTCAAATGCTCGTCCAGCACGTACAGCCGCGCGTTGGCGATGGGACGGCCAATGGGCGGCGCGTCCGGCCAGGATTCGGCCTCATTGCAGTCGAGGCTGAACTGGCTGACCACGTGGGTTTCGGTCGGCCCGTACTGGTTGTGCAGTTGCGCGCCACCGAGTCCGCGAACAAAACCGCGCAGCTCGTCATTGATTTGCAGGGCTTCACCGGCGGTGATGATTTCGCAGCCGCCGGCCGGCATCGGCGCACCGGCCTCGGTCAGGCCGGCGAGTTGCTGCAACACGGCGAACGGCAGGAACGCCCGCTGCACGCCTTCGGCCACCAGAGTCGGGCGCAGCGCGGCGAGGTCCTTGCGGCTGTCTTCGGTCATCAGCAACAGGCTGCCGCCCTGGCACAGCGTGCTGCAGATTTCCTGGAACGAGACGTCGAAGTTCAGCGAGGCGAATTGCAGCACGCGTTGCGGTGCCGTGGCTTGATCAAGCTGCCAGGCGATCAGGTTGTCCAGCGCACGACGGTTGTGGGCCACGCCTTTCGGGCGTCCGGTGGAGCCGGAGGTGTAGAGCACGTAGCCGAGGTTTTCCGGGCTCACATTGACGTGCGGATCATCCGTCGGGTGTTGCGCCCATTGCGCTGCGTCGGTGTCCAGGCAGCAGATCTTCGCCTCGTTGGCTGGCAGCCCGGATACCAGGCTCGATTGCGTCAGCAGCAAGGTCGGCGCGGCATCGCTGAACATGAACGCCAGACGCTCGCTCGGGTAAGCCGGGTCGAACGGTACGTACGCCGCGCCGGCCTTGAGGATCGCCAGCAGGCCGATGACCATTTGCGGCGAGCGCTCCAGGCACAAACCAATGCGATGTTCAGGGCCTACGCCTTGCTCAATCAGGTAATGCGCAACGCGGTTGGCGGCGCGATTCAGTTCGCCGTAGCTCAGTTGCTCACGGTCAGCGAGCAGCGCTACGGCGTCGGGCGTTTGCCGGGCGACGGTTTCGAAGCGCGCCACGCAACCGGGCAGTGACGTGGTATCTCGCGCGGTACGGTTCCAGTCATGAACGATCTGCTGGAGTTGCTCGGCGTTCAGCAGCTGGATCCTTGCCAGCGACTGTTGGCTGTCCTCGACCATCTGCGTCAGCACCCGGCGCAGGTACTCGCCGAACTGCTCGACGGTGTCGCGCTCGAACAAGCCCGAGGCATATTCCAGACCGCCGACGATCTGCCCGTCACGCTCACTGAGCGCCAGTTGCAGATCGAACTTGGCCACGTGATGACTGCTCTCGACCGTCGTAACGTCCAGCCCGGTCAGCAGCAGGTCGGAATCCTGATCCTGTTCCCAGGCAAACAACACCTGAAACAGCGGACTGTGGGCCAGACTGCGCGGCGGATTGAGCAATTCCACCACTTGCTCGAACGGCAGATCCTGATGTTCCTGAGCCTCCAGCGCCACTCGCCGCGCCTGTTGCAGCCATTGCGCCACCGACGGCGTCCCGGACTGAGTCATGCGCAGCGCGAGGGTGTTGACGAAGAAACCGATCAGCCCTTCCAGTTCCTGCTGCGGGCGGTTGGCCGATGGCACGCCGATCACCACATCGCTTTGCCCCGACAGGCGCGACAGCAGCAGTGAAAAACCGGCCAGCAGAGTCATGAACAGCGTGGTGCCTTGCTGCATGCCCAGGGCTTTCAGGCGTGCGGTCAAAGCGGCGTCTAAGACCAACGGAACAAAGCCGCCGAGGTGATCCTGCACGGGTGGACGCTTGTGGTCGGTCGGCAACTCCAGCAATACCGGCGCGCCGCTGAGGGTTTCGCGCCAGTAACGGCTCTGCTGCTCCAGCACGTCGCCGGACAGCCATTGCTTTTGCCACACGGCGTAATCCACGTACTGCACGGGCAAGGGCGGCAGTGGATCGTCGCGATCCTGCAACGCCGCTGCGTACAGCTGACCGAGCTCGCGGGTGAGCACGCCCATCGACCAGCCGTCGGAGATGATGTGATGCTGGGTCAGCAGTAAGACATGGTCATCCGCTGCCAGCCGCAGCAGGCTGACCCGCATCAACGGGCCGCGGCTCAGGTCGAACGGTCTGGCGCCCTCCTCGTCAATCAAGCGGGTCAGACGCTCTTGCGCATCGTGCCCCTGCACGTCAGTCACCGTCAGCCGGATGCTGTGCGCCGGCGGCGAAACCCGTTGTCGCCCTTCCCCTTCAACGGCAATGAACGTGGTGCGCAGCGCAGCATGGCGCGCCACCAGCTGATTGAAGCTGCGTTCGAGTGTCGGCACGTCCAGCGAACCGCGCAAACGCAGGTTAAGCGGCATGTGGTACGCCGCGTTGCCACCCTCCATTTGCGCCAGAAACCACAGGCGCTGCTGAGCAGACGACAACGTTTGCGCGCCCGTGCGTTCAAGGGCCGTGATGGCCGGGCGAGCCGCAGCCTGACTGGCTTGCAGCCGTTCGGCGAACGCCGCCAGAACCGGCGCGGCAAACAGCGTCGAAGGCGCCACTTCCAGCCCCAGCGTGTGACGAACCTGCGCCAGCACGCGCATCACCAGCAGCGAGTGACCGCCGAGGGCGAAGAACTGATCCTGACGCCCCACCCGCTCGACGCCGAGCACGTCGGCCCAGATCGCGGCGAGCGCGGTTTCCAGCGAGCCTTCGGGTGCCTGGTATTCCTGCTGATCGAACGCCTCGGCGTCCGGCGCCGGCAAACCGGGCCGATCGACCTTGCCGTTGGCGGTCAGCGGCAACGAGTCGAGGCGCACGAAGGCGGTGGGCACCATGTAGTCCGGCAGACTGGTTTGCAGCTGTTCGCGCAGCGTTCGCGGGCTCAGCGTTGAGTCTGGTTTTTCGCAGTAGTAGGCGACCAGACGTGGTTCACCGGGACTGTCCTGGCGCAGCAGCACCACGCTTTCCCGAATACCCGGGATGTCCGCCAGCCGGGTTTCGATTTCCCCCAGTTCCAGACGCAGGCCGCGCAACTTGGCCTGGGAGTCGTTGCGGCCGAGGAATTCCAGTTGGCCGTCAGCCCGATAACGCGCCAGATCTCCGGTGCGGTAAAGGCGTTCGCCCGCCTCGAACGGGCTGTCGATAAAACGCTCGCTGGTCAGTTGTGGCAGGTTCAAATAACCGCGCGCCACGCCGACGCCGCCGATGTACAGCTCGCCTGCGACGCCCTCGGCAACCGGTGCGCCGTCAGTGTCGAGCAGGTAAATCCGGGTATTGGGCAGTGCCCGGCCGATGGGCAGCACCGCGTCGATCGGGCTGTTTTCGGTGAACTCGAAACAGGTGCTGTCGATGCTCGCTTCGGTCACGCCATAGGCCTGGACGATCTGCACCCGCTCACCGCAGAGCCTGCGCAATTGCCGCGCGCTGTGGGCGGTCCAGATGTCCGAGCCGCAAACCACGGTGCGCAGGAACGACAGGTCGTGGCCGCTCTCTTCGACCCACGCCAGCAGCGGATTGAGCAGCGCCGGCACGAAGTCGGCAAAGCCAATCTGCGCCTCGCGCATCAGGCGATACAGGGCCGGCGGGTCCATCAGGGTGTCCCGTGGGCAGAGCACCAGCGTGCCGCCAAAACCCAGCGAACGGATCAGGTCGGCGCTGAACACGTCGAAGGAAAAACCCGCCATCTGCAGGTGGTTGACCGGCTCGCCCAAAGCATAGAGCTGCGCCCAGTCGGCGCTCACGGCGACCAGTCCGAAGTGCTCGACCATCACGCCTTTCGGGGTGCCGGTGGAGCCGGAGGTGTAGATCACGTAAGCCAGGTGACGGGGTGTCAGACCGATTGCGTGAGGATCGGGATTGTCTGCCGAGAGCGAAGCCCAGTCATGAGCGTCGGCCAGATCCAATACCGCAGGTGCAGTCGCCGACTGTTCGAGCACCGCCCGCAAAACATCGCGCGCCTGGCCGTGGGTCAGCACCACCGGCGGTGCGCTGTCGGCCAGCATGTGCGCCAGCCGCGCCTGCGGATACGCCGGGTCCAGCGGCACATAGGCGCCGCCGGCCTTGAGCACCGCGAGCACGCCGACCAGCATCTCCAGCGAACGCTCCAGACACAGCCCGACCCGCACGTCCGGCCCGACCCCGAGGCTGCGCAGATGATGGGCCAGCCGGTTGGCGCGGGTGTTCAGTTCACGGTAACTGAGCGCTTCCTCCTGCCAGCGTGCGGCGATGGCCTCGGGGTTGCGCAGCACCTGCGCCTCAAACAGACCGTGCACGCACAGGTCCGCATCGAACGGTTTCAAGGAGCAAACGTCGGGCTGCGCGGAATTCGTCCCACGCAAGGAAGTGTTGTCGAGCATCGGAGGCTACCGTCCATGACTACATTATTTTTGTGATCAGGCCGGGACAGAAATGCCCCGCCAGTCAGGCCCCGGCATCAGATGCCGGCACGGTCATTCGAATTCAGGAGGATGGCGCGGCGCGCGCGTGCAGACTCGCGTTGAACGCGGGCACACACAGAAATTCGGGGGGAGACAGGCTGGAGAAAAACGCCGCCGCGCGGTCGGCGCAGGCAACTGGAAAGTGGGCCGGATCATTGGCGACAGACGTCGCCCCGTTCATCGCATCGACGATTGCAAACCGCGTGACCAATTGAAACCTCGACTTCCATTTGAGGGTCAACGACGAGGAACAACCTGCGCGGGGATGACAGCGCCAGGGTGGTCCCGATCGGCTGCGACTGCCGGGTCTGTAGACACACGGCAATCTTCTGGCGCCGGGTTTGTGACCCGAAGCGCCGGCGGATAATAACCACGTTTTTTGCCGGGGAGGCAAACAAAATGTAGGAAATTTGCTAAATAAATATCGGACGTTTCCTACATGGTTGTGACGATGGCAAAGGGACAGGGATGTCAAAAATGCTCGTACACCGTTCCGCCGTTTCGTGCAGGCCACGGGCATCGAAAACCGCTGCAGAGTCTTGAGTGGCCAGCGAAAAAGTCACCACGCGACATACCTCGATAGCCGGGCGCTAACAAGCGCTAACAACGCATAACTGGCAGTCATTCGGCTGTGAAGGCAGGCTTGAATCTCACCGCTGAACGCCGGGCCACCTGCAAATCTTTTCCGCAGCCGCGCTCAGTCGAACAATGGTTTTGCGAGGGATTCGACCATGGCTGAAGGTTATCGCCACACTTGCCTGTGCGAGTCAGACCGGCTCGGCAACGACGAACTGTATGCCTTGGTCGCGGGCGCCGTCAGGCATGGCCGGGGTGAGGCGCAACAGCTGTTCGCGACGGTGACGCCGTTGCTCATCGCCTTTTACGAAGGTCAGGTGCAGGCCGGGCGGATCCGTCGCGAAGACACCGGCGGCCTCGTTCAGCAAGCCTTCAGGGCGCTCTATCAGGAACAGGCCGCCCATGACCCGAGCTTTCCGTTTCGCGCCTGGCTGATCGAGATCGCCCGCACGATCCTGCTCGACAACCTGGGCCATCGCGGCACTGACGCCGTGGCCACGGCCGACGCGCTGGCGGGTGCGTCTGCGCGTGAATGTCATGAACCCACACGGGCAACATGAACCGCCCTTTTCGCTGTGAAATGCTCTTCAGGGAATGCCCATGATCGATATCGAAAAAACCCTCTACTCCGCCCATACCTGCACCACAGGTGGCCGCGAGGGCACAGGACGCAGTGACGATGGCCGACTGGATCTCAAGCTGTCGCCACCGGGTGCGCCGGGCACCGGAACCAACCCCGAGCAATTGTTCGCCGTGTGCTGGTCGGCCTGCTTCCTCGGCTCGCTGCGCCATGCCTGCAACGCGCGCAAGATCGGTTTTCCTGCACAAGCGATGGTTAATGCGCAAGTCGATCTGGCTCATGGGGAGCAAGGGTTCTTCCTGCAGGCCCAATTGGCGGTCTCGCTGCCGGATATCGAACCGCAAGTGGCGCTCCAGCTGATCGACGCAGCGCACCAGAACTGCCCCTACTCCAAGGCCACGCGCAACAACATCAAGGTCAGCATCACCCTCGCCTGATCCGTCTTTTGCCGACAGCAAAACGCAATCCATTCCAACCACACCTTCGTACTATCCGGCGACACCATGGTGCAATAGATCGCGCCCGGGGCTTTTGATGTGATGGTGGGAAACCGACAAAAGCCAGGAGTTGCGCATGAACAAGCTGACGACTGCTGCGGGCGCGCCCGTGGTTGATAACAACAACGTACAGACGGCAGGCCCGAGAGGCCCGATGCTGTTGCAGGACGTCTGGTTGCTGGAAAAACTGGCGCACTTCGATCGGGAAGTCATACCCGAGCGGCGCATGCACGCCAAGGGTTCGGGCGCGTTCGGCACCTTCACCGTCACCCACGACATCACCCGTTTCACCAAGGCCAGGCTGTTTTCCAGCGTGGGCAAGACCACCGATGTGTTCGTCCGGTTTTCGACCGTGGCCGGCGAGCGTGGCGCGGCGGACGCCGAGCGTGACATCCGCGGGTTCGCCATCAAGTTCTACACCGAGCAAGGCAACTGGGATCTGGTGGGCAACAACACGCCGGTGTTCTTTCTGCGCGATCCGTTGAAATTCCCCGACCTCAACCATGCGGTCAAACGCGACCCGCGCACCAACATGCGCAGCGCCCGCAACAACTGGGATTTCTGGACCTTGCTGCCGGAGGCGCTGCACCAGGTCACGATTGTCATGAGCGACCGCGGACTGCCGCGCACCTACCGCCACATGCACGGTTTCGGCAGCCACACCTTCAGTTTCATCAGCCCGGCGAACGAACGTTTCTGGGTGAAGTTCACCTGGAAGACTCAACAAGGCATCGAGAACCTGACCGATCAACAAGCCGCGACACTGATCGGCGATGACCGCGAAAGCGCCCAGCGCGACCTGTACAACGCCATCGAGGAGGGCCACTTCCCGCAATGGAAGCTTTACGTGCAAGTGATGCCGGAACTGGACGCCGAGACCTACCCGATCAACCCGTTCGACCTGACCAAGGTCTGGCCTCACGCGGATTACCCGCTGATCGAAGTCGGCGTGCTCGAACTCAACCGCAACCCTGACAACTACTTCGCCGACGTCGAACAGGCGGCCTTCAACCCGGCCAACGTGGTGCCGGGCATCAGTTTTTCACCGGACAAAATGCTCCAGGCGCGCCTGTTCTCCTATGGCGATGCACAGCGCTATCGCGTCGGCGTCAATCATCACCAGATTCCGGTGAACGCCCCGCGCTGCCCGGTCAACAGCTACCACCGGGACGGCCAGATGCGCACCGATGCGAACGCGGGCAGCACAATCGGCTATGAACCCAACAGCTACGGGCAGTGGGCCGAGCAACCGGATTTCAGCGAACCACCGCTGGCCCTGAAAGGCAGCGCCGGGCACTGGAATCACCGCGAGGACGACGACTACTTCTCGCAACCGGGCGCACTGTTCCGAGCCATGTCCCCCGCCCAGCAACAGGTCTTGTTCGAGAACACCGCGCGCTCGATCCATGGCGCCAGCGCAGAGTCGAAACAACGACACATCGACCACTGCACCCGGGCAGATCCGGCGTATGGCGCAGGAGTTGCGCACGCCATTGAGGCACTGGGCTGATCTGCAATGACGCTGGCAGGGAGCCGAAACAACAACGCCCGGATTATCCGGGCGTTGTTGTTTGTACGAATCAGTCAGGCAGTGATTCGCGGCTGAAGGCCTGCACCTCCTGCACCAGACCGCGAGCGGCCATTTCCACCAGTTGCCGACCCTTTTCCGGCGAAGCCTGGGCCGGGTCCGAGCCCATGCGGCCGTCCGGGTGACGGGCGCGGAAATCCGCCGCTTCACGGATCGGCCCCCAGTTGGCGATCTGCGGCGAGTAGTCCGCCGACTTGATGGAATCGGGGTAGGCCCATTGGGTCACGGCGATTTCCGAAGGCGTGGCATGAATGCCGTGGCCGGTCGGGAACTGCTCACGCGCCAGCTCGTTCACCCCTTCCAGATCCCACCAGTTGCACAGCTTCAGGGCGAACCCGGCCTTGCGTCGGGCGAAACTCGCTTCGGCGTACAGCTCCGAAAACGCCGCTTCGATTGAGGCGATGTTGCCGCCGTGGCCATTGAGGAAAAAGATCTTTTCAAAGCCGTGGGCGGCCAGCGAACGGGTCCAGTCGGCGATGGCGGCGATGAAGGTCGAAGGCCGGAGCGAGATGGTGCCGGGGAAGCCGAGGTGATGTTGCGCCATGCCGATGTTGAAGGTCGGGGCAATCAGAATATCGGCGTTTTTCTGCGCTTCATGGGCGATGATTTCCGGGCACATCCAGTCGGTGCCCAGCAGGCCGGTCGGCCCATGCTGTTCGTTGGAACCGATGGGGATGACGATGGTGCGGCTGCGTTCGAGGAATTGCGCTATTTCGGACCAGGTCGATAGGTATAAAAGCATCAGGATTTCTCACTCTTCGAAGGTTCCTCGCGGAACGAGGGTGGGTGTTCAATGCACCTGCAACAGCAGCGTCATTGATACCACCCGCCTCCCTTCGACGACAGAATACGAAGGTATCGGAATCGCCGGAACGCGCTAATCGCGAACGAGAAATTCACGGGGCGATTCACCCATCACCCGTCTGAACATGGCACTGAAGGCACTCTGGCTGGCGTAGCCCAGATCCCGGGCAATCACCCCGACGGATTGCCCCTTGTCGAGCCGGTCGATGGCGGTCGCCAGCCGCACCTGCTGCAGCCAGTGGCGGAAATTCAGGCCGGTTTCATTGACGAACAGGCGTATCAGCGTGCGCGAACTGGCACCGACCCGGTCTGCCCAATAGCCGATCGAATGGTCTTGTCCGGGATCCTGCAGAATCGCCTCGCACACCGTGACCAGTCGCCGGTCGACCGGCCATGGCACTTCGATCGGCAACGTCCGCGCCGCCTGCAATTCACTGAGAATCAACGCCACGATGTGCACGTTGCGGCCTTCCTGCGGGTATTCGATCGGCTGCTCGGCCAGGGCCAGAATCAACTCGCGCAGCAGTCCGGGGATCTCCAGCACTTTGCAGTGATGGCCTAGCCCTGCGCAGACCTGCGGCTCGATGTAGATCGAGCGCATCTTGACCGCGCTGAGCATCAACTGGTCGTGGATCACCCCGGGCGGAATCCACAGCGCGCGCTTCGGCGGCAGGATCCACAAGCCGCGCTCGGTAGCCACCTGCATCACGCCGTTCGAGGCATACAGCAACTGCCCGTGCCGATGCACGTGCGGTTCGTTGTATTCGCCGGTGGCCTGATCGCGCACCAGCACGGTCATTACGCGCGGCACGTCCTGATAGTCGGGATAACGTTCGCTGCGCGGCGTGGACTCACGCTGGGCGATGACCTTGCGCACCTCTCGTTTCATCGGCTGGCGTCTCCTGAAAACAGACCTTGATCGTGTTAAAGCGGCGATTGTCACTTTGGCGACAAACCCTGGCATTTGCCATGGCCGGCCCATTGTTAGCCTTGCGCTCATTGTTCATCAATGAGGCTTTTCCCATGGCAATCACCCGCAATCTCTCCGGCCACCAACAGAGCGTCACGGCGGTGATCGGCCTGCTGATCCTGTCCATCGCCCTGCGGCCGCCGATCATTTCGGTGGGGCCGATTCTGCTGTTGATCCAGCAGCACTTCCAGTTGAGCTACACCCAGGCCGCGCTGCTGACTTCGATTCCCGACATCTGCATGGGCGTGTTCGCGCTGGTGGTTCCGAGCCTGGCCAGACGCTTCGGGATCGATCGCAGTGTAGTGGTCGCACTGACGTTGCTGGGTGCCTCGACCTTGCTGCGGGCGATTTCGCCGAATGCATTCTTCCTGCTCGGCAGCACGTTCTTCGCCAGCATCGGCATTGCGGTCGCCGGCGCGATGACCGGCGCCTGGATCAAGACCCACTTTGCTCAGCGACCAGCGCTGTTCATGGGCATTTATGCCGGCGGCCTGAGCCTGGGCGCGACCCTCGCGGCGGTGCTCAGCGCCCCGATTGCCGAGCTGGCGCAGGACTGGCGGGTCAGCGCCGGAGTCTGGAGCGTGCTGTGCCTCACCGCCATCGCCAGTTGGGTGTGGATGGCGCGGCGTTTTGCGACAGCGGTGCCAGCGGTGAAATCGCCGTCGAACCCGAGCAAACGCCTGCCCTGGGGCAATCCGCAAGCGTGGTTGATCGCGTTGAATTTCGGTGCCGGTCAATTCGTGGTCTACGCCCTCTTCGCCTGGATGGCGCCAGCGTCGGTGGAAGCGGCCACATCGAGTGTTTCCCCGGGCGTCCTGCTGGGTATTTTTACGGCGGTGTTCGCCGTGGCCAGCGTGGGTGCGGGGCTGATTCCGGGCAAGGCCCACGACCGGCGCGGTTTGCTCGGGCTGTCGGCATTGCTGGCCCTGCTCGGGGTGGGCGGCATGGCATTCCTGCCGGCGTACTGGCCGATGTTCTACGTGGTGCTCGCGGCCATCGGCCTGGGCATGGGTTTTACCGTGGCCATGACCTTGCCGCTGGATCACGCCAGCACCAGTGAACAGGCCGGATTGTGGACGGTGTTCATGTTGTTCATCGGTTACCTGATCGCCGCGCTCGGGCCGCTGTTGTTCGGTGCCCTGCGCGAATACGCCGGACACTATGGCCCGGCGTACACCTTGCTGTTCGCGGTACTGCTGTTGATGCTCGGCATCACACCCCTGCTCAGACTGGCACCGGCTGGATCGCCGCAGGTGTCCGTTGCCTGAGCCGGGGGGTGACAGACCTGCGACGCGCGTCGGCACGTCGCAGGTTTTCAGTTGGCTGCAGCGGCTTTTTCAATCAGCCGCGCCACCGGCGCCGGGTTCGACACCATCACCACGTGCGAGGCGCCCTTCACCACCTCAACGGCCTTGGCATCCGCACGCTTGGCCATGAACGCCATCGCCTGGGGCGGGATGTTCTTGTCCTTGTCGCCGTAGATGTACCACGACGGAATGTGCTTCCAGGCCGGCGTTCCGGCCTGCTCGTTCAGTGCCGCTTCGGTGACCGGACGTTGAGTCGCGGCCATCAGGGCCGCTTGTGCAGCGGGGACGTCGGCGGCGAATTGATCGTGGAACTTGCTCTGCTGGATGTACAAGTCCTTGCCGCCGTCGGCCAGCGCAACGGGTGGCGCCAGCGTTGGCCCGAGGGTGCTGCCGGGAAACTTGCCGGCCAGCCCGGCGACGGTTTCACCGGCCTCGGGGGCAAACGCGCTGACGTAGACCAGCGCTTTGACATTGGCATGATCGTTGGCCGCATCACTGATGACGTTGCCGCCATAGGAGTGACCGACCAGCACCACCGGCGACTGGATGCTGCTCAGCAATGCCGATACCGCTGCGCCATCGCTCTTGACGCCGCGCAGCGGATTGGCGGCGGCGATCACCGTGTAGCCATCCTTCTCGAGAATCTTCGCCACGCCGTTCCAGCTCGACGCGTCGGCAAATGCGCCGTGCACCAGCACCACAGTGGGTTTGGCGGTTTGGGCGAAGGCATTGGCGCCCAGGCACAGGCCCGCAGCGATGCTCAGTGCAATCAGTGTTTTTTTCATCTGGATGTTCCTCGTATGACGGATTCAGGGAGCGTATCGGGTGAAGACAAAATCGTGGTTCTGCACCCGCGCCTGATGGCAGGCAAAGCAGGTCTGGTGCTGGGCTTCGTCGGCGGGTTTGCCGTTGATGAACCGGCCGAATCCCCAGCCACCGGTCGAGGCGTATTTGCGCGAGTCCTTGACCATCACCTGAACGGTGGTGGCCGCCCCCGGAATCGAGGCCGGCTCGAACTCCGGCGACTGCACGTGTTTCCACGCCAGCTTCACCAGCACCGTGCCGTCGGGAAACGGCAGCGATGCGCTCTGGTAAGCCTTGAGGGCCCGGTCATTGCCCAGCACCGCGCGCAGTTCATCCAGCGGCGCGGCTTCCTGGGCCGGGGCAATCAGCGCCCACTGGCGATAGTTTTTCGGCAGCTTCACGCCGTAGATCGGCGACGCTTCGCCGTCATCGGCCTGACCCAAAGCGACGCCGGTGGCCGCCAGTGCCGCGAGCGCAATGGCCGCTGGCAACACGGCCCAATGGTTGAGTTTCATCGTCGGATCCCCTCAGGCCAGCAGTCAGAGATGATCGGCATCGATCACCGCCTGAGCGAACGCCTGCGGCGCTTCCTGCGGCAGGTTGTGGCCGATGCCGCCGCTGATCAGCCGGTGTTCGTATTTGCCGGTGAAGCGTTTGGCGTAGGCCTCGGCCGGTGGGTGCGGCGCGCCATTGGCGTCGCCTTCAAGAGTGATGGTCGGCACGCCGATCGAGGGGAATGTCGCCAGTTTTTTCTCCAGCGGATCGTATTGCGCTTCCCCTTTGATCAGCCCCAGGCGCCAGCGGTAGTTGAAGATCGACACGGCGACGTGATCCGGGTTCTGCAACGCGGCGGCGCTGCGGTCGTAGGTCGCGTCGTCGAAGCTCCACTTCGGCGAGGCCAGCTGCCAGATCAGTTTGGCGAAATCATGGGTGTTTTTTTCGTAACCCAGGCGACCGCGCTCGGTCGCAAAGTAGAACTGATACCACCACTGCAACTCCGCCACCGGCGGCAGCGGCGTCTTGCCCGCCTCCTGGCTGCCGATCAGGTAACCGCTCACCGCCACCAGCGCTTTCACCCGCTCGGGCCAGAGCGCTGCAACGATGTCGGCAGTACGCGCGCCCCAGTCATAGCCGCCAAGCACGGCCTGCTTGATCTTCAGGGCGTCCATGAAGTCGATCAGATCTTTCGCCAGCGCCGCCGGCTGGCCGTTGCGCACGGTTTTGGCGGACAGGAAACGCGTGTCGCCGTAGCCGCGCGCGTAAGGAATCAGCACCCGATAGCCCTTCTGCGCCAGCGCCGGGGCCACGTCGGTGTAGCTGTGAATGTCGTAGGGCCAGCCGTGCAGCAGGATGACCACCGGACCGTCGGCCGGACCGGTTTCGGCGTACGACACGTCGAGCAATCCGGCCTTGACGTGTTTCAGCGCGCCGAAGGAAACGTTGGTGCCGGCGGTAATGGCGTCGATCTTGCCGGCGGGCACGTCGGCGGCGCTGGCGTATGCCGAAGCGACGCCCAGCGCAAGCGCCAGCATCGAAACGGCGAGCACGCGCCGGGATGGGGTTACAGCGTTAGAGTCAGTCATGCCGGGTCTCCCTCGTGAACCGCCGGGCGGCGGTTCCGGGCTTTGTGGTCAAGGGTTTAGGGTTGAAGTGCTTGCGGATTGCAGGGCTAGCGCGCTGCCTGAGCAGCGGTTTTCTGCGCCGCCGCGCGCAGTGGCCGGAAGGCTTCGCGCAGTTCTTCGCTGAACAGTTGCGGTTGCTCCCATGCCGCGAAGTGACCGCCCTTGCCGACTTCGCTGAAGTAGGCCAGCGACGGATAGGCGCGCTGCGACCAGACTTTCGGCGCGCGGTAGATTTCGTGCGGGAACACAGTGATCGCCACCGGCACCTTGATGTCGGCAGTCTTCTGCGCGGCGGCGCTGAAGTTATTGTTGTTGTTCTCCCAGTAGAAACGGGAGGACGACGCCCCGCTGTCGGTCAGCCAGTACAGGCTGATGTCGTCGAGCATTTCATCGCGGCTCAGGACTTTCTCGGGCTGACCGTCGCTGTCAGTCCATGCGGCGAATTTTTCATACATCCACGCGGCCGTGCCGGCGGGCGAGTCGGCCAGCAGATAACCGATGGTTTGCGGCCGGGTCACCATCATTGCGCCGTAAGCGGCGTTACGACCGAAGAACTGACTGAGCGAATTGAAGGCC
This sequence comes from Pseudomonas sp. B707, assembly GCF_022496685.1. Lineage (NCBI taxonomy): Bacteria > Pseudomonadati > Pseudomonadota > Gammaproteobacteria > Pseudomonadales > Pseudomonadaceae > Pseudomonas > Pseudomonas sp. B707. Next base: position 33,710 of record NZ_WTVE01000004.1, on the reverse strand, counting down.
GTCACCTCCGGCGCAGTCAGTCCTGCCGGGGCCGGGTCGCCGCTGTTGATCGGTTTGACCAGTTCCGGCGGCACGGTGGCCGGCATGTTCAGGTGGATACCCAGCAAACCGGGCGGCGCCAGGCGACCCAGTGCATCGGAAATCACCGAACCATGATCGCCACCCTGGGACACGTAATGGCTGTAACCCAGACGTTTCATCAGCACATCCCAGGCCTTCGCCACCCGGTCAGGGCCCCAGCCGAGCTCGGTCGGTTTGCCGGAAAAACCATGGCCGGGAATCGACGGGATCACCACGTCGAACGAGTCCTCGACCTTGCCGCCATAGGCCACGGGATCGGTCAGCGGGCCGATGGTCTTGAGGAATTCGAACTGCGAACCCGGCCAGCCGTGGGTGAGGATCAGCGGCATCGCATTGGGATTGCGCGAGCGCACATGGATGAACTGGATGTCGACGCCGTCGATGGTGGTCACGAACTCCGGCAAGGCATTGAGCTTCGCTTCGGCCTTGCGCCAGTCATAGCCGTCGCCCCAATACTTCACCAACGCCTGGACCTGCGCCAGTTGCACGCCCTGGGACACGTCGCCGACCGTTTCCTTGTCCGGCCAGCGAGTGTCGGCGATGCGTTTGCGCAGGTCGCTCAACTTCGCTTCGTCCACATGGATGGTGTACGGGCGAATGGCTTGCGACGGATCCGCGGCCCAGACGCCGCTGCTGCCAGCGAGTACGGCAAGGCCGAGCGCGCCGCCCCTGATGGATGACGCCAGGCAATGGCGCCAGGTAAGACCGGACGAAAGCGCAACCATGATGGATCTCCTTGTAGTCATTATTCGAAAGGCATCGCCAATCGGATCAGACCACTGCGCTGGCACCGGGGCGATTACACGATGGTGTCGGTCGATACCTTGGTATGACGCGCTGGCCCGGCGCGCAAAATCGCGCTCGAACTCAGCAGCGCTTAACGGGCAGAATGCGGCGGGGAAAAGACCCATTTGAATCACAGAGCGGAACAAGGATTGCGGATGCGTGGGGAAACAGCGCTCGAACGCCTGAGCGGCACGCCATCGTCCACCTCGCAGTGGTGGGTGATCGGGTTGTGCATGCTGTTCAACGTGATCGACGGACTCGACGTCATGGCCATGGCCTTCACCGGCAGTCGGGTTTCGGCGCAGTGGACGTTGAGCGGCGCGCAACTGGGCCTGTTGTTGAGCGCAAGTCTGGTCGGAATGGCGCTCGGCTCGCTGCTGGCCGCGCCCAGGGCCGACCGCTTCGGGCGCAGGCCTTTGTTGCTCGCCGGATTGCTGCTCAGCGGCCTGAGCATGTTGCTGTCGTTCTGGAGCCCGGATCATCACGTACTGATACTTTTGCGACTGGTGACCGGCATCGGCACGGGGGCGGTACTGGTGGGGGCCAACGTGATGACGTTCGAACACGCCAGCCCGCAGCGGCGCAACCTGGCCATCGCCCTGCAATCCCTCGCCTTCGCCATGGGCGCGAGTCTGGGCGGAGTGCTGGCGCATGTACTCAATGATTTGATGGGCTGGCGGTATGTCTTTCTGGCCGGGGGTTGCATCACGCTGGCGGCAGCGCTGGTCGGCGTCTTTTGGCTGCGAGAGTCGCCGTCATTTCTGGCACTGGAACACGGCGCGCCTGTCGCTCCACCGTCGCCTGACAACCCCAGTCGACCGTTTTCGCCCGGTCAGTGGCAACAGACCACATCGCTGGCACTGGCACTCTTTCTGTTGATGTTCTGCTTTTACTTCGTCATGAGCTGGACCCCGAGCCTGCTGGTCCACAACGGTTTTACCGACCAACAAGGCGCCCGGATCGGAGTGTTATTGGCGTTGGGGGGGATGCTCGGTGCCCTGCTGCTGGGACTGGCGGCCAATCGTTTCGGCTGCCGGCGATTGTTGTCGGGGTTTCTGCTGCTCAACGCCGCCCTGCTGCCATTGATGCTGCCGGCCACTCACATCCCCGGTCTGACGACACTCGTGGCAGTCACGCTGGGGCTGATGCTCAATGGTGCGGTCGCGGCTCTGTATGTCCTGGCTCCTCAAGCGTTCTGCACCTCGGTTCGTACGACCGGTGTCGGCGTGGTGCTGGGGATGGGGCGTCTGGGGGCGATCATTTCGCCGTTGGTCGCCGGGTTTCTGCTGGATGCCGGATGGACCGCACAACACCTGTTCACGTTTTTCGCCGGTAGCCAGGTGTTGGCGGCCCTGCTGATCTGGCGTGGCGTCAAGGGACGATGATCAGCTTGCCCGTCGTGTTGCGCGACTCGATATCGCGATGGGCCTGTTGCACCTCGTCCAGTGAATAACGTTTGCCGATGAAGGTTTTCAGTTTGCCGGTGCTGACCCACGCGAACAGTTGCCGGGATTTTTCCAGCAGCACCTCGCGATCGCGCACGTAGTGCATGACCGAGGGATACGTCAGCTTGATGCTGCGCGGCATGCTGAAGATATCGATCGGCGGGATCGGGTTCATGAACGGCCCGTACAAGGCCAGGGTGCCGAAGTAATCCAGCATCTCCAGCGAGTCAGCAAAGCCTTCCTCGCCGGTGCCGTCGTACACCGCATTCACCCGCAGCCCCTCGGTCAGGCGCATGACCTGTCCGGCAATGTTGTGCGCCCGCCCGATCACCACATAGTCAGCCCCGGCCGCGAGTACTGCCTCCACCTTGTCGGCGTGAGACACCCGGCCAATGACCTTACCGCCCAGTAGCTTGATCATCTGAGTCAGCATCAGCCCCACGCCCCCTGCCGCCGCGTGCACAAATGCCACGTCACCCGGCTGGATCGCATGCACCTTGTCCACCAGATTGCTGGCAGTCAGGCCTTGCATCATCAGGCTGGCGGCGGTGGCGAAGTCGATCTCATCGGGCAACGGCACCAACTGGCTGACCGGGGCGATCACCTGTTCGGCGTAGCTGCCCGGCACGTAATGCCAGGCCACGCGGTCACCGACTCCGAACTCCGTCACCTGCGGGCCGGCGGCCAGAACGATGCCGGCGCCTTCTGCACCCGGCGTCAGCGGCAACTCCCAGGCCGCGCCGAGCCCGCGTCGGGCACCGGTGTCCATGAAATTGATGCCTGCCGCCATGACCTTGACCACGACCTGTCCGGGCCCCGGTTCTGCCAGTTGAATGTCGCGTACCGTCAACACTTCAGGCCCGCCAAAGGCCTGGATGATTACTGCTTTCATGATGTTTTGCCCTGTCATCGGGACGACCGGTCCTGCTGCCTTTCAGGTCGCAGGAGCGCGGACGTCACGTTGCTTTCACTCAACGTCGAAGGACGTTGAAACCAGGACCAAGGCTGCGCGGCGGATGTATCCCGGCGGTTTCGCCAACCCGGCGCTGTGCATGCTTGTATGGCTAGAGGGGCCGTAGATACAGTGGCTTACAAAAGCGCCACTGTGATGCCCATCGCAGTGTGCAATGTCGGCCGATATTCGCCACGGGCGACACCAAAGTATGATGGGCGAGTGCCAGCAGAAGGCGCATCTTTGTTCAACGGTGACTGCACACAATGAGAATCGGTATGACGAACGAGCAGGAGCGCGTCATCGAGGACGATCCAGACTGCGCCAGTGACGCAATCATGCCCATGCCGGGGGTCGAAGCCATCATCGACAGCATCCCGGCCATGGTCGCCTTCATGACGCCTTCCGGTGAGCTGGAACAGGTCAACCGGCAAATCATGGACTACATCGGCGCCCCGCTTCATGAACTGAAAAAATGGCAAGCCGGCGAGACCGTGCACCCGGACGACCTGCCCTCGGTCATCGCCGCCTGGATGCATTCAGTCGACACCGGCACGCCCTATGAAGTCGAACATCGCATCCGACGCGCCGACGGTGTCTATCGCTGGTTCCATGTGCGCGGCCTGCCGATCAGAGACAGCGAAGGCACCATCACACGCTGGTGCGTGCTGCAGGTCGACATCGACGAGCGCCGGCGGGACAAGGCCTTGATCGCCAGTGCCCTCGCTGAAGTCAGCGCATCGGAAGAGCGCTTGCGCGGGATCATCGATGCCGTCCCCGGTTTTGTCTGGAGCGCCTCGCCCGAAGGCAGCGTCGGCTTCGTCAATCGACGCTGGTGCGACTACACCGGCATGTCCCTCGAACAGGCCTGCGGCCATGGCTGGACGGCGTCCATCCACCCGGACGACGCACCGGGCCTGGCAGTCTATTGGCAAGGGATTCTGCAATCGGGCAGCGCCGGTGAGTACGAGGCCCGGCTGAAACGCTTCGACGGCATTTACCGCTGGTTTCTGATCCGCGCCGTGCCCCAGCGCGATGACACCGGGCGGCTCGTGCGCTGGTACGGCGAGAATACCGACATCGAAGACCGCAAGCGGGCGGAAGTCTTTCTGGCCAAGGCCCAGCGCCTGAGCGCCACCGGCACATTTTCCTGGCGGGTGAGTACCGACGAGATCACCTGGTCGGACGAGGTCTACCGCATCCTTGAACTCGACCCGGACACCCCGCCCGGCTTCGAGGCGATCTATCGCCGGGTGCATCCGGACGACATCTCCAGCCATCGGGAGATGATCAAGCGCCAGCGCCGCAAGGGGCGTGATTTCGAACACGAACACCGGCTGCTGATGCCCGACGGCACGGTGAAATACGTGCGGCTGGTGGCGCACTCGATCGCCCATGCGCCGGACGGTTTCGAATACATCGCCGCCCTGCAGGACATCACCCAGCGCCGGCTCGCCGAAGAGGTCTTGAGCAAGGCGCGCTCGGAACTGACGCACCTGGCCAGAGTCGCCAGCCTTGGCGCGGTCACGGCGTCGATTGCCCACGAGGTCAATCAACCGCTGGCCGGCATCATCACCAACGCCAGCACCTGCCTGCGCATGCTTGGTGCGGACCCGCCGAATGTCGACGGCGCCAGGGAAACCGCGCGCCGCACCATTCGCGATGGCAATCGCGCGGCCGATGTAATCAATCGACTGCGGGCGCTGTTCTCGAAGAAAAGCATCACGATTGAAGACGTCAATCTGAATGACGCGGCACGGGAAGTCATCGCCATGCTATTGGGCGAGCTGCAACGCAACGGCGTGGTGCTGCACCCGCAATTTGCCGAAGCCCTGCCGCTGGTCAGGGGCGACCGGGTCCAGCTTCAGCAGGTGATCCTCAACCTGATCATGAATGCCGCCGAGGCCATGAGTGCGATCCACGGCCGGCCCCGAGAATTGATCGTCAGCACCGGCCTTGGGGCGGACGAGAGCGTTTGCCTGGCGGTGAAAGACAGCGGCAACGGCGTCGATCCGCAGGACATCGAGCGCATTTTCAATGCCTTTTACACCACCAAAAGTTCGGGCATGGGCGTCGGTCTGTCCATCAGTCGCTCGATTATCGAGCGCCACGACGGGAAGCTGTGGGCCACCGCCAACGACGGCCCGGGTGCGACGTTTACCTTTGCCATCCCGAATTCGACGGACTTGCCGCAAACCGATAACCGCGACCTCGCCGATCGCACCGTGGAGAATGATTGATGGGTACGCATTTGCTCGTATCGGTGGTCGATGACGACGAATCGGTTCGTGAATCCCTGCCGGACCTGATCAAGGAATTCGGCTTTGCCGTCCAGGCATTCGCCTCGGCGCAGGCGTTTCTGGCATCGCCCTATCTGGACTTGACCCATTGCCTGATTCTCGACGTGGCCATGCCGGGGATGTCGGGCCCGGATCTGCAACGGGAGCTGCTGCGCCGCGACTATCGCATTCCGGTGATTTTCATCACCGCGCACGGCGACGACAGCGAACAGGCGAAGCTGCTGAACAGTGGCGCCGTGGAGTGCCTGTTCAAACCCTTCAGCGAAGCCCAATTGCTCAAGGCCCTGAGCGCCGCCCTGCCCCTCGACTGAGCGTGAAGCCGAACAGAACAAGGAATCGACATGTTGAACGCGAACAACGCAATCGCCCCTTCCCGTGGAGCATTACCGATGAGTGATGTCACGCCCGTCGTATTCGTTGTCGATGACGACATTTCCGTGCGCGAGTCGCTGGAGCTGATGATCCGCTTCGCCGGATGGCAGCCACGGCTGTTCGAGTCCGCGCAGGATTTTCTCGACGCGCCCCGAACGCTGGTGCCCAGTTGCCTGGTGCTGGACATCAACCTGCCCGACCTGAGCGGCCTGGATCTGCAGACCGCCCTTGCCGATGAACGCCACAACATGCCGATCATCTTCATCACCGGCTACGGCGATATTCCGCGCACGGTGCGGGCCTTGAAGGCCGGCGCGGTGGAGTTTCTGACCAAACCGTTCAATGACGAGGTGATCCTCGCCGCCATGGCCGATGCGCTGCAAAGCAGTCGTGTGGCGCTGGAGGGAGAAAAGCACCTGCGCTCACTGCTCGAGGCCTACAAGACCCTGACGCCGCGCGAGCAAGAGATCATGGCTTCAGTGGTCAGCGGGCGGCTCAACAAACTGATTGCCGCCGACCTCAACATCAGCGAAATCACCGTCAAGGCCCATCGCGGCAAGGTGATGCGCAAGATGAAGGCCCGCTCGCTGGCGGACCTGGTGAAAATGGCCGCCCTGATTACGCCTGCGTGACCGGCAGGCTCTGCCAGAAGCTTTCCAGCCGACGCAGATCAAGGCTGTCGAAGCCTTCCGAAGCCCGCTCGCGGCAGGCACCGAGCAACGTCCGGGCCTGATCCGGTTGACCCTGTTCAAGCCAGAACCGGGCCAGATCCATCGATGACCGCAACTCCCACGCCCAGGCGCCCTGCTCGCGGCTCAGCGCAATGGAATCCTCAAGAACCGCCAGCATGGCCTGAACATCGTCGGCCTGGATCACCTTGAGAATACCGGCCTTGATCCGCAGTAACTCCGGCAGCGCAAAGGCATCACCGCTTTGCCGGCAGTGAGCGATGGTGCCGTCAACCAGCGTCAGTGCCTTTTGGTGTAGGCCCGCCAGCATCAGGCCTTCGGCCAGTGCGATTTCAAATGAGGTCGTGAGCAGTTCGTAACGCATGCTGCGCAACCGCGCCAGACTTTCTTCCAGCATGGCAACTGCATCCCCCAGCTCCTCGGCGCGGATGGCGATCGCCGCGCGCAACCCGTGGCAGGCGGCAATGTAGGGGCCGAGTGCGTTGGTTTCGGCGATGGCGCTGAACCGCTCGAGGCTCGCAGTTGCCTTCGCCAGATCACCGGTCCAGATATAGATGCACAAGATCCAGACCATGGCGATGCAGTAGGTGACCGGATGCTGCAGTGCCGACGCTTCAGCCTCTATCTGCTCGACCCAACGCCGGGCCTGATCGGGATAGCCCTGCAGCCAGAGTGAACGCGCCAGCGCCAGCCCCGTGCGATTGCGGTGATCGAAGCCGTAGTAGATCGTGTTGCTGGGATGGGACGGCAAGCTGTTGCGCAGCGAGCTTTCCAGTTCCTGACGGGCCAGACGCTGGTTGCCCAGCAGATGATGGGAGATGCCGGTCAGCGATGCGGCAATCGCGATGGCGGCGGGCTCGTTGAGGATGTTGCCGACCACGGCGGCCTGCTCCGCCCAGGCCAGCGACGACGGGAAATCACCGATGCGCTCGTAGAAGATCTGCAAGCGGCCCAGCAACCTCAGCTGTGAGCCGTAGTCGTTCAGCGCGACGGCAATATCCTGCGCCCGGAGCAAGGCTTTTTCGGCGGCTTCACTGTTGCCTCGGGTGAACATCAGCACCAGACCGAGCGCGGCTTGCAGCTCCATCTCGGTGAGCGTGCCGTAGTACCCCAGCTCCAGCAGTTCCACCGCCCGGGAACACCAGGTGCGGCACTCGACCAGCAAGGAAAAATGCAGGAACAACGGCGCACTCGCGGCCGCCAGCGGCAACGCCAGTCCCGGATCGCCGTGGGGCCCGAAGCTCCATTCCAGCGCACCGCGAACGTTGCCCAACTGGCTGGCCAGACGCGCCGAATGACGGAAAATTTCGTCGGGCGCAGTCCCCAGATGGCCGAGCAGATCCATGTAAAACGCCGCGTGCCGGAACGCCAGCGCATTGACCTCGGCCTCTCCCCGCGCGGTCAATTTTTCCCGGGCGTAGGCGCGCGTCATCTCCAGCAAGCGATACGAATCCGTCGAGTCGCTGTGATCGACCGTGACCAGCCCCTTGCACACCAGGTCATCAAGGAGCGCGGCCGCCGTGGCGCTTTCGTGTTGCGACTCAGCCACCACCTGAGCGGCGGCCTCTTGGGAGAACGGCCCGACGAAGACCGAAAATCGCTCCAGCGCCAAGCGCTCTTGCGGCGACAGCAGGTCATAACTCCAGTCGAGCATGGCACGCAGGGTCTGATGGCGTGGCACCGCCGTCCTGCGCCCCGACCAGCCCAGCGAGAAACGCTCGCCGAGCAGTGCGTGGGTGGCCTTCAGTCCGTGGCTGGCGACCCGCATCGCCGCCAGTTCGATCGGCAACGCCATGCCCTCCAGCCGCTGGCAAATGTCCGCAATCATTTGCCCTCCGCCCGCTTCCAGCAAGAGCGCGGCGTTGCTCGACGACGCGCGTTCGACAAACAGCTTGATGGCCGGGAATGCCAGCAACTCCTCAACGCCGAGGTGTTGCGGCTCACGGGGAAATTCCAGCGGATTGAGCCAGTGCACGTATTCACCACGCACCCGCAGCGGCTCGCGACTGGTGGCCAGAACCCCGACCTCCGGCGCGGTGTCGCTGATCTGCTCCAGGAGCGTCGACACCGCGTCGATCAGGTGTTCGCAGTTGTCAATCACCAACATCAACCGCTGCTCGCGCAAATGCGCGAGCAGGACAAACAGCGGGTCTTCCGCCTGCACCGGGATGTCCAGCGATCGGGCCAGCGCCGACGGCACCAGCGCGCAGTCTTCCACTTGCGCCAGATCGACGAAGCTGACGCGCTCGTAGCCCTGGGCGGCGATGCGGTGCGCCACTTCGATGGCCAGGCTGGTCTTGCCGACGCCGCCGGGGCCGACGATGGTGAACAGCCTCGGTTGCTGCATGTGGTCGATGACCAGTTGCAGATCGGTTTCTCGGCCGATCAGTTTGGCCCGGGGCGGCAGACTGCACACGCCCTCGATGGCTCGGGTCACGATGGGCGCCGGTTGCACAGCGGCCTGTTTTCTTTCCAGCGGTGCGACGAAGGCATAACCCACGCCCACCTGGGTCGCGATGTAACGCGCCTGCTCCTCGCCATCGCCGAGAATCCGCCGCAGGCCGGTCATATGAAAGCGCAGGCTGCCTTCGGCCACTACGCTGTCGGGCCATACCTTGTCGATCAGGTCGTACTTGGACAGCACGCGTCCCGGTTGCTCGAGCAGGGCGATCAGCAGATCCAGCGCCCGCCCGCCGATCTCGACCGCCACCCCGTTGCGGGTCAGCAGCCGTTTACCTGGAACGACACAGAACGGACCGAAAATGAATTGGGTCGTGAGGGATTCGTGCAATGCGTCCGGAAAAGACTCCACGAGGATCGATCTCTCTAAAAAACGTAGGGGGCGGCGCCAGTTACAGACAGCCGGCGCAGGCCCTTTGCATGATAGGAGTTTTGCATGGTCGTTCAAGCACGGCACCGGCAGAGTGAGAACCTCACCCCTTTATTTCCCCTTTGCGAATGGCAATTTTGATGGCCTGAGCGGTGGTGGCCACGCCGAGATGCCGACGGGCCGAACGCAGGTGATTTTCCACCGTGCGCCCGGACAGACCGAGGGTGGCAGCGATGTCGGCCTGCCGCCGACCGGCAGCGACCCACGCCAGCACTTCGCGCTCACGGGTCGAGAGTTTTCCGGCCGTCTCGTCCAGCGGCGCTTCGAGCAAGCGTCGTGCAGCGTAAAACGCCACCGAGGCGAGCATGCCCAGCGCCAGTCGAGTCCGCGCAGAAGCATCGATCTGTTCGCCACCCAGGCTCATGGCGCCTTCAAGCCCCTGCGGGCCGAAGACCGGAATCTGTAATCCATGCACGCCCGGCCCGCTTGGCAAGCGAACCACCCGATAGAGTTCGCCGCTCTCCTCCTGCACCTTGCTCCAGAAGAACGATTCGGGGGCGTCCAACAGGTGGCGAGTCACTGGGCAGCGCTGAACGTAGGTCTCGGCGTCGACGCCAGTGCCATCACCAAACCAGTCGCCTTCCACCCAGTAAATGCGCTCGACCACGTCCTCCGACGCCGAGGTGGCGGAGAACAGGACGAACCGATCGTAACCATAGGCCCCGGCGAAACCGCGAACGGCCTTCTGGATCGCCACTAGCGTGGGCGCCGCCTCGATGTCGAGGGCGGCGCGCAAGAGTGCCTCGGCAGGTCCGGAGCTCACCCCGACGTGACCTCTTTGAGGAGCGCGGCCGCCGCCAGTTTGCCCAGCGCATTGCCCGCCAGCGGACTGTCACCGGTCAGCAACTTGCGATCCTGAAGCGTGGCCCCGGAAATACCCTGATTGGTGATTTCCACACCGAGCGCCTGCAACTGCTCGCCGAACTTCCAGGTCAGGTGGCCGGGCATGTAACCGATGTCAGGGGTTGTCGCGTCCAGGGCATCGGGAAACGCGCAGATCCGGTAGCCATTGAAGATGCATGAATCTTTTGTTTCGCCGAGGCCGGCCGCCAGCAGCGCCGCCGGGCCGTGGCACAGAGTAATGACGAATTTGTCCTTGGCGACGGCCCATTGCAGGACTTTCTTCACGTCCTCGCTTTCCGGCAGGCCGATCAGCGCGCCGTGCCCGCCGGGAATGAACACGCCGATGTAGTCCGAGTCTTCGCCCAGCGCTTCTTCGATCACCTGGGACAGCTTGAGCGGACGCTTGAACTGATCGCGGTATTGCTCGTAGAAGCCCTTCACTTCGGCGTCTTCGGAGGGCATGGCCCAGAATTCGAACTTGACCGGATTGCCCGACAGCGTCGCGACGTCGAAGCCGAAACCGGCCTTGTCGAGGTGATACATCGGCAGCAGCGTTTCAACCGGCTGATTGCCCGTGGAGAACATGGTGCCGTTGTCGGTCAACAGATAGCGCTCGTCCGCACCGATCATCAGAACCTTCCAGCGTCCGCCCTTGTAACGGTTCGGGTACTCGGCATCACCGAGATCGGATTTGGGCGAAGTGAACTGGCTGAGGGAGTACGGCGAGGGGAAAAACGCGTTGTCCTCGGCCGGATCGGGGGTTGGGCGCTTGTCGTCAGTCTGCGTGGTAGCCATGGTGCTCTCCATCGAGTGGGTCAATGTCGGAGTTCATGCTAGTAAGGCGTCAGCGTTACAACAATGAGGGTTTTCCCTCAAAAAATCATGCGCTGAACCTGCAGCCCCTCAATGTGATCGATAAGTGGCAGAATCCCCGCAACTGATGAATTCGGAGACCCACAATGCTTCGCCTGTTTGAACAACGGCTCGACCCCTTCCCGCCCGACGAAGCGCCGCCACCGCCGGTCGGTCTGGCGCGATTCCTGTGGGCCTGCACCCGTGGCGCTCGCGGTTATATCCTCGCGCTGGCGCTGCTCAGTGCCGGTGTGTCGATCTACGAAGCCTGGTTGTTTTCCTTTCTGGGTCAGGTCGTGGATCTGCTCTCGACCTGGCAGGCCGGCGGCGACGTGAACGGGCAAGAGAGCCGTGTGCTGTGGGGCATCGGCATCGTGTTGCTGACCAGCGTCGGGCTGGTGGCGTTGCGCACGATGGTTCAGCACCAGGTGTTGGCGATCAATCTGCCGCTGCGCCTGCGCTGGGATTTCCACCGGCTGATGCTGCGGCAGAGCCTTTCGTTCTTTTCCGATGAGTTTTCCGGCCGGGTCACGACCAAGGTGATGCAGACCGCACTGGCCGTGCGCGAAGTGCTGTTCACCGTCATCGAGATCGCACCGGGTATCGGCGTCTATTTCATTGCGATCATCGCCCTGGCCGGCGGTTTCGCCCTGAAACTCATGCTTCCGTTCATTGCCTGGGTCGCGCTGTTCGGGCTGGCGATGCTGTATTTCGTGCCACGCCTGGGCCAGGTCGGCCAGGAACAGGCCCATGCGCGGTCATCAATGACGGGCCGGGTGTCGGACGCCTACACCAACATCACCACGGTGAAACTGTTCTCCCACTCCAAACGTGAAGCGCATTTTGCGCGGGCGGCAATGGAGGATTTCAAGCAGACCGGATTCCGCCAGATGCGTCTGGTCAGCCAGTTCGAGATCGTCAATCAGGCGCTGGTGGTCGGGCTGATCATGGGCGCCGGCGGCTACGCTTTGTGGCTGTGGCATCACGGCGAAGTCGGCACCGGCGCCGTGGCGGCGATCACGGCCATGGCGTTGCGCATCAACGGCATGTCGCACTGGATCATGTGGCAGATGACGTCGCTGTTCGAGAACATCGGCACCGTGCAGGACGGCATGGATACCCTGACCCGTGGCCCCAAGGTGCAGGATGCGCCGGACGCCGGCGTGCTGGTGCCTTCCGGCGGCGCCGTGGAATTCGACAACGTCAGCTTCAACTACAACGGCGAACGCCAGGTGCTCGACGGCTTGAGCCTGAGTATCCAGCCTGGGGAAAAAATCGGTCTGGTGGGCCGCTCCGGCGCCGGTAAATCCACGCTGATCAACCTGCTGCTGCGCTTCTATGATGTGGATCGCGGCGAGATCCGCATCGACGGGCAAAACATCGCGCAGGTGACACAGGACAGTCTGCGCAGCGCGATCGGCATGGTCACTCAGGACACGTCCCTGCTGCACCGCTCGATTCGCGACAACATCGCCTACGGCCGACCGGACGCGACCGACGCGCAGATCCAGCGCGCTGCCGCCAACGCCCAGGCCGACGGCTTCATCAACCAGCTCAGCGACCGTCAGGGCCACACCGGCTACGACACGCTGGTAGGTGAACGTGGCATCAAGCTTTCCGGTGGCCAGCGCCAACGCATCGCCATCGCCCGGGTGATGCTCAAGAACGCTCCGATCCTTCTACTGGACGAAGCGACAAGCGCGCTGGACTCGGAAGTCGAAGTCGCCATCCAGGAAAGCCTCGATGAAATGATGCAGGGCAAGACCGTGATCGCCATCGCCCATCGGCTGTCGACGATTGCGGCGATGGACCGACTGATTGTCATGGATGAGGGACGGATCATCGAGCAAGGCACCCACACCGAACTGCTGGCGAAAAACGGCACTTATGCGCGGTTGTGGCAGCATCAGAGTGGCGGGTTTCTGGGTGAGGATCAGGGCGTGGCCGAGGCGATGGATCAGGCGTAAACGGTGCTGCCCCGGTACTGCCGGGGCAGAAGACGAGGGCTCAGGCGCTCGGGTGGGTGTGGTAGATCTTGCTGACGATCGTCCACTTGCCGTCTACCTTCAGCAGGTTGAAGAAGTCGGTGAAACGGAACCCCGACACGTTGTCGGTATCGACCCGGGCACTCGCGGCCGTGCCGACGATGTCGATGCGGACGATCGCGGCTTCGGCTTCGGGGGATGGACGAAACGCGCTGTCGATGACGTCATACAGATTCTGGATCGCGCCGCCGACGAGCTTGCCGTCGTCAACCCCGAACATGGTCGCCTGCGCATTGAACGCGGGCTTCATCAAGGCGCTGTCAGCCTTCGCTCCCCCTTCGTTGTACTGGCTGAGCACTTCGACGATTGCGTTGTATTCCTGCACGTAAGTTGGATGGCTCATGACGAACTCCTGTTTGCTGTGAATGTTTTTTCAATCAAGCCGCCCTGCGCCGATCCGGTTCAGGGCGCACACATCAATGGTCAGCCGTTGGCCAGTCGGTGTAGCCCTTGGCGCCGCCGCCGTAGTAGCTCTCGCGTGGTGCGATGGTCAGTTCGGTGCCCCGACGCAGGCGCTCCACGAGGTCGGGGTTGGAAATGAACAGGCGCCCGAACGCCACCGCGTCAATCCGGCCCTGCGCCCGGCGCTTCAGTGCCATCTCGAGGTCGTAGTTGTTATTGCCGATGAAGGGGCCTTCGAACTGCGCGCTCAATGCATCCATATCAACGCCATCAGGAACCGTTCGCGAAGTCGCGGTGGCGCCTTCGACGAAGTGCAGATAGGCCAGATTGAGTCGGTTGAGCTGCTGAATCAGATATCCGTAAGTCGCCATGACATTGCTGTCGGGAGGCGTGTTTCCGGCATCGGGCGTGACCGGCGAAAGACGGATGCCGACGCGGTCACTGCCCCAGATCGAAATCACCGCTTCAGTGACTTCAAGCGTCAGTCGGGCGCGGTTCTCAATGGTGCCGCCGTACCGGTCAGTACGCTGATTGGTCGAGTCACGCAGAAACTGGTCGAGCAGATAGCTGTTCGCCGAATGAACCTCCACCCCATCGAAACCGGCACGCCTGGCATTTTCAGCGGCGCGCTTGTATTGCTCGATGATGCCGGGAATCTCCGATGTCTCCAGCGCCCGGGGCATCGACACTTCGACAAAGCCGTTCTCGGTGTAGGTGCTGCCTTCTGCCTTGATCGCCGAGGGCGCAACGGGAGCGGCGCGGTCGGGCTGCAACTCGACGCTGGAAAAACGCCCCACGTGCCACAACTGGCTGACAATCCGGCCACCTGCGGCATGGACGGCGTCCGTGACTTTTTTCCACCCCGCCACCTGCGCGTCCGACCAGATCCCCGGCGTCATGGCGTAGCCACGCCCCTGCGCCGAAATGTTTGTCGCTTCGGCAATGATCAAGCCGGCACTCGCGCGCTGTGCGTAGTAAGTCGCGTGCAGTTCGTTCGGAACGCCGTCTTCAGCCATCCGGCTGCGGGTCACGGGCGCCATGACAATCCGGTTGGTCAATTGCAGGGCGCCCATTTGCATGGGAGAAAAAAGATCCGTGTTGCGACTGTTATCAATCATGTTGCATACCTTCAATATCAGACCGGTCGTCTAGTAACTTGATGAAAAAAATCGCCTGTACATCAGCAGGCGTTTACTCGTGCAGCGCCGTCAGTGCTCCTTGTGATCGTCAGGCCTTTTGTACGTCCGGGCGGGTGCGCGAAGGCTCAAGAGTCACCCTCTCCCACTTGGCGATCACCAGGGGCGCAATCGCATTGCCCAATACATTCAGGGTGGTGGTGCCGCTGTCGATTATCCTGAAGATACCGGCGATCAGTGCCACGCCCTCCAGCGGGAGACCGGCAGACGCCAACGTGGCCGACAGGATGACGATGGCGAATCCAGGCACCCCGGCAGCACCTTTGGAGGTCAGCACCATGGTCACCACCAGCAGGATTTCCTGAGAAAGCGACAGATCGATTCCATAAAGCTGGGCGATGAAAATTGTCGCCACGCCGAGGAAGATCGACGCGCCATCGAGGTTGAACGCGTACCCCACTGGCACCACAAAACTGACAATGCGCCGTGGTACGCCGTAGTTCTCCAGCTTGCTCATCAACTGCGGCATGACCGCTGCAGAGGCAGCACTGGAGAACGCAAGAATCAACTCGTCGCGGAAATACCTGATCAACTTGAAGATGTTCTCGCCGATCAGGTAACTGATTCCTCCGAGCACTACCAATGCGAAGACGATCAGCGCCAGATAAACCACACCAATCAACTTGAGCAGGGGCAACAACGAGGCAAAACCGAAGGTAGCGACGGTCGCACCGATCATGCCGAACACCCCTATCGGGGCATAGGCCATGACGATCGAGACGATCCTGAACATCGCATCTGAAATGCCTTGGACCAGCGCAACCACAGGTGCACTTTTCTGCCTGGGCAATGCGTTGAGCGCGACACCGAACAACACCGCGAAGAACAGCACAGAAAGCAACTTCGCCTCGGACATCGCCACCAGAACGTTATCCGGAACGATGTTTTGCACAATCACGAGCGCGCCCTTCGTAGGCTCCATCGTGATGGCGGCAGCACCGTGTGCGATGCCCGAAATATCGGTGCCCGTACCGGGTTCGAAGAGGTTCGCGAAACACAGGCCGATCACGATGGCCAGGCCGGTGATCGCAAAGAAATAGCCCAGCGACTTGATGCCCATCAGGCCGAACGACTTGTTATCCCCGCCTCCGGCGATACCCAGGATCATGCAACAGAACACGATAGGCACGACCACCATCTTCATCATCTTGATGAAGATATCGCCAAGCGGTTTCAGGATCTCCGTACTGACCCACGACTGATACTGCGGATGGGTATTGAAGTACCAACCAACGAGCACGCCAAGCAACAGCCCGGCAACGATTTGCCACACCAGGGGAATACGTTTCATGTCTAGCCTTCTTGTTGGAATGAAAGGACTGCATCAATCGGCAGTTGCTAGAGTCATGAGCTTCCAGCTCACTTGAGATCAAATGGCACAACGCCGTTGTGCCATTGCGTTTCTTACTTGGCGAAGAGCTGGCTCATATCCTTGAAGGCCTTGAATTCGAGGGCATTGCCGCAAGGGTCGAACAGGAACATGGTGGCTTGCTCGCCAACCTGTCCTTTGAATCGAATGTAAGGTTCGATCACAAATTCGGTACCGAAAGACTTGAGGCGCTCTGCCAGCGCTTCCCACTCTTCCCATCCCAGGATGATGCCGAAGTGAGGAACAGGAACGTCGTGCCCGTCGACCGGGTTGCTGTGAACGCTTTCCTGAGACGCGGTTTTCGGGTGTTCGTGAATCACCAGTTGATGCCCGTAAAAGTTGAAGTCGACCCATTGGTTACTGGAACGACCCTCTTCCAGGCCGAAGACCTCACCGTAAAAAGTGCGGGCTGCAGCCAGGTTGTACACGGGGATGGCGAGGTGGAATGGCGAAAGGCTCATCAGGACTCCGATACGGTTTTTGTGGTTGGTGAGCACATCGTAGGGCGACACTGACAGCAAAAAAATCAATATATATTTCTCAGAAACACAACTAATATTTGTGAATGATCAAAGAACTCAAGACCCTCATTGCCGTCGCCCGGGAAGGCACTTTCGCGGCTGCCGGCAACCGGATCGGCCTCACCCAGGCGGCGGTGAGCGCCCAGATTCAACGTCTGGAAGCCGAGCTCGGCTTTGAAATATTCGACAGAAAAGGACGCTCGGCCCACCTCAACAGGATGGGCCAGCAAGTCCTGCTTCAGGCGCAGGAGCTGCTTCGTCTTTACGACAACCTGGGATCGACCACCGTCGGTCTTTCCACCCGCATTCTGGTCAACGTCGGCGCAATCGCCTCAGTCCAGCGATCGTTTCTCCCGGACGCACTCGCCAGGTTTCACCAGCAGTGCCCGGAATGCCGAACGCGTGTCGTGCCCGGTCTTTCCATGGAGCTGGTGAATCTGGTGGACACCGGCGAAATCGACATGGCAGCGATCATTCGGCCGCCCTTCTCGCTTCAAAGCGATCTGCGCTGGACCACGCTGGCGCTTGAACCCTACCGTCTGATCGTGCCCAAGGACGTACCGGGAGAAGACTGGATCGAACTGCTCTCAAGCCTGCCGTTCATTCGCTATGACCGCTCCTCCTTCGGCGGCAGGCAGGTCGATCGTTTCCTGCGACAGATGCATTTCACTTTGCGTGAAGTCTCTGAGCTGGATGAGCTGGAGGCCATCATCAGGCTGGTGGAAAATGGCGTAGGGGTCGCGCTCGTGCCGCAGACGGCCACCCATCAGCAATGGCCGTCAGGTGTGCGGGCGCTTGATCTCGGCCAACACACCTTCCATCGTGATATCGGACTGGTGCACAGGCCTCGGCGAAGTTTCACCGAGCCTGTCAGGACATTGGCTGAACTTATTCTCGAGCAATTCAAGGTGGCGGCTGAGTGAGGGTCGATGGTTCAGCCCTCAACAAGCCGCCCCGCAACCCACGCACGACTATACCCAAGCACTTTCCCCGCCAACCCCAGCGGAAAATGAATCACCCCATGTGCGGTTTCCGGCAACAGATGCACCTCCACTTCCGCCGCTCTACCCCAACGCTCAGCCAACTCAAGCGTGTCATCCCTGAGCGGATCCAGTTGCGCAGCAAACATCAACGCTGGCGGAAAACCGGTGAAGTCACCGTACAGCGGAGACAACGGCGCCTGCCGGCGCTCTTCATCGTTCAATCCCGGAGTGAGCATTTGCAGCGCTTCAACCATCCCCGGCCCATCCAGCAGCAAGGTATCGGGCCCGGCGTTGCGTACGCTGGGGGTTCCGGTCAGGTCGTAGACGCCGTAATACAGCAGCGCCCCGCTCACCCGTTCGAGCAGGTCAGGCCACTGTTTGAGTTGCAACAGGGTCGCGGCGGCGAGATGGCCGCCTGCCGACTCGCCCACGACGATAACGGGCAGGTTCGCAAACTCGCGGCAGTCATCGCTCAGCAGCCAGCGGGCCGCCGTGAGGCAGTCCTGCATGACGCCCTCGATCGGAGTCGAGACCACAAGCCGATAGTCGACCGAGACCACTGCCACGTCGCAGGCTTTCACCATGGCGATGTTGAGGGGATCGTTCATCTGCGCGTTGCCGATGACCCAGCCGCCGCCATGGAAATCCAGCACTACGCCTTTGGCCTTTGTATTTGGCCGAATAATCCGCACCGGCACTGACGCGCCGTCGACACCCACCACTTTTCGTTCGGCCTTAAGCCCGTGCTTGAGCAACTTTCTTGCGCCGCCCAATTGGCTTAGGCGCAACAACAACTGAATCGCCCGTGGGGTGATGCGATTGCGGATGCGAAAGCGCGGCAGCCGGGCAAGCTTGCGGTTGAACGCGCGCAATTGCGCCAACTCGTTATCGTCTGCGGGCCAACGGGTTGATGTCTTCATTTCGTCCTGGCTAATCGGCGGTTGTTGCGCAGGATATCAGCGGTTGCGGTCTGTTCCAGCCTGGATGCCTGGAGCAACGCAAAAAGCTCATTGGCCGTTTGTCGCGCCGTTGATAGGAATAGGCAATGATCAAAGACAAACCGACATAGGGGAGTGTTTCTTCGATGGATACCATGAGTTGAAACCGGATTAACTGGAGCCCGTCATGACCACCACCAAAACCCTCTTCATCACCGGCGTCAGCAGCGGCTTCGGCCACGCGCTGGCCAAGGAAGCGCTGGATGCCGGCCACCGCGTCATCGGCACCGTGCGCAACGAAGCCGATCTGCAAGCCTTTCAGGCTCTTTCTATCGATAATGCGTACGGCGTGCTGCTGGACGTCACCGACTTCGACCGCATCGAAGGCGTCGTGGCGACTGTCGAAGCGACCCACGGCCCGGTCGATGTGCTGGTCAACAACGCCGGCTACGGTCACGAAGGCATTTTCGAAGAATCGCCGCTGGAGGACATGCGCCGCCAGTTCGACGTGAATGTGTTCGGCGCGGTCGCGGTGACCAAGGCGTTTGTGCCGTTCTTTCGCCAGCGGCGGGCGGGTCATATTCTCAATATCACCTCGATGGGCGGCACAATCACCATGCCGGGTATCGCGTACTACTGTGGCAGCAAGTTTGCGCTCGAAGGCATCTCCGATACCCTGAGCAAGGAACTGGCGCCGTTCAATATCTTCGTGACCGCCGTCGCACCGGGTTCATTTCGAACCGACTGGGCCGGTCGCTCGATGCAGCGCACACCGCGCAGCATCGCCGACTATGACGCCAGTTTCGATCCGGTGCGCAAGGCCCGCGAAGACAAAAGCGGCAAGCAACTCGGTGATCCGCGCAAAGCGGCGCAGGCGATGTTGCAGATCATCGCCAGCCCTGCTCCGCCAGCGCATCTGTTGCTGGGCAGCGATGCATTGAACCTGGTGCGCGACAAGCTGAAACGCGCCGCCAGCGAGATCGATCAATGGGAAGCGCTGACCCGTTCCACCGACCATTGAACGGCCCACAGAGAGAACCCGATGAAACAGGCCGACCCAAGCACTTCGCGCATGGTGCAGCTCATGGAAACGCTGGCACCGGTCGAGGGCTACAACCTCAGCGCGCTGGAGGGCGTGCGCTTCCTGCGCTCGAACCGGCCACTGACCCGCACGCCGGTGCTGTACGACCCCGGCATCGTGATTCTCTGTCAGGGCCAGAAGCGCGGGTATCTGGGCGATGACATCTACGTGTATGACGCCCAGCATTACCTGGTGGTGTCGGTTCCGATCCCCTTCACCATGGAGACCGACGCCTCTGAGGACGAGCCAATGCTCGCGATCTATATGCAACTCGATTTCCAGGTGGCCAGCGAGTTGATGCCGCAGGTGGATGAGATTCACGGCCCGAGTGATGCGCCACCCAAGGGCATGTTTGCCTCGCCGATGGACGACCGCCTGCGCGCATCGACGCTGCGCTTTCTCGAAGCCATGAGTATTGAGGGTGAGGCACAGATATTGGGGCCAGCGCTGTTGCGGGAAATCTATTACCGCATCCTGACCGGCGAACAAGGCGGCTCGATGCGCGCCGCACTCAATCGACAGGGACACTTCGGCAAGGTGACGCGGGCGATCCGCAAGATCCACAGCAGCTATCAGGAGCGCCTGGACGTCGAGCAACTGGCCCGCGAAGCGAGCATGAGCGTACCCAGTTTTCACCTGCACTTTCGCAGCGTGACGGACGCCTCGCCCATGCAATACCTGAAGTCGACACGCCTGCATCAGGCGCGACTTTTGATGTTGCGCCACGCGATGACCGCGTCAGCGGCGGCGTTCAGTGTCGGCTATGAAAGCGCGTCGCAATTCAGCCGCGAGTTCAAACGGTTCTTCGGCCGAACGCCGCAAGCGGAGATCGAGTGGATGAAGGCAACGTATGCGTTGCCTGCGCCGACGTCGGCCTCGGTTTATGTTTCGTCGCATTAGCCGATCAGGCATCTACAGGTGACTGCGGGGTGTCGGGGTCCAGTTGCCGACGGCGGAACTGTCCAGGTGGCTGGCCGTGGATCTGGCGAAAGCGCCGGGAGAAATAAGCTTCATCCGCAAAACCACACAGCCTCGCCACCTCGCCCACTGGCCGGGCTCCATTGAGCAGGTAATTGCGCGCCGCGTGCATTCTGCGTTCCAGCACCAGCTCGGTGAAGGTCTTGCCGATTTCCTTGCGCAGCCAGTGCGTGAGGTAAGTCGGTGACAGGTAGGTCGCCGCCGCCACCTTGATCAGATTGAGATCGGGGTCGGCAATATTCTTGCGCAAGTACTCGAACATCCGGCTCAGTGCATCCCGTCGACTGGCCTGTGCTGCGTTTTCTTCCGCCAGGCGCTTGAGCGGTTCGGCATACAGGACGCACACCTTGCCCACCAGTTGCAGCAGCAATCCCTTGAGCACTTCGCGCGTACCGAACTGACGATTCTCGTCCAGCCTGCGCATCTGTTCGATCAGGCCACAGACCTCGTTGAAATCCTCATTCCCCAGAATGAAATCCAAATGCTCCTGAAAGCGAAACGGCGACAGTTCGGGCGCCAGGAGAATCGATACCTCCTCCAGATCCATCGGGTCGCACTGCAAATGCGGCAACAGAAAGGTCTGGGAAAAGTTGATCACCATGAAATTGCTGTCCGCCGGATGCGGGATCACATGCACACGGTGCGGCAGGATAAACGCCAGTGCGTTACGCGGAAACGGACGAACCGCGTTGCCAATGTGCTGCACCGTGTCGCCGCCGAGGTTGATCTGGATCTGGAAGTATTCGTGTCGGTGCGGGCCAGTCTCGGCGCGGCGACCTTTCTTGTCACGAATGTAGAAATCCATCATCTCGCTGCGTTGCTGCATGACGTAGGTGGGCACACGGCATTGTGACGTCATTTCTTGAGAATCCTCGACAGGTTACTTGGGCAGGTTTTCCTGGCGTTACCGAGTTATCGGCTTGGCTCATCTTGAAGGTTCGTCGCCGCCCCTTCAAGCAGTCATACGACGACGCCAGACTCAGTGTTTTTTCTACACCGCCACTGCCAATGATCACTGTCCAAAAAACGCGTCCGCAAATTCAGTACTTTTTCCTTTTAAAAACAGTCGGATAGAAAACAAAGCAGAGAGCATATGGAAAATTTACTGTGTGGACTTTTTTTGGACAGGTTTATCCGACGCGCCCTTCTTCGGAAAAAATGATCTAACACCTTGATTGATTTCAAGAGGTTGTACGACCACTGTATTTCCCATGCAGCCCAACCTCATTCAAAAACAAAAAAGGTGCGCACGTCATGAATCTGCAATTGCTCCCCGCCGCCCCTCCCCACCCTTTACCGACGATGCCAGCCGGAAGACGTCCCTGAACGTCTGACCCTGGCCGTTTTTGCCATTGGTTTCAACTTCGATTGCCTTGCCCCCGAACAGCGGGCAACGGCGTCGGCTGTCCGCAAACAACTCGACACTTCTAACAATAACGAGGTCCACTCATGTCGAATTCACACACCTCCCCCACCACCGCCCCGCCGTTGATTGCCGGCGACAGGGACGCCGTCTCTTCCCGGCGGCTGCCGACGCGCCGACGCTGGTTCATGCTCTCGCTGCTGCTGATTGCGACGATCATCAATTACATCGACCGGGTGAACATCTCGATCGCCGCCCCGTTCATGGCCAAGGACCTGGGCCTGGACAAGATCGAAATGGGGCTGATCTTCTCTGCCTTTGCCTGGACCTACGCACTCGCTCTCGTGCCGGCCGGATTTATCGCCGACCGCTTCGGCTCACGCTTCACCTACGGGGTTTCACTGATCAGTTGGTCGACCGTCACGGTGTTTCAAGGCTTCGCCACGGGTTTCGCTTCGCTGTTCGGCTTGCGTCTGGCCGTCGGGGCGATGGAAGCGCCGGCGTTTCCGGCCAACAGCCGTGCGGTAACCGTATGGTTTCCGGCGCGGGAACGGGGACTGGCCAGCAGCATTTACGTCTGCGGGCAGTACCTGGGCACGGCACTGTTTACCGGTGCCCTGCTGTGGCTGGCCACAACCTTTGACTGGCGCCATGTCTTCTACAGCACCGGCGCGCTCGGCATCGTCTTCGGTGTGCTGTGGCTGTATCTGTATCGCGATCCGCTGAACTGCAAGAAGGTCAGCAAAGAAGAGTTGAAATACATCGAGGCCGGTGGCGGACTGGTCAAGAGCAGCCAGGAACGCACCCGTTTCAACTGGCGGCAGATCGCCGAGCTGTTCAGCTATCGCCAGGTCTGGGCCATTTGTATCGGCAAGTTCGCCAGCACCTCGGCGCTGTACTTCTTCCTCACCTGGTTCCCGACCTATCTGATTGAAGAACGCCATCTGACCACGATCAAGGCCGGGATCTTTGCCGTGATGCCCTTCGTGGGCGCAACGGTCGGCATCCTGCTCGCCGGCATCGTCTCCGACCTGTTGATCCGTCGTGGCTATTCAATGTCTTTCGCCCGGAAATTGCCGCTGGTAGTCGGGTCGATGCTGGGCATGTCGATCGTGCTGGTGAACTTCACCGACTCGAACGTCATCTGCATCGCCGTGCTGACCATTGCCTTCTTCGCGCAGGGCATCGCGTCGTCCTCGTGGGCGGCGGTGTCGGAGGTGGCGCCCAAGGAACTGATCGGGCTGACCGGCGGGATCACCAGCCTGGCCGCCAACATCGGCGGCATTGTGACCCCGATCGTGATCGGCGCCATCGTCCACGCCACCGGCTCGTTCGCCTGGGCGTTCTGGTTCATCGGCGCCGTGGCGCTGATCGGCACCCTCTCCTATTCATTGTTGCTCGGCCGCCTGTACCGCATCGAGTTGAAAACACGCTGAAGCAAGAATCACCGTTTTCTCCAACAGGAGGTGGCTTTCGTCCAACTTCGCCAACGATTGCCGCCGTACGCTGACCTTTCACACAGGACTTGCACCAGGATGAACATGACCGAGTACGTCTTTACCCCGGATCTGCCAGTGACCTTGCCGGTTGTCGGCAGTGAGCAACGCTTTCCCGTCGGACGCGTGTTTTGCGTCGGCCGTAACTACCCGTGGCCGGACACGCTGGGCCAACCGCGTCAGCCACCGGTGTTCTTCATGAAACCGGCCAGCAGTGTCGTCGACGCTGCCGGCGAAGTGATCTTCCCGTCACTGACCGAAGAGTTCGCCCATGAAATCGAACTGGTCGTGGCCATCGGCGAAGGCGGCTCGCAGATTCCCGAGAGCCAGGCGCTGGCCTATGTCTGGGGCTACGCCGCCGGGCTGGATCTGACCCGTCGTGACGTACAGCGCCTGGCCAAGCGCGACGGTTTGCCATGGGAAGGTGCCAAGGTGTTTGACGGCGCCGCACCGATGACCGCCATTGTGCCGGTCACTCGGGCCGGTCGGCTCGAAGGGGAATTATGGTTGAGCGTGAACGGTGAAGAACGCCAGCGCGATCGTCTCGACAGCCAGATCTGGTCGGTGAGTGAAGTCATCAGCCGCATCTCGCAATCCGTAACACTCAAGGCCGGCGACCTGATCATGACCGGCAGCCCCGCCGGCGTCGATGTCTTGCAACCCGGCGACGTCATCAGCGCCGGGATCGACGGCATTGGCCAACTCGAAATGCGCGTCGGCCCCCGGTCTTGAGTCTGGCCTTAAGTGATTGGAAAAAAGGAGAACAACAAGATGTCTGACACTCAACCCTTGAAAGTTGCCCTGGTGACCGGCGCCGGCAGCGGGATCGGCCGTTCCGTAGCCCTGGGCCTGCTGGCCGACGGATACACACTGGTATTGGCCGGACGCCGCCCCGAACCCTTGCAGGCGTTGGTCGATCTGGCGGCCAGCGAAGGAAACGAAGCGCTGGCGGTGCCCACCGATGTACGCGACCCGGCCAGTGTCGATCAGCTGTTTGCAACCATTGCCGAAGTCTACGGACGCCTGGACGTGGTCTTCAACAACGCCGGGGTCAATGCCCCCGCCGTGCCGCTGGATGAGCTGACGTTCGAGCAGTGGCGAAATGTGATCGACACCAACCTCAACGGTGTTTTTCTCTGCGCCCGAGGAGCGTTCGGACTCATGCGCCGGCAGCAGCCACAGGGCGGACGCATCATCAACAACGGTTCGATTTCGGCGCACACCCCGCGTCCTTTCAGCAGCGCGTACACCGCCAGCAAACACGCGGTGCTGGGGCTGACCAAATCCCTGGCGCTGGATGGTCGGGACTTCAATATCGCCTGCAGCCAGATCGATATCGGCAATGCCTTGACCGAAATGTCGGTGCGCATGACCAAAGGCGTGCGCCAGGCCAACGGCAGCATCGCCGTGGAGCCGATGGTCGACGTCAAGCATGTCGCCGACGCCGTGCGCTACATCGCCGGTCTGCCCCTGTCGGCCAACGTCCTGAACATGACCGTCATGGCCACTGCCATGCCGTTTGTCGGCCGTGGTTGAGCCGGCTTTTTTATTGCGTAAGTGAGGTTTACATGAAGCCAGAAGTCTTGCAGTTGAGCCCGATCCTGATTCCGCAAATCAATGCCCGTCTCGGCGAACTGTTCACGATCAGGCGTTATTTCGAGCAGGCCGACAAAGCGGCGTATTTGCAGGAACACGGCGCCAACATTCGCGGCGTGATCACCGGTGGCCACACGGGCATCAGTCAGGCGTTGATGGCGCAACTGCCCAAACTGGAAGTGGTGGCGGTCAACGGTGTCGGCACCGATGCGGTCGACCTGGCCTACGCCCGGGATCGCGGGATCCGCGTGACGGCGACCATCGGGGCTCTGACCGAAGACGTGGCCGACCTGGCCATCGGCTTGCTGATCGCCGTGTGCCGTGGGTTGTGTACCAGTGACCGTTACGTGCGCTCGGGCCAGTGGCCGCAGAGCCCGACGCCGCTTGCACCGCTGCCGCTGGCACGTCAGGTGTCCGGCATGCGGATCGGCATCGTGGGCATGGGCCGGGTCGGCCGAGCGGTCGCCACTCGCGCTGCCGCGTTTGGCTGTCCGATCAGTTACACCGACCTGCAACCGATGAGCGATATCAGCCACACCTTCATCGCCGACCTCAAGCAATTGGCCCGCGACAGTGATGCGCTGATTCTCGCGGCGGCCGCCGACAAGGCCGAAGCCATCATCGATGCCTCCGTGCTGCAGGCCCTGGGCAAGGGCGGCTACCTGATCAACGTCGCCCGGGGAAAACTGGTCAACGAAACCGATCTGGTGGCGGCCCTGACGGCCGGTGAGATCGCGGGAGCGGCGCTGGATGTTTTCGTCGATGAGCCCAACGTGCCTGAAGCCTTGTTTGCCCAGGAACAGGTGGTGCTGCAACCGCACCGCGCCAGTGCGACCCTGCAGACCCGCACCCGCATGGGCGAGATGGTTGTGGCGAGCCTGGTGGACAGTTTTGCCGGAAAGACTCCGCAAGGGTGTGTGACCGGCTGAACCTCACAGTCATCGGGGGCCACAGCCCCCGCTGACAGATTCCAGACCCCGACTACAACGTGTAAGAAATGCCGACCTGCACCGTTCTCGGTGCCCCCGGATAGGCGTAGACGTTACCGAATGCACCCTCGTCGTAGTCCCGGTCAAACAGGTTCTTCAGGTCGAAGTTGAGGCGCACCTTGTCATTGACCTTGTAGTAGCTGAGCAGGTCGACAACGGTATAGCTCCCCATCGAAAACGCGGTGTTCGCCGTCTGACCCGCGCGCTCATCGACATATTTGAGGCCTGTTCCCAGACCCAGACCACTGAGGGCACCGTCCTGGAACTCATAGACGTTGAGCAGGCTGAAGCTGTTTTTCGGGATGTTCATCAGTCGCGTGCCGGAGCGGATCACGTTGTCCTTGGTCACCTCGGCATCGACGTAGGCGTAACCACCGATGACACGCCACTCGGGGGTCAGGTTGCCGGCGACATTGAGGTCAAATCCCCGGCTGCGCACTTCCCCGGCAGCCACGCTGAAAGTCGAGTCCACCGGGTCAGTGGTCAGGACATTGCGCTTTTCAATCTGATAGATCGCCGCGTCAACGCTCAACTGATGATCCAGCGCTTCCCATTTGACGCCCACCTCCCAGGACTTGCCTTTCTCCGGTTCAAAGCCCCCGCCCTGTCGGCTCGCGCCGGTATTGGGCTTGAATGAACGCGCGGTGTCCGCGTAGACCGCGAGGGTGTCGGTCAGGTCGTAGATCACACCGACGCGGGGCGTCACGGCATTGTCACTGGCCTGCCAGTTCTTGCCGCCGGGCACGTAGGTTTCGTAGTCGTGTTCGAAGCGTTCGAAACGTGCGCCGGCCAGGACTTTCAACCGATCGGTAAGCGCTACCTGGTCCTGTACGAACGCGGCGTAGGTCTTGAGATTTTCCTTGTCGTGGGTCGGAGTGCGCGTCAGTGCCGGACGGGGCTGCCCATACACCGGATTGAAGATATCGATCGGATAGGCACTTACCGCGCCGCTGGAGCGCTGGATGATCGACTGGTAGTCGTAGTCCTCGTATTCGATACCGGTGAGCAATGTGTGCTGCAGGCCGCCCGTGGAGAAGTGACCGGTCAGGTTGAGCTGAGTGTCCTTGTCGGTCCACTCCAGCTTGCGGTAGTTGAAATTTCGTCCCAGGGTCCGGCCGTCGGCGGCAATGCCGTTGGCTTCAATGGCATTGCCCTGCAAGGTACCGTCGAGCCACTGGAAGCCACCGCCGAGCGTCCAGTCCTCATTGAGCACATGCTCGAAGCGCAATTGCGCCATGTTGTTGTCGTTGTGCAATTTGCCAGCGTCCGGTTCACCGAAGAAGGTGTCACGGGAGGCAGTGCCGATCTGCCGGGGATAACGCGTCGCGCCCCGGTCCAGCGGATGATTGTTGCGCATGAAGTCACCCTCGAAGATCACTCGGGTGTCATCGCTGGCTTGCCAGGTCAGCACCGGGGTCACGCCGTAGCGTTCGGTTTCGACGTGATCGCGGAAGGTATCGCCGCCCTCGCCCACCACGTTCAGGCGATAGGCCAGACGCCCCTCTTCATCGAGCGGACCGGAAGCATCCAGGGTACCGCGGCGCATGCCTTGGTCATTCAACTGGCTGCCGAGTGTGACCGTGCGCTCGGGCAACGGTTGTTTGGAAACGACATTGAAGGTGCCACCCGGATCGCCACGGCCGTAGAGCATGGTCGCCGGCCCGCGCAAGACTTCCAGACGCTCGATGGTGTTGGCATCCGGCATGTTCGGATAACCGCGGTTGATCGGGAAACCATTACGGTAGAACTCGCCGGTGGTAAATCCGCGCACGGTGAACGTGGTCAGTCCCTGGCCGCCGAAATTGTTGGCTCGCCCTACGCCGCCCGCGTAATCCAGTGCGTCCTGCAGCCGGGTAGCACCGATGTCTTCGACCGCGTCTTT
Organism: Pseudomonas sp. B707; assembly: GCF_022496685.1. Lineage (NCBI taxonomy): Bacteria > Pseudomonadati > Pseudomonadota > Gammaproteobacteria > Pseudomonadales > Pseudomonadaceae > Pseudomonas > Pseudomonas sp. B707. The sequence continues at coordinate 5,661 of NZ_WTVE01000004.1, read as the reverse complement.
AGTGACGACACTGATCGACTGCGGGGTTTCATGGATCGAGGTATCGGTTCGGGTGGCGCTGGCCGAACGGGTCGCGCGATATCCGTGTACCGGGCCGTCCGCTCTTTCGTAATCCGCGGTACCGACCACATCGGTTGCCTCCAGCTCCAGCGCTGACACCGTTGAATCGGATGGCTCGGCCCAAGCAAAGGGAGACAACGTTTGCAACACACAGATGGACAGCAGAGTTCGACGCATGAGGAGAAAACCTTACGGATAGGCCAGAACGAAGGGGATAACTGCCAGCAAAAACGCGGCGGATGGTATACCACTCGCCGCGCAATTGATAGGCATTCCCATTCGTTTGTGCAGCTGACTCTCACCTCTTGCGTCTATTTCCTGCTCACACGCTCAACAGGCGTTTCGTGGTCGCCATTGACGTACTCAACGACTGTCCTGTGCGTTGCAGTTTGTTCAGCAAACTGGCCCCCAGCCACAGTTGATACAGGGTTTCAGCCAGTTGCCGAGCATCGCCCTCAGGCAAGCTTTTTTCGACCTGGCCCTGTTCGATGCACTCGCTGATGCGCGCCACCACTCGCTCTGCACCATCACGCAAGGTCAGGCGCATGGTTTCGGAAAGGTCAGCCACCTCGGCGCTGAGTTTCACCACCAGGCATTCGTCGCCATGGCCTTCCAGGGTGCAGCGATCCTGCCAGCCTTGCCAATAATCCATCAGCCGTTCATAGGCGCTCAGGCCGGGCAGCGTCAGGCGTCGCTCCATGTCCGCCAGATAGTCGACGAAGTAATCCTCGAGCAAGGCCTGACCGTACAGTTCCTTGGATTTGAAGTAGTGATAGAACGAGCCCTTGGGCACGCCGGCGGTCTGCAGGATCTCGTTCAGGCCGACACTGGTGAAGCCTTTCTCGGCCATCATCCGGTGGCCGGTGTCGAGCAAATGTTGGCGGGTGTCGTCGTAGGTCGGTTTCATGGGGCACGAATTACCAGGCAATAGACCAGTCGTTTATCTCAAAGGAACGCGAGTTTGCCACACCTGTCCATGAAAAACCCTGGAAGAAAAAATTACTAGACGACTGGTCTAATTGGAAACTATGCTGCGCCCCGACAAACCTTTTCCCGGTGCCGATCCTGTGCGAATCCCTTGCTCATGACCGCCGCCAGACCAACCCAGGGTGCTCTATGAAAATCTTGATGGTTTTGACTTCCCACGATCAACTCGGCAACACCGGCAAGAAAACCGGCTTCTGGCTCGAAGAGTTCGCCGCCCCCTACTACGCCTTCAAGGACGCCGGTGCCGACGTCACCCTGGTTTCGCCCGCTGGCGGTCAGCCACCGCTGGATCCGAAGAGCGACGAGCCCGACGCTCAGACGACTGAAACCGACCGTTTCCGCCAGGACCCTGCGGCCCAACAGGTACTCGCGAGCACCGGCCGCCTGGCCGACGTCCGCGCCGAAGATTTCGATGCCGTGTTTTATCCAGGTGGCCATGGCCCGCTCTGGGACCTGGCCGAAGACAAGCATTCGATTGCCCTGATCGAAGCCTTCGCGCGCAGCAACAAGCCCCATGGTTTTGTCTGCCACGCACCGGGGGTACTGCGTCATGTGGTCGATACGGACGGTAAACCGCTGATCCAGCATCGCGAAGTGACCGGCTTCACCAATTCCGAAGAGGCGGCCGTCGGTTTGACGGATGTCGTACCTTTCCTGATCGAAGACGAGTTTCAGCGTCTTGGCGGTCGCTATTCCAAAGTTGCCGACTGGCAGGTTCATGTAGTGACTGATGGAAAACTGGTGACCGGCCAGAATCCTGCCAGCTCGGCAGCTGTCGCCGAAAAACTGCTGAAGCTGCTGGGCTGAAGCTTTCCGCTACATCCTCGAACAACTGATCCGGACACCGTGTGTGCGTTGCACGGTGTTCTTTTTTCGCCACTTGAATAGTCGACTGGTCTAATAAGGCCATGAAAAGGTATTTCCATGAACCACAGCAGTTTCTTTACACCCGTCACCCTGGGCCGCCACATCCTGAAAAACCGCATAGTCCTGCCGCCCCTCACCCGCCAGCGCAGCACCCAACCGGGCAATGTCGCCAATGAATTGATGGCCGAGTATTACCAGCAGCGGGCCGGTGCGGGCTTGCTGGTGACTGAAGGCACTCAGATCGAACCCCGTGGCCAGGGTTACGCCTGGACCCCGGGCATTCATACACCTGAGCAAATTGCCGGTTGGCGCAAGGTCACCGAGGCTGTCCACGCCAGTGACGGCGTGATTTTCGCGCAGCTATGGCATGTCGGTCGCGTATCCCATACTGCCCTGCAACCCAATGGCGACGCACCGGTGTCGGCCTCCGCCATCGCCACCGACCGGGTCAGTGTGTTCATCGAAACCGCGCCCGGTGTGGGCGCTCTGGTTCCGCCGTCCGCGCCTCGAGCGCTGACCACCGATGAAGTCCAGGAACTGGTTCAGCTGTACATCCAGGCGGCGCGCAATGCCATGGACGCCGGTTTCGACGGTATCGAACTGCATTGTGCCAATGGTTATCTGGTGAACCAGTTCATCTCCGCCCACAGCAACCTGCGCACCGATCAATACGGCGGTTCGCTGCATAACCGTCTGCGCTTTCTGCGCGAAGTAGTGGCCGGGGTCGCCGAATGCATCGGCAAGGAAAAGGTCGGCGTGCGCTTTGCGCCGCTGTTCACCACCACCGATGAAGCGCGGACTTATCTGGGTATGGTCGAGGAAGACCCTCACACCACCTATATCGAAGCGATCAAGGTGCTGCAAGACGTCGGCATCGCCTACCTGTCCATCGCCGAAGCCGACTGGGACGACGCGCCAGTGATGCCGGAAACCTTCCGTCGAGCGGTACGCGACACCTTCAGCGGCGCGATCATCTACGCGGGCCGCTACAACGCCGAAAGCGGTGCGCGGTTGCTTGAATCCGGATTGGCGGACCTCGTGGCTTTCGGTCGCCCGTTCATGGCTAACCCGGACCTGCCCGCGCGGATCGCCAATGGCTGGCCGCTGAATTCGCTGAACCCGGCCACGGTGTATGGCGGCCATGCCGAAGGCTATGTGGATTACCCGGTGTACGGAGAGTAGCTTTCGCTGGCGACACTTTTGGCGAGCTGATTGCGGCCCGCCCCTTTGGCTTGATACAGCGCCTGATCTGCCGCAGCGATCAAGCCTTGTACCGTGTCCAGTTGCGACCCTGTGGCGGCCGCAGTGCCGATGCTCACACTCACTCGGCCGAATGGACTGGTCCGGTGAGCGATAGGCTCTTGCGCCAAGCGTTTCAGGATTATTTGCGCCACGACCGCTGCGCCGTCCCTCGTCTCGACTAGACGATTTTCAAAGTCTTGAGAATCACCAGCGTATTCTCGGCAAACGCTTGAGCCTGCCAGGTCAGTTCGGCAAGGTTTTCTTCAGCGGTGGTCAGGGCCCTGCCGTCCTTCAGAAGACCTTCGCCCTGGCCGCCGATGATGCCCCACGCCAGTTGCGCCCATTCAGCCGGGTGCTTTTTGCCTTGCTTGATCGAGATCAGGAACAACTGCTGGAAGCGGCTGACCGTCACGCCACCACCGGTCACCGGACTCGCCAGGGTCTGAATCCTGTTGCCGTACAACGAACGCTTGCACAGCTGCAGGTTGAGGGTGTTGCAACGGGCCTGCACCAGCTTTTCAGCCGCCTCGCTCTGACAGGGCGCTACAACGCTCATGCCGATCAGCACGTTGAGGGCCTGCTCGACGTCGCCATAGGCCAACGAGGGCACGAGATCCAGCAAATGCCGCAAGGTCTTCGGCACATAGGCGTCATCCGCCAGGGCTGCGAGTACCGGGCCATAGATCTCTGCCTGCAGCGTCGCTGCGCCCGCCGGACCGGTGACGTTGGCCGGCACGCTGTCGGCTGCCTGCAACAGGACGAAGCGCGTGCTGAGCATCCGCTCACGGTGCTCGGAGGCGGACAGCTTGTTGGCGCCACGCACATAAAGATCCCGGCGGAAACTCTGGTTCACAAAGTAGTCACGCGCCTGCTCACGCATGACGGGATGCTCGATACCTTCCAGAAAGTCCATGCCTTCGGCGCTCAGGTTGAGCGGGTCGACGGAGTCCAGCGGCACGGCTGTCGTGGCGTAATCGAGCTTGGCGGGTGCCAGGGCATCCACCACGTCGGTGAAATACATGCAGTTCCAGTCGCGGTTGAAATACTCATGGGCGACGTACTGGCGATCCTGACCCTTGATGCTCTGGAGCTTGGCGTCCAGCCCCGGTGCGGAGTTGGCATATTTAGGATTTGCAGCCAGCAGCGCTTCGGAAAATTGCAGCGCAGCGTCGATACGTTGATCAGGGCGCGCAGACGGCTGGCTGGCGAAACGGTCGTGCAGACTGAACAGTTGGCGCAACGGTGCCTGAGGCGACCAGCCCGGGAAGCAGTTGTAGCTGACGTAGAGCAGACCACCTGGCTTGAGATGACGGCGGACGAATTCCACGATCAGCTTATGGTTGTCGCGGCTGACCCAGGTCCAGATGCCATGCAGGCTGATGCTATCGAACTGAGGTAAGTCATGGCGGGCCAGCAACTGCTCGAAGCTGTCGTCATACAGTCGCGCATCGCTGCCCCAGTCTCTGGCCAGAGCGATGGCATGGGACGCCTGACCCGGGTGGAAGTCGGTACCGACATAGGAGCCTGGATTGCCCGCGGCATGGATGTTGATCGAAACGCCCTGACCAAAGCCCAGCTCACAGTGATAACCGTCGGTGCTCTCCAGCGTGGCGAAACCGCGCAGCAGCAGACAATAACGCTGGAAAACCGGATTGATTTCCCGGCTATACCCGTAGGTGTAGCCTTCGTCCGTGAAATATCCCTCGTTCCAGGCATTGCTCATGCGTGCACCCTACTCTGATATCGGAAATGAAAGTCGCTCTTATACGGGGTAGTGATGGCGTATCACAAGAGGGGAAGCTATCAGGCAAACGCGTCTTCGATAAATGCCTCTAGCGTCTCTTCCTCGAGGATTTCGATCGAGAAGTGGCCGAAGCGTTTGGGCAACCAGATGATGCGTGCCCCTGCCGGTGATTGGAGATGTTCGCGGACCAACGGTTTACCGTTTTCATCTTCGGGCTGTACGCCTTCAGCGACAAGCTCGTCGTAGGCTTTTTCGATATCGGGAGTCGAATAGCAGTGACGGTAGATCATGCCCTCGCCTGCGCTATCCAGGAGCTCCCGCAGATTCCCGGCCAATGGCTGAACCAGCATGAAACGCTCCTGCCCGATCAACGCAATCGCATAACGCACATGCAGGCCGCCCCGCTCCCACACCAGCGTCCTGGAGGTTCTCGCCTTTAATATTTGCGCGTAGTACGCGCAGGCTTCTTCGAGGTTATTGACGAGTACATCGACGTGACTGAACTTGAGTTGCATTGCCTGCCTCCTGCCGAACGGACGCACATGGTAACCAACAACGCGTGCTCAAACGTGAGCAAAAACTTTCCTGCGGGCAAAACAAAACCCCAACTGCTTTCGCAATTGGGGTTTCGGAATTTAATCTTGACGATGACCTACTCTCACATGGGGAAACCCCACACTACCATCGGCGATGCATCGTTTCACTTCTGAGTTCGGGATGGGATCAGGTGGTTCCAACGCTCTATGGTCGTCAAGAAATTC
>NZ_WTVE01000003.1:0-637 GCF_022496685.1 Pseudomonas sp. B707 | reverse complement strand
AGGTGATCGAACCACCTTCGGCCACGGTGCCGGTCGCGCTGAGCGACAGGTTGGTGGTGTCGACGGTGTCGGTCACGGTAGTGCTGACCGGCGTTTTGTCGGCCACCAGATTTTCGTAGTTGCCGCCCGTCACGTTGGTGATCGCGTTGGTCAGCGGCGCGTGGCCGTTGAGCGCATCGTTAGGTGCCGTGGTCGTCACGGTGCCGGTGGTTTTACCCACTTCGATGGTGATGCTCTGGCCATTCGACAGGTTCACGGTCACTGGCGAGCCAGTCACCGGCGCGCCAACGGTAGCGGTGTAGGTGACGGTGCCGCCTTCAGCCGCCGACGTGGTCGCGGTGAGTTTCACCGTGGTGGTGTCGATGGTATCGGTGACCTGGGTCACGGCCGGAACGGTGCTTGGCACCAGGTTCTCGAAGTTGCCACCGGTGGCGGTCGAAATGGTCGCTTCGACTTTGCCGGCGTCTTTGTAGACGTCGTCTTTCGGTGCGTCGACGGTCACGGTGCCGGTGGTTTTGCCAGCTTCGATGGTGATTACGGCGCCGTTGCTCAAGGTCACGGTCACCGGAGTGCTCGCAGCGTTGGTCAGTGTGGCGGTGTAAGTGATCGAACCGCCCTCGGCAACCGAATTGGTGGC
>NZ_WTVE01000002.1:0-3024 GCF_022496685.1 Pseudomonas sp. B707 | reverse complement strand
CCACTTTCACTGGTGGTGATCAGGCTAAGGTAAAATTTGTGAGTTCTCTTAGTTGAGAAATTCGAATTTTCGGCGAATGTCGTCTTCACAGTATAACCAGATTGCTTGGGGTTATATGGTCAAGTGAAGAAGCGCATACGGTGGATGCCTTGGCAGTCAGAGGCGATGAAAGACGTGGTAGCCTGCGAAAAGCTTCGGGGAGTCGGCAAACAGACTTTGATCCGGAGATGTCTGAATGGGGGAACCCAGCCATCACAAGATGGTTATCTTGTACTGAATACATAGGTGCAAGAGGCGAACCAGGGGAACTGAAACATCTAAGTACCCTGAGGAAAAGAAATCAACCGAGATTCCCTTAGTAGTGGCGAGCGAACGGGGACTAGCCCTTAAGTGGCTTTGAGATTAGCGGAACGCTCTGGAAAGTGCGGCCATAGTGGGTGATAGCCCTGTACGCGAAAGTCTCTTAGTCATGAAATCGAGTAGGACGGAGCACGAGAAACTTTGTCTGAATATGGGGGGACCATCCTCCAAGGCTAAATACTACTGACTGACCGATAGTGAACTAGTACCGTGAGGGAAAGGCGAAAAGAACCCCGGAGAGGGGAGTGAAATAGATCCTGAAACCGTATGCGTACAAGCAGTGGGAGCAGACTTTGTTCTGTGACTGCGTACCTTTTGTATAATGGGTCAGCGACTTATTTTCAGTGGCGAGCTTAACCGAATAGGGGAGGCGTAGCGAAAGCGAGTCTTAATAGGGCGTCTAGTCGCTGGGAATAGACCCGAAACCGGGCGATCTATCCATGGGCAGGTTGAAGGTTAGGTAACACTGACTGGAGGACCGAACCGACTACCGTTGAAAAGTTAGCGGATGACCTGTGGATCGGAGTGAAAGGCTAATCAAGCTCGGAGATAGCTGGTTCTCCTCGAAAGCTATTTAGGTAGCGCCTCATGTATCACTGTAGGGGGTAGAGCACTGTTTCGGCTAGGGGGTCATCCCGACTTACCAAACCGATGCAAACTCCGAATACCTACAAGTGCCGAGCATGGGAGACACACGGCGGGTGCTAACGTCCGTCGTGAAAAGGGAAACAACCCAGACCGTCAGCTAAGGTCCCAAAGTTATGGTTAAGTGGGAAACGATGTGGGAAGGCTTAGACAGCTAGGAGGTTGGCTTAGAAGCAGCCACCCTTTAAAGAAAGCGTAATAGCTCACTAGTCGAGTCGGCCTGCGCGGAAGATGTAACGGGGCTCAAACCATACACCGAAGCTACGGGTATCACGTAAGTGATGCGGTAGAGGAGCGTTCTGTAAGCCTGTGAAGGTGAGTTGAGAAGCTTGCTGGAGGTATCAGAAGTGCGAATGCTGACATGAGTAACGACAATGGGTGTGAAAAACACCCACGCCGAAAGACCAAGGTTTCCTGCGCAACGTTAATCGACGCAGGGTTAGTCGGTCCCTAAGGCGAGGCTGAAAAGCGTAGTCGATGGAAAACAGGTTAATATTCCTGTACTTCTGGTTATTGCGATGGAGGGACGGAGAAGGCTAGGCCAGCTTGGCGTTGGTTGTCCAAGTTTAAGGTGGTAGGCTGAGATCTTAGGTAAATCCGGGATCTTAAGGCCGAGAGCTGATGACGAGTTGCCTTTAGGCGACGAAGTGGTTGATGCCATGCTTCCAAGAAAAGCTTCTAAGCTTCAGATAACCAGGAACCGTACCCCAAACCGACACAGGTGGTTGGGTAGAGAATACCAAGGCGCTTGAGAGAACTCGGGTGAAGGAACTAGGCAAAATGGCACCGTAACTTCGGGAGAAGGTGCGCCGGTGAGGGTGAAGCACTTGCTGCGTAAGCCCACGCCGGTCGAAGATACCAGGCCGCTGCGACTGTTTATTAAAAACACAGCACTCTGCAAACACGAAAGTGGACGTATAGGGTGTGACGCCTGCCCGGTGCCGGAAGGTTAATTGATGGGGTTAGCTAACGCGAAGCTCTTGATCGAAGCCCCGGTAAACGGCGGCCGTAACTATAACGGTCCTAAGGTAGCGAAATTCCTTGTCGGGTAAGTTCCGACCTGCACGAATGGCGTAACGATGGCGGCGCTGTCTCCACCCGAGACTCAGTGAAATTGAAATCGCTGTGAAGATGCAGTGTATCCGCGGCTAGACGGAAAGACCCCGTGAACCTTTACTATAGCTTTGCACTGGACTTTGAATTTGCTTGTGTAGGATAGGTGGGAGGCTTTGAAGCGTGGACGCCAGTTCGCGTGGAGCCATCCTTGAAATACCACCCTGGCAACTTTGAGGTTCTAACTCAGGTCCGTTATCCGGATCGAGGACAGTGTATGGTGGGTAGTTTGACTGGGGCGGTCTCCTCCTAAAGAGTAACGGAGGAGTACGAAGGTGCGCTCAGACCGGTCGGAAATCGGTCGTAGAGTATAAAGGCAAAAGCGCGCTTGACTGCGAGACAGACACGTCGAGCAGGTACGAAAGTAGGTCTTAGTGATCCGGTGGTTCTGTATGGAAGGGCCATCGCTCAACGGATAAAAGGTACTCCGGGGATAACAGGCTGATACCGCCCAAGAGTTCATATCGACGGCGGTGTTTGGCACCTCGATGTCGGCTCATCACATCCTGGGGCTGAAGCCGGTCCCAAGGGTATGGCTGTTCGCCATTTAAAGTGGTACGCGAGCTGGGTTTAGAACGTCGTGAGACAGTTCGGTCCCTATCTGCCGTGGACGTTTGAGATTTGAGAGGGGCTGCTCCTAGTACGAGAGGACCGGAGTGGACGAACCTCTGGTGTTCCGGTTGTCACGCCAGTGGCATTGCCGGGTAGCTATGTTCGGGAAAGATAACCGCTGAAAGCATCTAAGCGGGAAACTTGCCTCAAGATGAGATCTCACTGGAACCTTGAGTTCCCTGAAGGGCCGTCGAAGACTACGACGTTGATAGGTTGGGTGTGTAAGCGCTGTGAGGCGTTGAGCTAACCAATACTAATTGCCCGTGAGGCTTGACCATATAACACCCAAGCAAT
>NZ_WTVE01000001.1:0-352 GCF_022496685.1 Pseudomonas sp. B707 | reverse complement strand
ATCGCCGTCGGCATCGGTGATGGTGTAGGTGAAGGTTTCAGTGCCGTTGCCGCCGCCGTGCAGCGCTTTGAAATCGGCGTCGCTGGTGTTGAGCGTGTAGGTGTAAGTGCCGTTGGCGTTCAGCACCAGGGTGCCGTAAGTCCCGGTGAAAGTGCCCGCCGTGATCGGGCCGGCATTCGGGCCGGTTGGTACGCGGTCGGCGCCCTGCACATCGTTGATCAGGACGTTGCCGCTCAGCGTGAGGTTGGTTTCCGACGCGGTGCCGGCGTTGCTGTCGTCCACGCCTTTTGGCAGGTCGTCGACGATGTTCACGTCCAGCGTGGCGTTGGCGGTGGTGCCGTTGTCGTCGACC